>DAOTYI010000193.1:0-22572 GCA_034434895.1 Anaerolineae bacterium
GGGCGATCTGGGGAGGGCTGGCCGGATTGGGTTTCTGGTCCTTTGGCCTGATTGGGGTCTATATCGTTCCGGTCGCTCTGTTGTGGCTCCTCCGCTTCGAGTGGAGGCGCTGGCCCTGTTACCTGTTGGGGGTGCTGGGGTTCCTCCTGTTCAGCAGCCCGTGGTGGCTCTATGATCTGACCCACAGCCATGCCGGCCTGGCGGTCCTGGCCGATCCTCTCCAGGGCAAGATATCCTCGCCTGGGCTGGCGCGGTTGGGGTGCTTCTGGTTGCTGGGGGTGCCTGCCTTACTCGGCCTGCGCTTCCCCTGGGCAGCGGGCTATATTCTGGTGTATCTGGCCCCGTTGGTGCTGGCCTTTTATGGCCTTCTCCTTTTCGGCCTGGGGCGGCGATGGCCTCACCTGACGGCTCAGGGCCGGCGCGGGCTCTTGCTCCTGGGGCTGGTGATGGCCACTTCTACCCTCTTTTTGCTGGGTACACGTTTTGGATTGGATGTGACCGGGCGGTATCTGTTGCCCCTGTACCCGGTGCTGTGCGTTGTCGGCGGGGGGTGGTGGTCCGGCCTGCGGCCTTCGGTCCGGCTGTGGGGAGGGCTGGCCGTGGTCTTGCTGCTGGCTTTTAACCTGACGGGGGTGATCCTGGGTGCGCGCGGGCCGGCGGGGTTGACCACCCTGTATATCCCTGCTCAGCAGATAGGAAACGCCTACGATGAGGAGCTGATCCGGTTTCTGCTGGATCAGGGGGTGCCGTATGGCTATTCCCACCACTGGGTTTCGTTCAAGATCGCCTTTCTATCCCACGAGCGGGTCATTCTGGCTCCCTTGTTGCCGTACCAGAATGTAGCCGACCATGACCCGGACCGGGCGGACCGTTATCCGCCCTATACCCGGCTGGTCGAGGCAGCAGCCAGTCCGGTGTATGTGACCAGCAATCAGCTGTGGCTGGATGCCTTGCTGCGCCGGCGCCTGACCGAACTACAGGTCTCTTTTGACGAGACCTCCATCGGGCCCTATCACATTTTCTACCATCTGTCACGCCCTGTCACCCCCCGCCAGGTGATGGTCCGGCAGCCCTGAGCCGGGGGGAGGCCGTCCGTTGGAGAAGGGCCGGGCCCCCGGCCAGGAGAGGCGCGAAAAATAAGCATCCCGTCGCTGCCATAGATGTCGGTATCCAGTCTGTGGACCAGGGTGTACTCCTGCTGAAACCAGGGCAACGGCAACAGGCTGCGCCGCCCATAAACCTCCAATATGACCAGATAGGCAGGCCGTTGATCCCGGATCAGGTCGGGCGACAGGGCATAGTTGATGACCAGAAGCGAGGGGTCCAACGGATAGTAAGGCAGGGCCTCCGGCGAAACCAGGCCCAGAGTGTCCAGGATCGGCGCAGCGGTGAACCAACCCAGCGCCCCAATATCGCCGGCCGCCACCACCTCCCCCGGCTGAAGGCGCGGTTTCAGCCACTCGGCCGCCTGACGATAGAGCAACTCCAGCTTGAACCAGGCCATTTCAGGCGCAGGGCGGTCCGGTCCGTGATCGGGGTGGAGGGTGTAGGCGTTCAGCGAGGAGAGCAACAGCAGGGCGATGGCCAGGCCGGCGGCCCACAGGCCGGCCCGTTCCCGGCGCAGGCTATGGGCCAGGCCGGTCAACAGGGCGACCACGCCGGTCAGAATCCCCAGAAAGTAGAAGGGCAGAGGGGGGGCCAGATACCAGCGGAAGATGAGCGGGTTTACAGCACTGAACACAGCCATGTAAACCGGCGGGTACAGGATCATCGGCAGCGCACGGCCTGCCTGCCGGATCAACCGCCATCCGCCGGCCAGGTACAGGGTCAGATAAAGCGGCAGGCCCACCGCCGGCCAGAAGCGGCCAAACAGTTCATGCTCAAAAAAGGGCGTGCTGAGGTGCTGAAGCAGCCGGATCAGGGCCGCAAACCGGTCCAGATGGTAAGCATTCACCTTGGCCTGCACCGACTGGGGCAGCGGCGAGCCAAAGTAGAGCGTGGCAAACAGCAGCCACGGGGTCAGCGCGGCCCCCCAGATCGCCATCTCGGCCCACGGCAGGCGTCGCAGCCGGGCCGAGAAAGGGCCACCGTCCCGCACCAGCCACGGCCGGAGGGCCATGTCGGCGAACAAAAGCCCGGCAGCCAGGAGCGCATCCGGCCGGGTCAAAACCGCCAGGGCCACGAACAGCGTACTCCACCGCGACCGACCAGCGGCATAGGCGGCAAAGGCGGCCACCAGGAGCAGGATGACCAGCGGGGTTTCCATGCCGCCGATGGCAAAGGTGACCTCCATCGGCGAGATGGCCCAGGCCAGACCCACACCCACAGCCAGGACGGCGGCAGGTTCGAACCGGCGGAAAGCAGACCGGCCCGCCCGCAGGTCAGGTCCGAGAGAAACGCCCAGCCGCCAGCCCAACCCGCAGAGCAGAGCGGCCGTGGCAGCGTCGGCCAGGGCGTTGAGGACCAGCGCCGTGGTCGGCAGATCGTGCAGACCCGGCAACCAGGCCAGGGCCAACAGCAGAGTGTAAAGCGGCGTGGTCGTGCCCAAGACCCGCTGGCCAGGGTTGTAGACAAAACCCAGGCCACCGGCCAGGTTGCGGGCATAGCGAAAGGTGATATAGGCATCGTCTATCGTCCGGGGCCCGGCCACCAGCCGGATGGCCAGCGCCAGGGCTGCGATCCCGGCCATCAGCCACCCGTTGAGCCGGGGAGTGGGTTCCTCAACCTCCTGTTGTGGCGACAACTCTTGCCTCCTCCCCATGGGCTGAACGGCAACGATTATACCATGAGAAAGGCCATCAGCACAACCGGCAGGGCAGGCCCTCCAGCCTGTCCCACACCTTTTGAGGTTTGCATCACAGCCGAATTGCAGTTACAATGGGGACAATCTCTCACCGGGAGACAGGTTTGGACAGACACACGATTGTCATCCCAACCTACAACGAGCGGGAGAATCTCGGCCCGTTGGTGGAGGGGATTTTGAATCTGGGGCTTGGCTCCCAGATCATCATCATAGACGACAACTCGCCCGATGGCACCGGGGAGCTGGCCGACCAACTGGCAGCCCAACACCCCGGCCTCCAGGTGCTCCACCGGCCGGGGAAACTCGGCCTGGGCACAGCCCACATCGCCGGCATGAAAGCAGCCCTGGCCGACGGCGCAGCCTGCATCCTGACCATGGACGCCGACTTTTCCCATCATCCCCGTCACCTGCCTGACCTCCTGGCAGCGCTGGAATCGCTGGATGTGGTCATCGGCTCGCGCTATGTGCCGGGTGGAGGGACGCGCTACTGCACCCTGCCTCGTCGGGCACTCAGCCGGGGAGCCAACCTCTTTGCCCGCACAGTGCTGGGCCTGCATGCCGGCGACGCCACTGCCGGCTTCCGTGGCTACCGCCGCGCCGTGCTGGAAAGCATCGCCCTGGACGAGATCCGCTCGGATGGTTACTCCTTCCTCATCGAACTGCTCTTCCGTTGCCAGCGGGCAGGCTGGCGCATCGGCGAACTGCCCATCCTGTTCGAAAACCGGCAACGGGGCGCATCTAAAATCTCCAGGGCCGAGATCCTGAAGGCGATCCAGACGGTAGCCCGGTTGGGGTGGGAACGGGTGAGCAACCGGCCATGTCCCGCAAAATCGCTCTGGACCGCCTGAGCACTCAACACCTGCTGGTTGCCGTGCTGTTTGTGGCCATCTTTGCCATGGCCGTCCGCCAGCCGGCCGATACCGATACCTGGTGGCACCTGAAAAGCGGGCAACTGATGTGGGAGACAGGCCGGCTGCCCGACACCGACCCTTTCTCTCACACGGTCGCCGGACAACCGTGGATTGACCACGGCTGGCTGGTGCAGCTGCTGCTGTGGCCGGTCTACCGGGCAGCGGGCCTGGGTGGGCTGGCCCTGCTCCTGGCCATCATCGTCACCGCCGCCTTTGCCCTGGTCTACCGCCAGTGTGCAGGCCGGCCCTATGTGGCCGCCTTTGTCACCCTGTTTGCAGCCGTGGCCTCCTCCGTCATCTGGGCCGCCCGCCCCCAGATCATCTCCTTTCTGCTGGCCGCCATCGTCGCCTATCTGCTCGACCGCCATAAACGCAGCGGGAACAGGCGCTGGCTGTGGGCACTGCCGCCCCTGGTGGTGCTGTGGGTGAACAGCCACGGCGGGTTTGTCATCGCCTTTCTGCTGCTGGGCTGCTATCTGGCCGGCGAAACGCTGAACCGGCTGACCTCTTCTCCCTCCCCGAAAGAGGGGGCAGGGGTGAAGATCAGACCCTTGCTCCTGACTTTTCTGATCAGCCTCCCCGCCGTGCTGCTCAACCCCAACACCGTCAAGATGATCCCCTACGCCTATCAGACGGTGAGCATCGGCCCGCTGCAGGACTTTATCCAGGAATGGGCCGCGCCCGACTTTCACCGCCTGCAATTCCAACCCTTTCTCTGGCTGCTGCTGCTGACCCTGGCGGCGATGGGCCTCTCCCGCCAGCGCGCCGACTGGACCGACCTGGTGCTGGTGAGCCTTTTCGGCTACCTGGGGCTGCTGGCCGTGCGCAACATTGCCCTCTTTGCCCTGGTGGTCGCCCCGGTCCTGAGCCGCCATGCCACTGCCGCCGTGGACGAGCTGGCGAGCACGGCACCGCGCCTGTCGTGGCTGGCGGTGGCCGGCCATACCCGTCCCGCGCCTCCCTCCCGTCGCCTGGCCCGGCTGAACCTGCTGCTGCTGGCTCTGATCCTGGTTGCTGCCGGGTCCAAAATCGGCCTGGACCTGGCCCACCTGCGCGACCCGACGGTGTGGGGCCGGGGCCTGCCGCTGGCCGCGACCGACTATCTGCGCCACCATGAACTGCCGGGGCAGATGTTCAACACCTACAACTGGGGCGGCTATCTCATCTGGAGCCTCTACCCCGACAAACCGGTCTTTGTGGACGGACGCACCGACCTGTACGCCCTGCACAGCCGGGTTCTGGACGATTATGTGACGGTACACTGGACGCGGCCCGGCTGGCAGCAGGTCCTGGACCGGTACAAGATCGGCTACGTCATCACCGAGCGCACCGGCCTGCTTGACAGGACACTGTCCGAAAGCCAGGGCTGGCAACTGCTCTACCAGGACAACGTGGCCGCGATCTATGGGCGGGCGGAGGCAAAGCCATGAAACGCCCCCACCTGCGCTGGCTGCTCACCGTGGTCGGAGTGCTCCTGTGGCTCATCGCCGTCCTGCCGGCCTACTATGTCGTCCACAAACCGCTGCCTGGCGAGACAGCCCCCTCCCCCATCTCGACACCCTTTAGCGTTTCAAATACAGTTTCCTGCACCATCAGTCTGCTGGCCGATCTGAGCTTGCTGGCCCTGACGCTGCTCATCGCCGCCGCCTGGGGTGGCCGTCTGGGACGCCGGCTCTGCGCCGACCTGACCCCCGGCCTGGAGCATTGGGCTTTGGGTTCCACCCTCGGCCTGGGGCTGCTGGGTAGCCTGGTGCTGGGACTGGCAGCCGTCGGTGGGTTGTATCGCTGGCCGGCCTACGGCCTCCTGCTGACCCTGGGCCTGGCGGCCCTGCCGGAGCTTCGGGCGCTGTTCGCAACCGGGCAGCCCTCCGCACTCCGCATTCCGCATTCCGCACTCCGCATTCCGCATTCCGCCCTCCGCATTCCGCATTCCGCCCTCCGCATTCCGCATTCCGCCCTCCGCATTCCGCATTCCGCACTCCGCATTCCGCACTCCGCCCTCCGCATTCCGCAACCCTGGCTGTGGCTCTACACCGCCCTGATCGGCCTGCTGGCTCTGATCACGGCCCTGTTGCCTCCTACCAGTTGGGATGCCCTGGTTTACCATCTGCAAGGGCCGCGCCTCTATCTGGCCGCCCACCGCCTGACCGCCGTCCCAGAGAACTTTTATCTCAACTGGCCGGCCCAGATGGAGATGCTCTTCACCTGGGGCCTGCTGCTCAAGGGGGACATCCTGGCCGGGCTTTTCCATTGGGTCTTTTGGCCGCTGACGGCGGCGCTGCTCTACCTTCTGGCCCAGCGCACGGTGGATGCACAGGCAGGGAGCCGGGCAGTGGCATTGTGGGCCTCAGTGCCTTTTGCCCGGGAGCTGGCCGGTATGGCCTACGCCGACCTGGGCCTCACCGCTTTCATTCTGGCCGCGTTCTATGCCTTTTTGCGCTGGACTGAAACCTCACATGACGGCTGGCTGGCCCTGGCCGCCCTGTTTGTCGGCCTGGCCACGGCGACCAAGTACACGGCGGTCACCTGGCTGGGGTTGTTCCTGCTGCTGCTGGCCGGCCATGCCTGGCGGCGCCAGCGACGGCCTGCCGGCTGGATCGCCCGCCGCGCCGTCCATTTTGCCGGGCTGGCCGGGCTGCCCCTCCTCCCCTGGCTGGTGAAAAACTGGTGGGTCACCGGCAACCCGATCTACCCTTTCCTCCTGGGCGGCCAGGGCTGGAACCCCATCCGTGCGGCGTGGCTCACCTGGCCCGGTCAGGGCTACAGCCGCAACCCCCTCGACTACCTGGCCCTGCCCTGGCTGATGACGGTGCTGGGCAGCAGCGGCACCGCCGCCTTTGACGCGACGACCGGCCCGCTGCTGCTATGCCTGATGCCGCTGGTCTTCCTGAGCCGGGGGCGGCCCCTGTCGGTCAACGATGCCCTGTGGCTGGCGGGCGGACAACTGGCTTGCTTTGCCGCCATCATCTATCATTATGTCTATCTGGCAGAAACCCGGCTCCTTTTGCCGGCCATCCCGCTGTTGTGCCTGGCAGGGGCCTATGCGCTCCATCGCCTGCCGGTCTGGGATCGCCCCAGCCTGCGCCTGTCGCGGGTGGTGGGCGGTGTGGTCGTGCTGGTCCTGGCCACCAACCTGGCTACCGAAACCTGCGCCGTCCTGTCCGGCCACCCTCTGGCCCCGCTGGCCGGCCTGGAATCGCGGGCGGACTATCTGGCCCGGCGTCTGGGGGCCTATTTCGAGGCGATGCGCCAGCTCAACGAGCGGTTGCCCGCCGCCAGCCGCACCCTGTTTCTGTGGGAACCTCGTGGCTACTATTGTCAACAGCCTGCCCAACCCGACGCCACGCTGGATAACCTGGCCCAACTGCGTGTGGGTCACCCCACCGCCCAGGCCGCTCTGACCGCACTGCGGATGGAAGGGTTCACCCACCTGCTCCTCTACCGGGCCGGCCTGGAGTTCCTGCGCCGGCCGACCCCTCGCCCGCCCACCCTGAACAGCCTGCTGGGACAGCCTCCGCCGCAGCAATCGCTCTATCCGCTGACCCACGATGACCTGCGCTTCCTGGATGACCTGCTGGCCCGCTGTCAGAGGGTCGCCGACCTGGGCGGCATCTATGAAATCTACCGGCTGCCGTGAGATGATGAGCATGAAACGGGCCTCGTTTGTGCGCCTGCGCCAGATCGCGTTCCGCCTGATCGGCCTGGGCATCCTGGCGCTGATCCTGTTCAAGATAGACCTGCGGGCGACGGCGACCGCGCTGGTCAACCTGCATGGAAGCTACCTGTTGCTGGCCATCGCCGCCAGCCTGCCGTTGTTCGGGCTGAAAGCGTGGCGCTGGCAGGAGATGCTCAAGATGCAGGGCATCCGCTATCCGTGGCGCGACGCTTTTCTGGCGTTCGTGGCCGGCCTGTTCCTGGGGCTGGTGACGCCGGGCCGGGTCGGGGAGATGAGCAAGGCGCTCTACCTGAAGCAAGACCGGGGTGTGCCGGCCAGCATCGGGCTGGCCAACGTGCTCATGGACCGCCTCTTCGATCTGTATACTATCCTGGTGCTGGGCAGCGTGGGCCTGGTCTGGTTCCGCCTGCTGCCCACCTGGGCGCTGGTCCTGGTCGTGGCCGGGACGGTCGCCTCGATCCTGTTGCCTGCGGTTCTGCTCAGTGAGCGGTTGGCTGCCTGGGGGCTGGCCCTGCTACGCCACATCCCGCTCCTGCGCCGTTATGATGCCCGCCTGACCGGGGCAACAGAGCGGTTCCAGCAGGGCCTTCGCCCGCTGCTGACGCTCAGGCTGATGGGGCCGTTGCTCCTGACCCAGGTGGCCTATCTCCTGTTCTTCGTGCAAGGCCAGTTGCTGGCCCTGGCCGTGGACCTGCCGATCGGCTATTTTTACCTGGCCGTTTGCCTGTCGGTCGCCGGCGTGATCACCCTGCTGCCCGTCTCCATCTCCGGCCTGGGCACGCGAGATGCAACCCTGATCGCTCTGTTTGCGCCGTTGGGCATCGCCCCGGCCCAGACCATGGCCTTCTCGACCCTCTATTTTTTGACCTTTTACGTCGTCGGGGGGGCCATCGGAGCGGTGGCATGGCAGATCAAGCCGCTGCGCGAGAAGGCATGAACTCCCCGCCGGTGCCGGGAGCCTGGTGGACGATAGGAGGTGGAACCGATGCAATCCCGAGCCGATAAAGCTGGCGTTCTGCTGGACCTGCTGTTGGTCATCCTGCTGCTGGCCGCCGGGTTGGGGGTGCGCTGGCTGCATGTGCAGGCCGTCCTCTTTCCCCCCCTGGACGACCCGGCTTTCTACCTGATCACCGGCCAGAACCTGGCTTCCGGGCGGGGCCTGACGATAGACGCCCTGTGGAGCTACTCCCTGCCCTTTCCCGGCGTGACCCACCCCAGTCACGAGCACTGGATGCCGCTGACCACCGGCCTGATCGCCGCCGCCCTGGCCATCCAGCGGGCCCTCTCTCCCCAAACAGAGCCTTCCCTGCTGATCGGACAACTGCCAGGTCTCATCCTGGGCACTCTGCTGGTGCCCCTGACCTACATCGTGGGCCGGAAAAGCCTGCCCGGAGGCCGGGAGAACCGCCGGGTGGCGTTCATGGCTGCCTTGTTGGTGGCCCTCAGCGCCACGCTGAGTTACCAATCGGCCAGCGCCGACAGCAGCGCCCCCTTTGCCCTGCTGGCCGCCTGGGCCCTGGCCACGGCCGTGCACCCTCCCGGCGAAAAGGGCAGCTATCTGGGGACCGGCCTCCTGGTCGCCCTGGCCTTCCTGACCCGCAGCGACGGCCTGTTGCTGCTGCTGGCCATCCCGCTGGCCTGGTGGCTGCTGCCCATCCCCGCCGCCTTCCTGCCACGGCCGGTAGAGCTGCCGGACAACCCGGCCGCTCGCACCGTCTGGGAACTCTGGGAACGGGAACGGAGCGCACAGGCACGAGGGGCAGCGGTGCGCATCAGCGGGCCGGGGCTGTCCTCCCTGCTGGACGTGGTGGTGATCTTTCTGCTGGTGACAGCCCCCTGGCTGGTCCGGAACTACCTGGCTTTCGGCACACCGTTGCCCGGTTCGGTGCTGAGCCAGGCCTGGCTGAGCGATTATGTGCAGACCTTCAACTTCCTGGACCACCCGACGTGGCAATCGCTGGTGAATCAAGGCTGGCAGGCGATCCTGGCCCAACGCAGGCAGGCCCTGCTGCACAACGGCGCTGTCTTTTTGCTGATCACCTTCCCCTGGGGCCTGCTGGCCCTGCCCGGGCTGTGGCTGCTGCGCCACGAATGGCCTTTCTACCCCCCTCTCCTCTACGGGCTGCTGCTCTTTTTCGTCTCGGCTCTCCTCTTTCCCGTGTCGGCCATGTCGGGGACCTTTTACCATTCTCTGGGAGCGGTCGTGCCCTTCCTGGCCCTGGCCGCCATGTATACTGTCCAACACGTCGTTCAACGCCTGAGCCGCAAACTGGCCCTCCCCCTCTTTGCCATCCTGGCCCTGGGCCTGACCGTGCTGGCCGGTGGGCAGGTGGTCCAGGCACTGCCACGTGTTGCCGAACGCCATCGAGCCGAAAAGGAACAGTTTGAAGCCATCGCCGCCTGGCTGACCAACCACGCTGCCCCTGGCGAGGTGGTGATGACCACCCAGCCCTACACGCTTCACTACGCCAGCGGGCACCCCTGCATCGTCCTGCCGGCCGGAGAGCCGCCTGATGCTGCCTGGCAGGCCGCCCGGCAGTATGGTGCCCGGTTCCTGATCATCACCCAGACCTTCGGACAGTATCCACGCATCTTGCATGACCAGCCCGACGCCCGTTTCCGGCTGCTACAGGCCGACAAGACCGCCGAGATCTATGAGATTGACCTGGCCCGATGAAGAAGCTGCCTTTGCGGCCCCTGGCCGCCATCCTGCTCCTGGCGCTGGGTGTGCGCCTGCTGACGGCCTGGTTCCTGCACCAGCCGGGCTACACCGATGCCTGTTACTATGCCGTCGGTGCCCGTCAGCTCGAGGCCGGCCAGGGGTTCAGCGAGCCGTTGGTGTGGAACTATCTCGATCCGCCGGCCAGCCTGCCCCAGCCCGGCTATCGCTACTGGATGCCCCTGGCGGCGATGACAGGCTGGCTGGGCCTGGCGCTGTTCGGCAGCTCGTTCCGGGCCATGCAGGTCCCTTTTGTCCTGCTTTCGGCGCTGCTGCCGGCAGTAGCCTGCCTCCTGGCCTGGGAGCTGACCGGCCGGCGCAGGCACGCCGTCCTGGCCGGACTTCTGGCGGTTTTTCCGGGATTTTACGCCCATGTCCTGGTCCTGCCCGACAACTTTGCGCCCTTTGCCCTGGCCGGAAGCGTCTGCCTGTGGGCTGCCGGCCGGGGCCTGCGCGATGGACGGCCGCTGTGGTTCGGGGTGGCCGGGCTGGCAGCCGGGGTCGGACACCTGGCCCGCGCCGATGGGCTGCTGCTGACCGGCGTCGCCCTGCTGGCTGCCCTGGCCGGAGCAACCAGGGGACCCGCCCGCCTCCTGCCCCCTGCCTCCTGCCTCCTGGGTTATCTGCTGGTCATGGGACCGTGGCTGGTCCGCAACTGGCAGGCCTTTGGCACGCCCCTGGCCGGGACCGGGATCAGAACCGCCTTTCTGACGACGTACGACGACATGTTCGCCTATGGCCGGCCACTGACGCTACAAAGCTATCTGGCCTGGGGCTGGGGCGCGATCCTGGCCTCGAAAGGGGAAGCATTGCTGCTCAACCTGGAGCGGCTGTGGGTGGAGGGCCTGCTGATCGTGCTGCTGCCCTTCACCGCCCTGGGGCTGTGGCAGCTCCGCCGGCAGCGCCTGCTGTGGCCCTTTTTCCTTTACCTGCCGCTCCTGTTCCTGACCATGACCTTCCTCTTTACCTTTCCAGGGCTGCGCGGCGGTCTGTTCCACTCTGGAGGGGCACTCCTGCCCTTTTTCTTTGCCGCTGCCGGCCCCGGTCTGGAGGAGGCCCTCCTCCGGGCAGCAGGACGTTTCCCTCACTGGCAGGTGAGAAAGGCCTGGCCGGTCTTTAGCGCCGGTCTGGTGGGGCTGGCCGCCCTGCTGACCGTCCTGGCGCTGGGACGTGCCGGCGTGCTCAACGGCGATTGGAACCGGCGTGGCCAGGAGTATGTCGAGATCGGCCGGTGGCTGGCCGGGCAGGGCGAAGGGCAGGCCGTGATCATGGTTGGCGATGCCCCAACCTTCACCTGGTACACCGGCCACATGACGATTGCCATCCCCAACGAGCCGCTGGACCTCATCCTGACCGTGGCCGACCGGTACGGCGCGCGCTACCTGGTGCTGGACCACACCCGCCCGCGGACGACCGATGCCCTGTATCGGGGAGAAACAGCTCATCCCCGCCTGGTGATGCGCACCCTGGCCGGGTTCGAGGGACAGCCGGCCCAACTGTACGAGATTCTGCCATGAAAGCCAGCCTGCGGCAAGCACACTTCGGGCCGATCATCATCCCCATCCTGGCCCTCCTGCCCCCGGCAGGCTATCTGCTGTGGGCCCAGGCCCACGGCCTGCTGGGCTTTCCTCTGGACGATGCCTGGATCCACCAGACCTACGCCCGCAATCTGGCCGGGTCCGGCCAACTGGCCTACCTGCCCGGCCAGCCCAGCGCCGGTTCCACCTCGCCGGCCTGGAGCTATCTGCTCTCGGTTGGCTATCTGGTGGGGCTGGATTTCCGCCTGTGGGCCTACCTGTTGGGGGGACTGGCTCTGGCGGCGAGCGCCTGGCTGACCTGCCGCCTGGGGCAGCGGCTGGAGCCCCGTCGGCCGGCTGTTGCCTGGCTGGCCGGGTTGTTCTGTGCCGTGGAGTGGCACCTGGTCTGGGCTTCAGCTTCGGGCATGGAGACGATGCTGTTCACCGCTCTGTCGCTGGCCCTGCTGGACCATGCGCTGGGCCAGATCGCCCAACGAGGCTCCTCGTCGGGGCCGGCCTGGTTGCAGGCCGAACAGACCGTCATCGGCGCTGTGGGCCTGGGGTTGCTGGGCGGACTGCTGACCCTGACCCGCCCCGAAGGGCTGGGGCTGGTCGGCCTGGTGGCGCTGGCCCTGATCGGCCTGCCGCCCCGGCCCGGTCGGGCGGAGGCGAAACGCCGCCTGACGGCAGCCGGCGTGTGCCTGCTGACCTGTGGGCTCCTTCTGGCCCCCTACCTCCTCTTTAACCTGCACACCGCCGGCTCGATCCTGCCCAACACCTTCTATGCCAAACAGGCTGAATACCAGCCTGACCTCTCGCTGCCACTCCGCTTCTGGCGGGTGGTCAGCCCCACCCTGGTTGGAGCCCAGGTGCTGTTGCTGCCTGGCCTGGGCTACGCCCTCTATCGGCTGATCCGCCGCCGCAACTGGCCGGCTGTCCTGCCCCTGGCCTGGTGGCTGGCGCTTCTGGCCGCCTATGCCCTGCGCCTGCCGGTGGACTACCAGCACGGTCGCTATACCATGCCCACCATCCCCCTGCTCATCCTGTATGGGGTGTGGGGCAACGCCGGATTGTTGCGCCCTGCCTCTCCCCGGCCCGCCGTGCGCCTGCTCAGCCGTGCCACACCGCCGGCCGTGGCCCTGCTGGCGTTGCTCTTCCTGGGGCGTGGGGCAGCAGCCTACCGCGATGATGTAGGGTTTATCGAAGGAGAACTGGTGGCGACAGCCCACTGGTTGAACGAACACACCGCTCCCGGCGAGCGGATCGCTGTCCATGACATCGGCGCGGTCGGCTATCTCACCGACCGGCCGCTGCTGGACCTGGCGGGGCTGATCACCCCCGACGTCATCCCGTTCATCGCCGACGCCGACCGGCTGGCGGACTGGATGATCGAGCAGGGGGCCACCTGGGCCGTCTTTTTCCCCGATTTCTCGCCCACCTACGCCCGCCTGGCCGCCGACCCACGGTTTGAAGTGGTGTACTGCACCGGCTATGCCTGGACCCGCCTGGTGGGGCATCAGAACCTGTGCGTCTACCGCCTGCACGCCTCTCCTTGAGCAGTTGTATCAAAACCGATTCTGTGGTATACTTGGGGTGGATCGAGACCAGGCAGTCAATTCGGTCTGGCCGGCAGAGGAAAGAAGCCGATGGGCAAAATCACGGTCATGATCATAGACGACCACCCGGTCTTTCGCCAGGGCCTGAGACGGGTGCTGGAGGGAGAGGATGATCTGGAAGTCGTCGCCGAGGTAGCCGACGGCATTGAAGCCTTCAACCTGGCGAAACAACTGATGCCTGACGTCATGCTCCTGGACATCAATCTGCCGGGCATGAATGGCCTGCAGGTGGCCCGCAGCCTCAAAGACGCCCTGCTCAATATCAACATCATCATGCTGACCGCCTATCATGATGAGCAACAGGTCTTCCATGCCATCCAGGCCGGCGCTTCCGCCTACTTTCCCAAAGATGTCAGCCCCCGACGGCTGATCGAGGCCATCCGCCTGGTGCATCAGGGCAGTTATGTGGTCGAAGACCGGGTGCTGGAAAAGCCACAGGTTGGCGCCTGGCTGCTGGACCAGTTCGAACAGGCAGGCCGAGAGACAGGGGATGAACTGGGTACCCTCCTCCTCCCCCTCTCGCCGCGCGAGATGGAGATTCTGCAATATATTGCCCAGGGCAAGAGCAACAAAGAGATCGCCTATGAACTGGGCATCAGCCGTCAGACGGTCAAAAACCACATGACCAGCATTCTGCGCAAGCTGGCGGTGAATGATCGGACCCAGGCTGCCATCTATGCCCTGCGACGAGGTTGGATCCGGCTGCAGGACATCGGCTGATGGCACGTCCGGTTTCCAGGTGGAGCGATGCTCTGCTCCTCCCACTCAGGACCACGACCCTCCCGCAGGTTAGAAAGTGGCCGGCAACAGGGCGAGCCACTCATTGCAGCGCACTTCTATGCGGAGATGGCGCCCAAACCTGCGGAATGGTAGGCAGTTACATGGTGCCCTTGGTGTCCTTTGTGTCCTGGTGGTTTTCAGACAGGCTCTCAGACCACAATAGAGGGTGACAGGCTATGTCAACTGGAGTCAGCAGGGTTTCCGGTGTTGAACAGCTTCAGCTTCTGATCCAGGAAAGTCAGAAAGAATACGATACTATACAAAAAGAGCTGAAGGAAATAGACGTACTCATCCGCCAGAGCACGGCCGAGGTGGAAAAGCTGGCCCAGCGCAACACCCAGATTGCCAGCCGGGTGCGTCAAATGGAAATGAACCTCGATACCTACCCCCGCAGCGACATCAAAGAGATCTATGCGGCTGCCCATGAAGCCCAGATGCGCCTGTTCATGATGCGGGGACAACTGGAACAACTCCAGGAGCGACAACAAACCCTGGAGCGGCAGAGCCAGCGGCTATTGCGGATCCTGGAAGTGGCCAACCAGATTGCGCCGGCCGACATCGTCGGCCGATCAGGGGGCGGTCCAGGGAGCCCAAGCGACATCGTGCGGGTGATCGAAGCACAGGAGAACGAGCGACAGCGACTGGCGCGACAGATCCATGATGGTCCGGCCCAGTCGTTGACCAACCTGATCCTGCAAGCCGACATCTGTGAACGGCTGTTCGACGTGGACCCGGCTCAGGCCCGTGTGGAGTTGGGCAACCTGAAAAACGCAGTCAGCGCCACCTTCCAAAAGATCCGCGAATTTATCCTGACGCTGCGCCCTATGATGCTGGATGATCTGGGGCTGGTGCCGACGCTCAAGCAATATATCCAGGATTTCGAGGAAAAGAGCAAGCTGCCGACCAATTTCACGGTCATGGGCCACGAAAGCCGACTGCCATCCTATAGCGAGGTGACCATCTTTCGCATGATCCAGGAACTGTTGACCAACATCCAGAAACACGCCCATGCCACCCACGCCCAGGTGTCCCTGGATTTCCAGGACGACAAGGTGGTGGCCAGTGTGGAAGATGACGGCAGCGGCTTTGATGTCAATGAAGTGCAGGGCAATGTCCAATCCCGGCGGGGGCTGGGGCTATCCACCATCCGGGAGCGGACCGAGATGCTGGGGGGGACCCTCCAGATCGAGAGCCGGATCGGCCGTGGAACCCGGGTTCGGATCGAGATTCCACTGGCTTCACAATAGTACCAACGTACTATTGCCAAACCGGCCGAAATCTGGTATGATAGCATTGCCATCTTCTATAGATCCATTCTAGAGCAGAAAGGAGGTGAAAAGAATGCTGTTCCTACCACGCGAAGAAGGGCAGGGTCTGGTTGAGTATGCGTTGATCCTTGTTCTGGTGGCCATTGTGGTGATTGCCATCCTGCTCCTGCTTGGCCCGGCCGTCGGCAACGTCTTCAGCGTCATCGTCAACGCCATCTAACCCAGGCTGCGAAGCGAATCAACCCTGTCAATGTCATCGTAGAGCCCCGCCCTGGCGGGGCTCTACCCTTTCCTGATAGGACTACAGTCCTAGAGGCCCAACCCCTCTCTAGTACCATCGGACTATTGCCTTTCCTCACAAGATATGTTATAGTACAGTTGTCCAGTGGATGACATGCTGTGGGGCCATGCGCCAAGAGGGTGGTGAGAGGACCGCTTCACCATTGAATTGTGGGGTATAAGAACGCTATGAGGCCAGGCAAACGTACAGCGCGTCAGCATCGCTGCCAGGTCGTCAGGGGGGATCACCGTAGAGAAGCAGGCCAGGGGATGGTCGAGGCAGCCGTCGCCTTCCTGTTCTTGTTGCTGATCCTGCTGGTGATGTATGAAATGGCGATGGTCTTTAGCTCTTATATTGCTCTTTTAAATTGTAGTGTCCAGGGGGCTATCTATGCTTCGGCCCACCCCAACATGGTTGAGGACCCCCCGGACGAGGAATATCAGCAATATGTGAGCATCATGCAGGCCGAGGCGCTGGCCGGGGGGCTGAGCTGGAAAGATATGACCGTCCACCCACCGCAGCTACCTCCGACCGTCCAGCCAGGGAACCCTCTGACCGTCACCCTCGACTATAGACTGACAACCTTTGCCAGCGAAATCGTCTTTCCGTTGTTTGGGCGGTTCGGCCTGCCGACGCAATACCGGATTACCGCCCGAACAGCGGTCCCAATCCGATGGGAGCCGTAGCGCCATGAGCGAGGTGAAGAGATCTCAGCATCCGAGGCCAGGAGTCAGGGTGAAACCGGATGAGCAGGGCCAGCAGATGGTCGAGTTCGCTCTGACCTTTACCATATTCTGCCTGCTGCTGATGGCTCTGGCTCTGTTCGGAACGGTGTTCTTTTCCTACGCCTCCATCGTTCAGGCGGCGCGAGAAGGGTCCCGACATCTGATGTCTCACCCGCTGTTACCAGCCGATCCGGACACCTTTGAGACGGCCGACCAGGAGGCGATCTGGGTCGTGACCAATTCGCTTCCGTTGCTGGACTGGCGAAACCACATGACTATCAACATCATGCCCGAGCCTCAGTACCGGGTGCCGGGCGGCTATGTAGCGGTCGAGATCCAGTATACCATGGAGCTTCTCGACCTGAATATCCCGGTGATCGGTGGGGAGCCGGTTCATCTGCTGGGCCCCATCCACCTGCGTACCATGTCCCGTCGAAGTCTGGACTAGGGTAATGGCAATACGGTTTCGATAAGCAATGGGAGTGGAGCCTTCAGGCGGACCTTTGGAGGTCTGTATCAAACGAAGTGAAAGGAGCAGGTACTATGAGAAAACAAGTCAGAACAAAGCGTGAGGAGGGTCAGTCTCTCATCATTGTTGGGGCGCTGCTGATCGTGCTGGTCGCCCTCATCGGCCTGGTCGTTGACGCAGGCAACGCCTATGCCCAGCGCCGGATTGTGCAGAACGCTGCCGATGCGGCGGCCATCGCCGGCGCTCAAATGCTGGGCCACCAGGACGATTACAAGACAGGCGGGCCGTTCCTGCTGAACTACCAGGTCATCGAAGCCGTGTGGAACTATGCCGAGCGCAACGGAGTTTCGCCCGAGGAGGTGGACATCTTTTACACCGATATTAACGGCAATGTGCTGGCCAATGCCGAGTTCGACCTGGGGTGGCAGGCTGTGATCAACGACCAGACCTTCGGCGGGGTCAAGCCGGAGGGCATCCGCGTCGAGGCCAACCGCCCCTTCGACACCTACCTGGTGCGGGTCATCGGTCGGAATGAGATGACGGCCAGTGCCAAAGCCCAGGGCATCCTGGCCTGCGGCGCCTGCTCGGCCACCGGCCTGTTCCCCATCGCCGTGAACGTGGGCACCTTTGCCGACAATGGTGGCCTGCCGGCCATCGGCCAGGAGTACCGCATCTGGGGCGACAAGACCGGGCCGGGCAGCTTTGGCTACCTCTCCTGGAACTTTGACCCCGGTCACACCAGCGAACAGACCCTGGTGGCCAACATGGCCGACACCAGCCGCAGCGGCTACTGGTCGGTGGGGGACAACATCCCCTGCGGCCCCGGCGTGCAGAACAGTTCCAGCGTCAAAACCGAGCTGAAATACCGCATTGACAACCGGATTGACCTCAACCCACCCCGCTACCGCGAGGTGATCCTGCCCATCTTTGACTACACCACCGGCCAGGGGGCAAACCTCACCTACCATGTCGTCGGCTTTGCCCGCTTCGAACTCAAGTGCTACCACTTTGCCAACAACTCCAACGGCTGGTACGGAAGCTGCACCTTTGACCAGGGGGACACCAGCAAGTGGATCTCGGGTGTCTTTAAGAGCTGGGTCGAATCAATCGGCGAGTCGGGTTGCACCAACTATGGCGTCTGCACGGCCAAGCTGCGCACCCCGCTGGAGGAGAAGCGGATCCTGATGGGCAATGTGGTGCCGTGGCGCATCTTTGTGCAAAAAGATGCCGTTCCTGGCCCGCCCCAGCCGGTGGACCTGATGCACGTGCTGGACATCTCCGGCAGCATGTGCGCTCACTGGGATGGCACCCCAGACAAAAACCCGCCATGCACCAACGGGGAACGGATCCAGATCGCCAAAGATGTGCTGACCGCCTTTAACAATGCCTTGGAAAATGCCGACTGGGACCCGAATGACCAGATCCAGGTGGGCCTGGCCACTTTCCCCAAGATGCAGAGCACCTCTACCTATAACACCCAATGCTACAACGACATCCGGGCCATCGGCGGGCCGTGCGACAGCAGTCCACAGTCCGACTGTGGCAAATCAACCAGCACCCTCTACTTTGCCAACAAGAACAAGAACCTGACCACCAACATCGCTTCCGTCAATACCGTCATCAATGGCCTGCAGGCCAATGGCGGCACCCCCATCCCGTTGGGGTTGCAATATGGCCGGGAAATGATAGTCGATCCGCAATACCACAACCCCAACAACCTGCAGGTCCTGCTCCTGACCACCGACGGTATGCCCAACATCAAGATCAACGGCTACTGGAGCGGCTACAGGGGCAACTACACCCGCCCCTACTGGGTCGTCCAGTCGGGTTGCAACAATGACGTCTACAACGCCGCCATCGAGCAGGCCAACCTGGCCAAGCAGCAAGGGATCATCGTCTTTGCCATCGGCATTCACGAGACGATTGACACCGATCTGATGACGGCCATCGCCAGCCCGGACACCGACCCGACCAAGCCGCACTTTTTCCAGGCCCACACCGCCGACGACTTCCAGGCCATCTATGAGTCGATCGTCCAGCGGCTGCCGGGGCTGGGCAATGAGGAGTGCATCGCCAACGAAAACGCCACGCAGGGCAATCTGGCTGTGGTGCGGCTGTATGACAGCGGCGGCAACCTGGTGGCCACCACCACGGCCGACAGCTCGGGCGGGTATCTGTTTGACCTGACCGCCCTGAACCTTGGGCCTGGCACCTATGAACTGCGGGCCGTCTGGTTGGATCACAGCTTCGACCCGCCGGTGGAATATGATGTCATGACCTGGGCCCTGGGTGGGCCTCCGGCCGACGAGCCGATCACGGTCGAGATCCCGCAAGGCACCGGCACTACCCTGAAAGACCTGTACCTGCGCACGGACCAGCAGTTCACCTGCGAAGACTAAGATCACTCTCTGCTGCCAGGTGGTCGGTCGCCGCAACCGGGTAGCCGAAGGCATTGCCTTCGGCTACCCGAATGCCTTCGGCTACCCGAATGCCTTCGGCTACCCGAATGCCTTCGGCTACCCGAAGGCTCTCCCCATCCACAGGTCTCAAACCGGGATGCTGTCCAGGGTTTGAGACCTTTGTCTATTGAAAAGGGAGATGAACAGATGAACCGGTTACACCCCAGACGACGGGGATTCGGCCTGGCCCTGACCTTCGCCGCCCTGGCCCTGATCGCCACCGCCATGACCGCCCAGGCGTTCGTCGCCAGGATGACCGAAACGACGTTGGATGACTTTGCGTCCGGGACCTTCCACAAAACCGGCCTGCTTGACATCCCGCCAGATATTGACAGCGTCCAACTTTTGCCGGTCGGGTTGACCGGCGACTGGCAGCCGGACCGCAGCCTGCCGATCGGTCTGGTGGACCTGTTTGGGGTGGCCGCCGGGGGTCATGTGGTGGTCATGGGGGGGCAGGATGCCGCTTTTCATTACCATGCCGAGGTCTATGTGAGCGCCATTGGCGCTCAGGGCGCGCTGGGCCCCTGGACCGTGCAGGCCCACCCTCTGCCCCAGCCGATGGCTGCGGCCGCGGCCACGGTTTACCCCAAAGATGACGACGAATCGTTCATCTATGTTCTGGGCGGGATTGCCGGCGGAAACTCGTTCAACACGGTCTTCTACACGACCCTCGACCACACAGCCGGGACAACCGGCCCCTGGACGACGAGCGTGTACACCCTCCCCGTCCCGGCCCATTATCTGGCCGCCGCCGCCATGAACGGCTATCTGTATGTGGCCGGCGGTTACAGCCTGGACCCCCCCTTTGCCAATGCTCTGTACGAGGTCTTTTACGCTCCCATCCAGCCTGACGGCAGCCTGGGCCCCTGGCAGAATGCACCGTTACTGCCCCAACCCCTGGCTTCTCATCTGCTCGTGGCCTTTAGCGAAGAGTCGGTCCATACCCTGTATGTGGTTGGCGGCTCCGATCTGGAGGGGAGCAACTCCTATCGCGTCTACTTTGCCGACGCGGCCGGTGATGGCAACCTGTCTGCCTGGGTCCTTTCCCAGGGCAACCTGCCGGCCACCCTCTACGGGCATGGCGGGGCCCTGGTCAATGACCAGATCATCGTCACCGGTGGCGTGGACGCTTCGGACACCCCCTCCAACACTGTCAAGGCGGCGCTGGTGGACCCGGGGAACCCGACCTTCCGCCTGTACGACTGGTGTCTGGGAGTGCCTCCCCCGGCCTGCACCATCGGCGCCTGGCAATCGGGACCCCTTTTGCCACAACGGCGGGCCTTCCACATCAGCGTTGAAGATGGAGGGTATATCTACACCATCGGCGGGGTGGATGTGAACGGCACTCCTACCAAAACGGTCTACCGGGGCACAGTCAACGGTCAGGGGGCGCTGTATTCTCCAGAGGGGTCCTATACCTCGTCCATCTTTGATTTCCAGATCCCCTCCACCCTGCACAAGGTGGAATGGGACGCCACCATTGCCTACCCGGCCGAGATGACCCTGGACCTGAGCTACCGCTACAAGACTCAAGCCGGCGACTGGACCGCCTGGTCAACGCCCATCGCCAGCACCAATGGCCTGAACACCCTCAACTTCGACCCGCCGGTGCCCAATGTCCGCCTGTTCCAGTACCGCCTGGATATGACCACCGATGTCACCACCACCTCTCCCCTTTTCAACCGGATTGACGTGTATTATGAAGTGCCCGACCCGGAGGTGGCGGTCCGCAAGGATACCGGCGGCCTCATCTCGGTGCCTCTGGGATTCGACCTGGATTACACCATCTATTACACCAACAACGGAGGGTGGGTGGCCGAAGATGTGGTGCTGAGCGAGACCCTGCCCGCCAATACCTCCTACATCGGCGGCGCCGATTGGCAGCAGGTCGGCAGCAGCAACGTCTACACCTACCTGGTCGGCAATCTGGCCCGTGGGGCCACCGGCGAGGCCACCTTCCGGGTCCATGTCGCCGACTCGGTTCCACCCGGCACCCGCCGCATCACCGATGTGGTGGACATCGGCTTCCCACCGATGATTGACGCCTTTGGACAGATCATCGGCGATCCCGTGCCAGCCAACAACCACTATGAATTCAGCAACGCCCTGACCCTGTACGCCGTGGCCATCACCAAAGATGCCACCCCACCGCCAGGAAGCGAAGTAGAACCTGGCTCCACGATCACCTACACCATCCACTATGAAAATATCGGCCTGATCGATGCCGTCCAGGCCGTTGTCACCGACACCTATGACCCGGAAGGGGACTATACCATCCTCTCCATCAATCCTCCACCGAGCCAGGGGAACAATGTCTGGAACCTGGGCGTACTGGCGCCGGGTCGGGGAGGGGAGATTGTGATCGTCGTCCGGCTCCAGGATTCCCTGCCGGGGAACTGGCCCATCACCAACCGGGCTGCCTTCCACAGCAGCAGCGGTCCGTCGGCCTTTACCCCGCTGATCACCCATCGGACGCCCCGGGCGCCGGCGGTTGACCTGACCGCCCAGAATGTCCGCTGGCAGCCCGATAACCCGGCTGCCGGATCGCCGGTCGAGTTCTATGCCACCATAGCCAACGCCGGTCGCCTGGATGCCGGTGAATTCTGGCTGGAGCTCTACATCAAACCCTGGCCCTCTGACCCCCCTTCCAGGCCGGCCGACCATGACTATGGGTACTGCCTGAACAACTGCCAGATCCTCCGCCCGGACTATACCCTCTCGGTCAGTAACCTGCCGGCCGGGTCCGGGTCCGAATTCCACTTTGTGGACAGCGGGCCGAAGGACCTCCTCTTCCCGCAGAACGGGATGTACCAGGTCTGTGTCCAGGTGGATGTGGCCTTTGGCAGCGACAACCCCTATTGGGGACACTACCCGGAGGAGAATGAAAGCAACAACCTGGTGTGCCAGACCCTCTCCATCGGCACGCCGACAGTCTATCTGCCGCTCATCACCAAACGTGCCCCTTGAGGGTAGACGAAGGCCATACGAAATCCCGCTATGAAAAAGGGTAGACGAAGGCAGTGCCTTCGTCTACCCTTATCGGGCCAAAGTTGCTTTTTATACCGATTTGTGGTAAACTGAAAACAGTCAACGGGTGAGAGCAAGCCAGCCCCGGAGGAGGGAAGTATGGGAAAACACAGGCAGATCCTGCTGAGAGCCACCAGCCTTACAGCTCTGGGCTGTGCCCTGCTGCTTGCCTGGTCTCTGGCCGGGTCGCAGGAGGCGGTGGCCCAGACGCTGCCTCCTCCACCAACCAAGACGCCCATCGAACCCACCCTCACCCCTCTGACACCACCGGCGACCACCCCGCCGACCGACACCCCTGTCTCGCCGACCGACACCCCTGTCC
>DAOTYI010000194.1:0-8680 GCA_034434895.1 Anaerolineae bacterium
GTGGCTGTGCAGGGGCCAGGTTCCTGGCCACGATTATACCCCATTTCTCTTCAGGGTGCAAATTGATCAGGCCCGGCCCGACACAGCGCATCTGGAGATTTTGCGCCACGCCTGGCTTGAGGTACAATAGAGGCGCCCACCTTGGGCCTCGAATCTTCTAGCAACGGAGCGAATCATGTGCGGCATCTTTGGCATTATCACCGCCCGGGAGCAGACCCTCGGTCCTGTCCTGATTGCCAGTGCGCGACGGTTGTCTTATCGTGGCTACGATTCGGTCGGCTGTGCCACCGTGGCCGCCGACGGCACCATTGATCTGCGCAAGGATGTGGGCCGGATCGAAGAGGTCAGCGCCCGGCTGGGCTTCGCCGAGATGCATGGCCAGCGGGGCATCGCCCAACTTCGCTGGGCTACCTTTGGCGCACCTTCGTACGAAAACGCCCAACCTCACCTCGATTCGGACGGGGACCTGGTCGGCGCCCACAACGGCAATGTGGTCAACAATGTCCAGATGCGGGAACTGTTCCTCCGCGAGGGGTTGACGGTGCGCGGCACCAACGATGGCGAGACCTGTGTCCACGCCGTGGAGCGCCACTTTGACCGCAACGGCGGCGATATGCTGGCGGCCATCCGCGCTGCCTATGCCGATCTGGAGGGCGATTATGCCTTTGTCATCACCCACCGCGACGAACACCGGCTCTATGCCATCAAAAAGGGCAGCGGCCTGGTGGCCGGCCTGGGGGAAGGCTTTACCTGCGTTTCGTCCGACCTGCCCAGCATCCTGCCCCTGACCCGCCGGGTGCTCTACATCCGCGACGGAGAGATCGTCGTCCTGACGCCGCAGACGGTGGAGCTGTATGGCGTCCACGACGGCGCGCCGATTGAGCGGCAGGTCGAGTGGTATGACGGCCCTATCGAAGTCGCCGAGAAGGGGGGCTATCCCCACTTTATGCTGAAAGAGATCCACGAACAGCCGGTGGTCGCCGGGGAGTTGCTGCACCTGCTGAACAGCTCCCCTCACGTGGACCGTTTTCTGGAGGCTCTGTCTGCAACCGATAGCCGTCCGGTTTACCTGGTGGGCTGCGGCACCAGCTACCACGCCTGCCTGCTGGGGGCTTATTACTTTAACCAGATCGCCAGGCGGCCGGCCGTGCCGGTCCTGGGGCCGCAATTGATCGAGCAGTATGGCCAGAGTGTCGGGGGGGCGGACACGGCCGTTTTTGTCAGTCAGAGCGGCGAGACCAAGGATGTGCTCAACGCGGTCAAGGTCATGCGCCAACGGGGCGGGCGGGTGCTGGGGGTGCTCAACGTCCTGGGCTCGACCCTGATGCACCATAGCGACCTGTACCTGCCGCTGGCCTGCGGCTATGAGATCAGCGTCCCGGCGACCAAGACCTTTGTCAACCAGGCGGTGCTGTTCCTCTACCTGGCCTATCGCCTGGCCGGCCGCCCCGTCAGCGAACTGGATTGTTTGCCGGCGCTGTTGGCCCGGAGCATTGACAGCAGCGACGAACCGGCCCGGCAGGTGGCCGGTTATCTGGAAAAGTGGCCGGCCCTCCACTACCTCGGCTATGGCCTCACCCATCCGATCGCGCTGGAGGCGGCACTCAAGTTAAAAGAGATCACCTACGCCCATTGTGAGGGGATGTTCAGTAGCGAGTTCAAACATGGCCCCCTTTCTGCGGTCCACGATGGCTACCCGGTGCTCTTTATCACGGCCCCTGGCGATGAGATGATGATGATCAATCATGTCAACGAGGTGACAACCCGTGGGGGGCGGGCCATCGCTCTGGCGGCCGAACACCCGGCGCTGCGGAAAAATGTCCACGACTACCTGGTCATCCCCGATTGTGACCGCTTTCTGGCCCCGCTTCTGCTCACGCCGCCTGCCCAACTGGTGGCCTATCACCTGAGCGTGGCGCGGGGAATTGACCCCGACTTTCCCCGCAATCTGAGCAAGACGTTGACGGTGGACTGAGTGGCACAGGCTAAGACGTGTACGACCGGGCCGCGCGGGCGATGGGCACGGTAAAGCGGAAGGTGCTGCCGACACCCGGTTTGCTTTCGACCATAAACTCGCCACCGTGGAGCGCCACCAGGTTGCGGGTGATCGAGACCCCCAGCCCGGTGCCCGGCTGGCTGCGCACCAGGCTGTGATCGGCGCGGAAGAATTTCTCCTCCAGACGGGCCAGCTCCTGGGGCGACATGCCGATGCCGGTATCGCTGACGCTGACCAGCAGATGGTCCGGCGGGATCTGGCCCTGTTCCCGCCCGTCCACAACAATGCGGATGGTGCCGCCGTCGGGGGTGTATTTGTAGGCGTTGCTCACCAGATTGGTGAGGATCTGCACCAGCCGTTCCCGATCGCCGAGCACCGGTGGCAGGTCGTCCGGCACTTCCACCTCCAGCCGGTGGTGCCGTGCCTCGATCTCGGTCCGGGTGTTGGTCACCGTTTCCTCGATCACCTCCCGCAACTGGACGGCCGCCAGCTTTAATTTAATGCGTCCCGCCTCCAGGCGTGAGATCTCCAACAGGTCGTTGACCAGCTTGCCCATGCGCTCTATGTTGGCGTTGATGACCTGGACAAACTGTTTCTGAGTGTCGTTCAGTTCCCCACCGACCCCCATCGTCAGCAGCCGGGCATAGCCCTGCATGGCCGTCATCGGCTGTTTCAGTTCATGGGCCACGAAATCAATGAACTCCGATTTGGCCTGGTTGGCCTGCTTCACCCCTTCGTAGAGGCGGGCATTTTCCAGGGCGATGGCCACTTCACCGGCAATGGTGGACAGGAGGCGTTTGTGCTCTTCTCCATAGCTGTTGGGGGCATAATCCTGAAGCGCCATCACCCCCACCAGCCGGTCGCCGGCCAGCAACGGCACCCCCAGCCAGGAACAGGTCAGGTCGCCAATCGGGATGCCCTGCACCGGGCTGGAGCTGGCCTCTTTCTGCCAGTCGTGGATCAGGATCGGCTGCCGGTGGCGCACGATCCAGGCCGAAAAGCCCGGCTGTTCGGCCAGCCGCTGACGGAACGGTTCCAGCCGTTGACCGCGATCCACATAGAGAGGAAATTCCAGAGCGTCGTCCACCTCGTCATACAGGGCGATGAAAAAGACGGGAGGGTCCCACACGTCGCGCAGGCACCGGTATACCGCCTCCAGCACCTCCTCCAGTGTCAGATGAGCACTGACGGCCAGGCTGATGTCGTACAGCAATGCCATCTCCTCAGCTCGTTGCTGGCTTTGGCGGTAGAGGCGGGCGTTTTCGATGGCGATGGCCGCATGGTCGGCCAGGCGTTGGACAAAGGCCAGGTCATCCTGGTCAAAGGCGGCCAGTTCCGGGCTTTCGACATTGATGATGCCGATTACCTGCTCTTCGCGGCGGATGGGCACGGTGAGTTGGGAGCGGGTGGCCGGTTGAGCGGCCCGATAATCGGGGTCCTGGGACACGTCGGCCACCAGGGCCGGCTCGCCGGTGCGGATCACCCGGCCGGCGATCCCGGCGCTCAGGGGCCACGGCTCGGTACGATACCGCTCAAATTCAGGGGTATACCCCCGGCTGGCCAGCAACAGCAACCCCTGGCGGTGTTCGTCATACAGGGCAATCACCCCTACCGGCGCTCCTGTGCCGCGCAGCGCCCAATCCAGTGTCATATCCATGACCCGCTCGAACTCCAGGGTGGCGTTGAGTTGCCGGTCTATGCGCTGCATGGTCGAAAGCTCTTCCACCCGCCGGGCCAACGCCTGGTCGGTCCGGGTGTAGAGGCGGGCGTTTTCGATAGCTACCGCCGCCTGGGCGGCAAAGTTGGTCAACAGGCTGGCTTCACTTTCCCGGAAAGGAGAACCATCCCGGTGGTTGATCACCTCGATGACCCCGATCACCCGGTCGCGGCTGATCATCGGCACGCACAGGATGCTGCGGGTCATAAACCCGATCTCCTGGTCCAGCTCCTGGTTCCAGCGGGGATCGGCGGCCACATTGTTGACAATCTGGCTCTGGCCGGTCTGAGCCACATAGCCGGCGATCCCTTTGCCCATAGGATGTCGGCGGCCGGTCAGGCTGTGGCTGATCGGGGTGCCCAACGTCACCTGGAACACCAGGTCGCCCCTCTCTTCGTCCACCAGCAACAGCGAGCCGGCTTCTACATTCAACAGCTCGATCACCTTGTTCATGATCAGGTCCAGGACGACCGGCAGGTCAAGGGTGGAGTTGATGGTCCGGCTCACCTCATTCAGGGTGACCAGCTCGGCGGCGCGGGCTTCCATCTCCTGATACAGTTGCATCCGGTCTATGGCCACGGCTGCCTGGTCGGCGATGGCCGCCAGGAGCTGGACCTGTTCCGGCGCATAGCGGTAATCCGGCTTGAAGCTGGAGACATTCAGCACCCCCAGCACCCGGCTACCGGTGATGAGCGGCACCCCCAGCCAGGCCCGGCCCGGCACGCCGGTGTGGGGGATGCCCCGGCGTTGACACTCGGTCAGGTAATCGTCGGTGACAACGGGCCGGCGTTCGAGGATGATCTGGCTGGTCAGCCCGGTGCCCAGTGGCCAGATGGAGGGTTCAGGTTGACGGCGTTGCCCTTCCTGGACGTAATAGGCGAAGCGGAGCTCCTGAGCGGTCTCGTCGTACAACGCCACGTAAAAGTTGTCCGCCTCCATCACCCGGCAGGTCTGCTCGTAGATCAGGGCCAGCAGGTCTTCCAGGTCACGGCGGAGGTCCACCGCCTGGCCGATCTGCCGCAGGGCATCGAGTTGGATGACCCGCCGTTCCAGGTCGGCCAGGAGCTGCGCGTTCCGCAGGGCAATGGCTGCCTGGCTGGCAAAGAGGGTGAGCAGCCATTCATCCTCCTGGCTGAACAGCCGTGCCTGGCCGATATCGAACACATCCAGCACGCCGATTACCCGCTCGTCCCATTTCAGAGGGACCCCCAGGACCGAGCGGATGGGGAGGCCGGCAAAGGCTGCCGCCCGGCCGTCGAACTCCTGATAGTTCTCCACACGCAGTGGCTGGCCGGCAAGGGCCACGCGGCCGGCCACCCCCTCACCCCAATGCAGGGTGGTGTTGGCATAGCCGTTGCCCAGGCCATAGCTGGCCACCAATCGGAGCTGCTGTGCCTCTTCCTCGGCCAGGTAGACGCTGCCTCCTGTGGCGTTGAGCAGGCGCACCGCCCGTTCGGTGATTGATTGGAGCAGGAGCGGGATCTCCTGCCGGGTCGAGATCTCCACCGCCGTCTGCTGCAAGGCGATCAACTCCTCGGCCCGGTGACGGGCCTCGGCCAGCAGCCGGGCGTTGTCCATGGCAATGGCCGTCTGGTCCACCAGGGCGGCCAGAAAAGCCAGGTCATCGGGGCTGTATGGCTCGCCGGAAAGCCGGGGGCCCAACGCCACCCAACCCTCCAGCCGCTTTTCCGGGGCCCGGCCTTTGCCCCTCAGCGGCAAGAGCAGGACCAGGCCCAGGGAGCACAGCCTTTCCCAATCCTGGTCAGACAGTCCGGCGGAAAAGGGTCGGCCTGTGCCTTCCGTCAGATACACAGGGCCATCCTGTTCCGTCAGCCATTGGACCAGGCTGGCATCCTGGTCGAAGCTGACCTCCTGGCCCTCTGGGGGCACAAAACGGCTGGCCTGGTGCAGGCTATAACGGTCCTGGAGCGGATCGTACAGAAAGACCAGGACCGGGGCGGAGTGGCTGATCGGTTCGATCTGCGCGATCAGTTGTTGCAGGATGGCCTGCACCTCCAGGGGGGTGGTCACCAGCCTGTGGCTGAACTCTTGCAGGGCCTGGCGGTAGCTCACCCGTTCCCGCCCCAGCAGGCGGTCGGCCAGCCGTTCGGTCACCTGGCGCAACGGATTATAGCTGAGGATCAGAAAGATGACCAACAGGGTCAGGAGCAGAGGGTGGCCGCCGGTGATATCCATGCCCAGGGCCTGGCTCAAGACAGCCAGGGCCAGGAAATAGGCCCCCGCCACGCTGGCGATCAGAAGGGCATAGGCCAGGCTCCGGCTGACGACCACATCCATCCGCAACAGCCGGTAGCGCAGGATGGCATAGGCGATAAAGGCCGGAAAGGCGACCAGAGGGGGCAGATACAGGGCCGTCCTGAACTGAAGCCTGACCGCCAATCCGGCCAGAAGGAGATAGATGGCGATGGGCAAAAAGGCCATCAGGCTGCCGATCAGGATGAGGCGCACCTGACGGCGCACGATCCCCGACAGGGTGCGCGCACGGGTATGGAACATCAACCCCAGGAAGGTCAGGAGGGCTATCGTTAGAAAGCTGTAATTCCCTCGCCAGAGGGGAATATAAGCCCAGGCATCGCCCGGGGTGTACAACCGCCATTCGGCCAGGGCAGCCAGGAGGATGGCGAGAGGATAGGGAAAGAAGCGGATGACAGGCCAGCGTCGGGTCAGAGGCCCCTCTTCGGGAAAGACCATGGCCAGGTGGATGAGGGCCGCCCCGGCCAGAGGCAAGGCCGCTGTCCAGAGGCGCACGAAAGCATAGGTGGTGTTCAGGTCAAAGAGGGTGCTGGTGCCCAGCGCGACAAAAGCACAAAAGAGGCCAAAGCTCTGCCCGGGCCGTTCCCGGCCACGGTGCAGAAAGACCCAGATGCCGATGGTCAGGTAGATCAGGCCCACCACGTAGGGCAGCCAGAACATGGTGATCCAATCGCCGCGCGGAAATCGTTGCAGGGTGGCCGATAGTGAGCTGGGGGCTGAGCCGTCGTGATAGTGGAAGGTGAGGAGGACCTGCTCCCCGACCGCCCGGTGCTGTAAAAGGCGGTTCAGAGTCGGACCGTCAGAGAGCGGTTGGCCATTGATGGCGACCAGCCGCCCGTCGGGGTTTGGCGGCGCCTCGACCCCCCAGGCCGGGTTGCGTATGCCGCTGACGACCAGGGTGTGTTCGACAAAGAAGCCAAGGAAGGGCTGTTGCCTCCACCGCCAGGCGATAAAGGGCACGACCAGTTCCACGGCAACCGTGCTGGCCAGGATCAGGACGATCCCCCAGTAGCTGAGGCGTTCGTAGGGTGTCGGTTGGCTTGCAGCCGGTGAATGGATCATGGTTTGTAGCGCGTATGTCACTTTTCCAGCGATTTGGCCATCTGATACAACCTCAGGTCCAGGCACCTGGGTTGGCTGACGACCTCGGCCAGCGGGGTGAGGACGATCTGGTTGCCGACCAGCCCGACCATCATGCCATACTGGCCGGCCAGCAGGGCCTCGACTGCGGCCACGCCCAGCCGTGTGGCCAGCAGCCGCTCAAAGGCGGTCGGCGAGCCGCCGCGCTGTACGTGGCCCAACACCGTGGTCCGCACCTCAAAGCCCAGCTCCTCCTGCCGCTCACTGAGGTAGGCTGCCACCGCCTCGATGCCCGGCCTGTAGCCTTCGGCGACGACAATAATGCAGTGCGCCTTGCCGCGCAGGTAGGCATCCTTCAGGGCATTGGCCACCTCCGCCGGCGAGGTCTCCACCTCCGGCAGGAGGATCATCTCCGCCCCACCGGCAATGCCACTCATCAGCGCCAGATAGCCACATTCACGGCCCATCACCTCGATCAGAAAGGCGCGTTGGTGCGACGAGGCGGTGTCGCGGATCTTGTCAATCGCCCCCAGCACCGTGTTCAGGGCTGTATCCACGCCGATACACATATCGGTGCCGGGGATGTCATTGTCAATTGTGCCCGGTACCCCCACCACCGGGAAGCCGAACTCCTCATGCAGCTTCAAAGCTCCGCGGAAGGAGCCATCGCCGCCGATGACGACCAGCCCGTCAATGCCATACTCGTTCAGTTTGCGCATGGCGGTTAGCCGGCCCCGCTCCGTTTTGAACTCCTCCGACCGGGCGGTGCCCAGGATGGTCCCGCCCCGGCCCAGGATGCCTCCCACCGAGCGGACATCCATCTCGTCAATCTCGCCGTTGATCAGGCCGGCATAGCCATATTTGATGCCCATGACGCTCAGGCCGTGGGAGATGGCATGGCGCACCACAGCGCGGATACAGGGGTTAAAGCCGGGGCCATCGCCCCCGCTGCTCAGCACTCCGATTCGTTTCATGCTCCTTCCTCGTTCAAGCAGGATAGACCAACCGCCCCAGGCCCCGTTCCTACTGTTGGACCAGATCCAGAATCTGGCCGTCGGTCAGAGAGACAAGCTGGTCAAAGCGGATGGGAAAGACGGCGTTGGCACTGCCGGCGGCAGCCCACACCGTCTCGAAGCGGCTCAGGGTGCGGTCAATCAGGGTGCGCAGGGGCTGGCGGTGACCCAACGGCGGCACACCCCCCACCTCAAAGCCGGTGTGGGCCAGCACCTCGTCGGGTTGGGCGATGCGCAACCGCCGCTTGCTGAGGCCCAACGCCGCCCGCAGCCGCTTCAGATCAGCCCGTTGGTCGCCGGCGACCAGCACCAGCAGGGGCGCGTCGTCGGCCAGAAAGATGAGCGACTTGACGATGCTGCCCAGGGGCGTGTTCACGGCCCAGGCAGCCGCTTCGGCCGTGCTGGTGTCGGCCGGCAGCTCGCGGACCAGGTCAGGCTCCAGGCCGGCTGCTGCCAGAGCCTCTCTCACTTGTTCAACAGGGTTCATCGGCCATCACCGTCATCTCACACCAAGACACCGGGAGCCGGAGGACAGGTCGCTCGACAATGTGAAATTAACGTAAATGGTGGTCAAGGCGGACCTCACCCCATCCCCCAACC
>DAOTYI010000195.1:0-3309 GCA_034434895.1 Anaerolineae bacterium
TGCAGGCCCTGGTCGCCGGCCCGACGGAGGCCGACCTGCTGTTCGTCGGTGGCCGGGCCTGCTACGACCAACCCTACCGCCTGTACCGTTCCGCGAACCGGGGGGCTACCTGGGACGACCTCAGCGGCGGGTTGCCGGAGTACGGTGGGGAAAAGATCGCCATCACCGCCCTGCTGATGCCGTGAGCCGTAGCGCCCGTAAAAGTCCCTGCACCTGTGTCTTGTCATTCTGCCTGCCCTGCCGGCCCCTGGCCTGAGGCTCCGCCCGAAGGGACAGGCAGACAGGCTTCACTCCGCGGACACGTTCGCTGCCCCTTCGACGGCTCGATTGAGCGTTCGACCGGGCTCACGCCGAGGTCTCGCCGAAATCTTCGCTCAGGGCACGGCTCAGTGCATGGTTTACCCCGAGCTCAAGCCCTGAGCCTGCCGAAGGGCTCTGTTCAGAATGACGTGGGGAGGTTATTCTTTTACGAGCCCTTTCCCTGGCGGTGAGACCAGCTCCAGACGGCCCACAGGCGGTCTGCCCCCTGTTTTGACACACCTGCTGTTTTGTGCTATGCTGTAAGCAGCCTGTACTCAAAATCGGCGGCCCATGATCCTGCTGGAAGTTGTTGCGGTCTCCAAATCGTTCGCCGGCACGCCCGTTCTCCGTGACGTGTCGTTCGTGGTGGCGGAGGGAGAAGTGGTCTGCCTGCTCGGCCCCAGCGGCTGCGGCAAGACGACGCTGCTGCGCATCATCGCCGGGCTGGAAAGGGCCGACAGCGGCAGCGTGACCTTCGACGGCCGCCCCCTTGACCGGGTGCCGGTCCACCGCCGGGGCTTTGGGCTGATGTTCCAGGATTATGCTCTGTTTCCCCACAAGGACGTGGCCGACAACGTGGCCTTTGGCCTGCGGATGCAGGGGCTACCCCGGCTCCAGGTCGAGGCCCGCGTGGCCGAGATGTTGTCCCTGGTTGGGCTAGCCGGCTACGAACGGCGGCGCGTCTACGACCTCTCCGGCGGGGAGCAGCAGCGCGTGGCCCTGGCCCGCAGCCTGGCCCCTGGCCCGCGCTTGCTGATGCTCGACGAGCCGCTGGGTTCCCTGGACCGCGCCCTGCGGGAGGAGCTGCTGAACGAGCTGCGGGCCATCCTGAAGCGGGTAGGGGTCACGGCGTTGTATGTCACCCACGATCAGCAGGAAGCCTTTGCCCTGGCCGACCGGCTGATCGTCATGCGCCAGGGGCGCATCGTCCAACAAGGGCCCCCCCTGGCTGTCTACCGCTGCCCGGCCTCGCCCTGGGTGGCCCGTTTCCTGGGGCTGACCAACCTGCTGCCGGGGCGGGTGGTGGCCGCCAGGCCGCCGCAGGTGGAGACCGCCCTCGGCTGCTTTGCCCTGCCGGAAGCGGAGGAGGTGGCTGCCGGGCAGGAGGTCACGGTACTCATCCGCCCCGAGGCGGCCCGGCTGGCCGCCGATTGCCCGGACGATGCCGGCCTCCGCGTCGAGGGCAGGGTGCGTGAAGCCTCTTTCCGGGGGGAACAGTTCCGGCTGGTGGTGGAGCACCCGGCCGGCCTGGAGCTGGCCTTTGCCTTGACCGCCGAGACCGCCGACCTCCCACGGCCCGGCGAACCGGTCACCCTCCACCTGCGGCCGGAGGCGATCAGCCTGGTGGCGGAGGAGCAGCCTTAGAGCCAGTCTGAAAGCCACCAAGGACACAAAGGACACGAAGAATCTCCGTCAATTTCTTCCTGTTTCTTTCCTGTGTGCCTTCGTGGCAGTTGACCCGGCAGGTTTACCACAAAGGCACCAAGACACGAAGAATGAGCAGGAAATCTTGGTGCCTTCGTGTCTTGGTGGTTTTCAAACAAGCTCTTAGTGAGCCATCACGGCAGAAAGCTCAGCGGATTGCGCCGTTCGCCCTTGTAGATCACCTCAAAATGCAGATGAGGTCCGGTTGAGCGACCGGTGCTGCCCATCGTCCCGATCTTTTGGTTCTTGGTGACAAAATCGCCGGCTTTGACCAGAATGGTCTGTAGATGGGCATAGCGGGTCATGTAGCCGTTGCCGTGGTCAATGACCACCTGGTTGCCATAGCCATAGGTATCCCGGCCGGCCATGAGCACATAGCCATCATCGGCGGCGTAGATGGGCATACCGGTCCGGTTGGCGATGTCAATGCCCAGGTGGCCACTCCAGTACCGCTGGCTGAGGTAACCCTGTGTCGGCCAGGCAAACCGCCCGGAACCTTTGGGCGCGTCCTTGGGGGCCGTGCCGACAATGGTCATCGGATAGTAATCCTGCTGCGGGATGACGATCTTTTTCCGGCCATCGGGGATGACCAGCTTTTGACCTGGCAACAGCAGGTAGGGTTCCTGAAGGCCGTTGAGCTTGAAAGAGGCGATCTTTTCGACTGTGGTCTGATAGGTTTTGGCCAGCTTTTCGACAGTGTCGCCCGCCTGGACGGTGTGGTAGACCCCATCCACCGGCAGAATGGTGAGCACCTGCCCCACATGCAACAGATCCGGCGCCTTTTCCAACTCCGGGTTGGCCCACAAGATCGTCTCCGGCTTCAGCCCAAAGCCCTGGGCAATGGCCCATACGTTGTCATTGGCCTGGACGGTGTAGGTGATGATCTCCAGCCGGCCCCGGTCGGACACAGTCGTGTGCGGAACTGGCGCCTGGAACAGGATGACGCTGTCGCTGACCGACCGACCTCCACCCCGATAGCCTGGCGTGGTGGTGGCGGTATGTGTCCCCAGGTCGGGCGCCGGGGTGGGGGTGGGCAGGAGAAAGTCAATCCGGGGAAGAGTGACCTGGCTGATGCTGACCACGCCGACGGCCAGCAGAAACACAACCAGGTGAAGGCTCAGCCGATTGAGCAGGGGACGGTCCGCCAGGCCGGCCCCTATCCGGCCGGAAATCCCGGCCAGGTTTAGCCGCGATAGAGTTCCCTGGGCCAGGCCGACAAGAAAAGGCCCGACGCGGCTCAGAAGGTGCGCCCCCCTCCTCCCTGGCAGGGTTCGGATCCTGGCTTCAACCTGCCCCTTCAACAAGGCCACCACCTGCTGGCCCCTGGTCCAGATCGTCGCCGGACCGGTTTCCTGCGCAGGGAGCCCGGTTTGCGACTCGATCATGCATCCACTCCGAAAAGGTTGCGCCGCACCCGGCGGCATGATAATTATACCATAGTGGACGCAATCTGCCAAATCCGACGCTCGGGGGGTGTTCGAAGCAGAACAAGAGCCCGCCATCAACCCCAAAGATTTCGCCCTCCGACTTTCCCGCTGAGCATTTTTATGCGATAATAGGGCATCTCAGGTTGGAGGTGTCCGA
>DAOTYI010000196.1:0-12980 GCA_034434895.1 Anaerolineae bacterium
GCGAGGGGGTGAAGGTCGGCGTGAAGGTGGGGGTCAGGGTGGGTGTCGTCTGTCCAGGAGTGGCTGTGATCGGCGCCGCCGTTTCGACCGCGCTGGCGGTGGCGGTCGGGGTAGCGGCAGGCGGCCTGGTCGCCGGCTGCGTGGGTGCCAGAGTCGGGGTGGGCTGTTGCCTGGCCACCAGATTGGCCATATACGTGGACAGGGAAGGGTACTCCTGCCACAGCAGCAGGGCTCCGGCTCCCAGCAGCACGATGGCCACAGCGGCGAGCCAGACCCACCATGAAGAACGCCGGGCAGGCATGGCGTGGAGTGGCACCGGGCGAAACGGCCCGCCGGTAAATGAGGGAGGGGGCCTGTCAACAGGCGCCTCCGGTTGGGGCGGCGCGACCTGTCGGGCGTAGCGGTCCAACGCCTCCTGGGGATCGAGGCCCAGGTAAGCGGCATAATTGCGCAAAAAGCCCCGCCCCACCACCGGGTCGGGCAACGCCTGGAACTCTTCTGCCTCCAGAGCTTCCAGGTAGTGGGCACGGATGCGGGTCTCCACCTCAGCCTGTGACAGACTGATGCCCAGTTCCTCCCGGCGCTGCCGCAGCCATTCACCCACGGGACGGGCGTTCTCCTCACTCATAATCTCAACTATACCTGCACAAATCGCAAATGTCAAGTAGCAGGCGTCATCAGGCTGTGCAGGATCTGTCCAGGCAGCTCCTCCCGGTTCTGGGCGTGAACCCGGAACACCACCTGGCCGATGGTCCCCAGCCGGGCCTGTAACCCGGCCAGGAGAGAGTCGCGGACGACGACCAGCGCCCGCCTGGCATCCCCGGCAGCCAGACGGGGCAGGATCGGGGCCAGGCCGGCGTTGTGCCACAGTTCCAGCTTGCCGATTTCATCCACCAGGAGCAGATCGCAGGGGCCCAGGGCCGCTTCCAGGACGGAGAGGGCCCAGGCCAGGGCAGCAGCATCGAAGGAGTAGGGGCCGATGGCCGGGCCGCCCAGGCCGTCTCCAATGCGGGCCAGGAGACGGCGCTCGCCGGTGCTGATGTCCACCCCCCAGATGCCGATCTTGTGCCCGTCGTGGTCCACCAATGCCGGGGCCAGCAGCCCGCCGCAGACCACCCCCTGCTGTCGGGCCAGGTCCACTACCCGCCCGGCGATGGTGGACTTGCCGGTGCCCACCGCCCCGGTCAACAGGCCGATCTGCGCTCCCATGGTAACTACCTACCCACTACCCTCCCGCAGGTTAGAAAGTGGCCGGCAACAGGGCGAGCAGCCCATTGCGGCGCACTTCAATCCGGAGATTGCGCCCCAACCTGCGGGAGGGTAGGCCGTTACCTTCCATGACAGGATTGCCCTTGAGAGCCGATCACGACTGCGTAGTGCGATCTTCACATCGCCTTCAGGTTGCAGACTGAATTCCGCACTATGCCTGTTGCTTTCTGATCTCTTGCAGCCACTCCTGCGGCACCAGGCAGAGAAAGCGCAGCAGATCGTCGCCGTTGTTGCGGAACTGGTGCAACTCCCCGCCGGGCACAAAGACGGTGGTGCCTGGGGCGATAGGCCTCTCACCCTGCCCGGTCTTGACCACGCCCTGGCCCGACAATACAAAGACCTCATGCTCCCACCAGTGGTCATGGTAGGGTGTGGCGTGGCCAGGCTGCACATCGAACACACGCATATTAAAATGCGGCGCTCCCTGTTCCGGCCCGATGACGACGCGCATCGTCACCCCGTCCACAGCCGGCTGGGCCTCCACTTCACGGAAATCTCGAAGGTGAATCATTTCGTCTTCCCTCATCTCTAATCTCTAATCTCTAATCTCTAATCTCAATCTCCGCGACCCAACATCCAACGGATCGTGGTCCCGATTAACCGGCGGCCGATGCCCACATAGCTGACCTTTTCCGTCAGCAGGTCTACAAACTGGCGGACCGTTGCCGGGTTGCGGACGCCAAGGCGGTAGCTCAGCCGGGGCAGGCGATAGAACAGGCTGGCCGTCAGGCTGGCCGTCGCCAGGCTGTGGCCGATCTCCCGCCACACCGACCGCTCATAGCCCGACAGATCGCCGCTGAGGATGGCCTCGGCCGCCAGCCGGCCGCTGGTCAGGGCATAGCGGATCCCCTCACCGAGCAGGGGGTCCACCAGCCCGGCGGCATCGCCTACCAGCAGACAACGCCGGGTAGCCAGCTTTTCCTGGGCCTGCCCCCGCCACCAGGGCCAGGAAGCGGCCCGGTAGCCGGGGAGGGGATGGCCGTGGATCGGCACACCATCCAGGCTGATGCCCAGCCGGGAAGCTTCCTGCCCCAGTGCGCGGCGCAGGTCCACCCGTCCGGGCCGGAGGCGGCACACGCCCACCGACAGGTGGTCGCCCCGGGGAAAGACCCAGGCATAGCCCCAGGGGATGACCCCCAGGGCAAAGAGTGCCCGGTTGCCATAGCCTTGTCGCAGGCCCGGATCGCCCTCCAGCGGCACTTCCGCCTCCACCGCACCGCCGGGTTGCCGCCGGCGGCGCAGGCCCAATGCCCGGGCAACGACAGAAACGGCCCCATCGGCACCCACCAGGTAGCGCGCGGTGAAGGTCCGTTCTCCTGCCTCGACCTGGACCCGGTCGGCGTCTTCTATCACCCCTCTCACCGCCACCCCGGCCAGCACCTCGGCCTGGGAGCGATCCAGCAGAAAGGAGTCGAACTGGCTGCGCCTGACCAGGACCACCGGCCGGTCGGGCAGCGGCACTTCCACCTCTGGCAATCCGGGAAAGGTGAAGCGGACGGCGGTCGGAGCGGCCAGGATGACCGGCTCAAAGGAGAAAGGGAAAGGCTCCAGAGCGGGGCGGGGGATGGCCCCGCCGCAGGCTTTGTAGCGCGGCAGGGGGGCTTTGTCTATCACCAATACCCTCAACCCGGCCCCGGCCAGATGGTAAGCAGCAGCGGCCCCGGCGGCCCCGGCACCGGCGACGATCACGTCAAAATCGAGCTGGCCGTTCATTCGACCCCGAAGCGCCACACCCCTGCCTCCCATATGCGTCCACCGGCGTGGACGCCTGGCCGCAGGCTCCTGAGGTGCGACTTGAGTCGCTTCACTTGACGCATATGCTCCTGCCTCCTGCCTCCTGCCTCCTGCATCCTACCACCGGACAACAATTTTAGCAAGCCTGGAGGGGATCGGAGGCGTGGCCGGCAGCTCTTTTCTATGGGATCGGGTGTCCAGGTTGACGCCCGGCTCTGTTTCTGCTACAATACAACCGTTATGCGCAAGATCGCGATTGTCGGCTTCAAAGGTGGGATCGGCAAGACCACCACCTGTGTCAACCTGGGGGCGGCCCTGGCCCTCCGCGGGCGGCGGGTGCTGCTGATTGACACCGATACGCAGGCCAATCTCTCCCTTGCCCTGGGGATCAATACCTACAGCAAGTCGCTATCCGATGTCCTGATCCGCAAGGCCCGGGCCGCCGACTGCATCCTCCCCGCCAGGAAGAACCTCGACCTGCTGCCCAGCGACCTGGGTCTGTTCAAAGCGCAGCAACGGATGGTCCTGGAGATGGCCCGCGAGGAGATTTTTCGGGAACTGTTCGCCGACCTGACCGGTTACGACTATTTGCTGCTGGATTGCGCCCCTTCTGTGTCGCTGCTGACGATCAACGCCGTGGCTTACGTAGAAGAAGTGTATGTCCCGGTTTCGATGGAGATGCTGGCCCTGGCCGGTGCCCGGCACTTTATGCGCTACCTGCGCGACATCAGCCGGATGCTGGGGGGCGGCGCCTCCATTCGCCTGATCATCCCCACCTTTTACGACCCCCGCCGCCGCGTCAGCGAGCTGGTGCTCCAGGCGCTTATCCAGGACTTTGGGACGCGGGTCACCCACCCCATCCGTGTGGACACCAAACTGTCGGAAGCGCCGGGCGAGGGCAAGACGATCTTTGAGTACAGCCCGGGCGGTCGTGGGGCGAGCGATTATGCCCGGCTGGCCGATCTGGTCGAGGCGCTGCCACCTCTGACCGAGGAGCGCTGAACCGAAAGAAAGGAGAGCTTATGGCGCGTGTGATCGCTGTCGCCAATCAGAAGGGCGGCGTGGGCAAGACGACCACTGTCATCAATCTGGGGGTCGCTCTGGCCCAGATGCAGAAAAAGACGCTGGCTGTGGACCTGGACCCACAGGGTGCTCTGTCGGTGGGATTGGGCATAGATGGCTATGGCCTGGAGAATACCATCTATCGCGCCCTGATCGAGCCCGATTTTCCGCTCAACCGCATCATCTATCCCATCCGCACCTATCTGGACCTGATCCCATCCAACATCGAACTGGCCTCGGCCGAGATGGAGCTGATCGCCGAAATCCGGCGTGAGTTCATCCTGCGCCGCATCCTGGAGCCACTCCAGCCCTGGTACGATTTCATCCTGATTGACTGCCCACCAAGCCTGGGTCTGTTGACGGTGAACGCGCTGTGTGCCAGCCGGGAGGTGCTGATCCCGCTGCAATGCGAGTATTTCGCCATGCGCGGCATCCGGCTGTTGCTTGAGGCCATTGAAAAGGTCAAGGGTCGCCTGAACCCTGACCTGGAACTGGGCGGCATCCTGGCGACGATGTATTCGACCGGCACCACCCACGCCCGCGAGGTGTTGGACGAGATCCGTTCCGTCTTTGGGGCCAAGGTGTTTGATGTGGTGATCTACAAGAGCATCCGCTTCGCCGAGGCCTCGGTGGCCAGCCAGGCGATTGTGGACTATGCCAGCCGGCACAAGGGGGCCGAGGCGTACCGCAAACTGGCAAAGATGCTCGCCGAACAGTAGCCGCGTTCCTACGGAGCAGACACCTTCTTTACCCGCAGGCAAAAGCCGTCCACGGCTATGACCTCCACCCGCTCCCCGGCCGGGATGGGGCCTTCCACCGCCGTGGCGTGCCACAGCTCACCCTTGACAAAGACTGTGCCCTCCGGGTCCAGAGCGGTGCGGGCCTGGGCCACCTGCCCCACCAGTCCTTCGCGGCCTGTCACGGCAGGCCGTTTTTGCGCCTGCACCACCTTGGCGATGGCGAAGGCAAAGAAGGTGCCCGTCGCCACCGCCACCGCCACCACGGCCGCGATCGAAACGCGATAGAGGGGGGAATTGAACAGGATCAGGGCCCCGGCAATGAGGGAGACAATGCCCCCCACCGTCAGCGCCCCGTGGGTTGGAGCTTTGATGTCCACCACGAACAGGATAAATGCCAGGGCGATAAAGAGCAGGCCGGCATAGTTCACCGGCAGCACACCCAGCGAATAGAAGGCCAGCAGCAGGCAGAGGACTCCGACGATGCCGGCCACATAGCCACCGGGGCTGGAGAGCTCGAACAGGATGGCGTTGAGGCCCAAGGTCAGCAGGATAAAGGCGATGGTCGGGTTGGTGATAATGTGCAGGAACTGTTCGGCAAAGGTCATGGGCAGCTCCTGGGCCGTGGCCCCGGCGGTGTGCAGGGTCACCTGGCGGCCGTGAACCTCCACCTCAAAGCCGTCCATCTTCGCCAACAGGTCATCCAGATCGTCGGCGATCAGGTCAATCACCCCGATCTCCAGGGCCTCCTGGGCGTTGAGCGCCCTGGCTTCCTCGATGGCCGCCTCGGCCCAGGCGACCGCTTTTTCTCCCCGCCGCCCGGCCAGGGCTCGCGCCTGGGCCTTCAGTTCCTCTTTGACCTTTTTCTCCAGCGTCTCGTCCAGCTCCTCCCCCTGGCTGCCGACCGGGCTGGCGGCACCGATGGTCGTGCCGGGGGCCATGGCCGCCACGTGTGCCCCCAGGGTGATGAGGGTCCCGGCGGAAGCAGCGTAGGCCCCTGGGGGATAGACATAGACCACCACCGGCAGATCGGCCTCAAGCAACCTCTGGACGATCTTTTTCATCTGGTCAATCTGGCCGCCAGGGGTGTTCAGCTTGACGATCAGCGCCTCGGCGCCGTCACTCTCGGCCGCCCGGATGCCACGCTCGATGTAGCTGATCATGATCGGCGTGACCGGCCCCTCGATCTCCAGCACGTCTACGTGGCGGGCTTCCTGGGCACCAACGTTGCTCGCCGCCGCCAGGATCAGCCCCAGCCACACCAGAATAGAAATGCGCCTTACTCGATTTCGACCCATCTATCCACCCTGCTCTGGCAACCTGTCGGAAGGGCGATCTGGGGTCAGGGCCTTAGCCGGGTTTAGCCAGAAACGCACCTGTTTTCCGCCGGCTAAAGCCTCCACTCCAACAGGTTGCCAGCACTATTATACTCCAGTTTGCCACAAAAAACAAGACCTCCGGGGTTTCAAAATCCCCGGAGGTCTCCTGGCCCCTGGCTGCTACTCCGACAACAGGGCCTTGAACTCCTTCTCCAGCAGAGGCACCACGGTGAACAGGTCACCGACAATGCCATAGTTGGCCACCTTGAAGATCGGAGCTTCGGGGTCCTTGTTGATGGCGACGATGACCTTGGAGGTCTTCATCCCGGCCAGATGCTGGATAGCGCCCGAAATGCCACAGGCGATATACAGGTTGGGGGTGACCGTCTTGCCGGTCTGGCCCACCTGGTGGCTGTGCTCGATCCAGCCGGCGTCCACCGCGGCGCGGGAGGCGCCCACGGCGGCGCGGAGCGTTTTCGCCAGGCTGCGAATAGGGGCAAAGCCTTCCGGGCCGCCCACCCCCCGTCCACCGGAGACGATGATGTTGGCCTCGGCGACATCAATCTCCCCCTCACCCGCGCCGATGATGTCCACCACTCTGGCCCGGATGTTGCCAGCCGACGCCACCACCGGTTCGACCACTGCCCTGGCCTCGGTGGCCGGTTCAGGGACAGGCAGGACGTTGGGCCGCAGGGTGGCGATCTGCGGGTCGCCGTTCAGCTTGACTCTGGCCAGCGCCTTGCCGGCATAGATGGGCCGTGTGGCCACCAGCCGCCCATCGGCGATCTCCAGGGCGGTGCAGTCGCAGGCCAGTCCCACGCCCAACCGGGCGGCCAGCCGGGGAGCCAGGTCCTTGCCCAGAGCCGTCGCACCGACCAGAACGATCGCCGGTTCGACCTTGCCCAGAAAGGCGGCCAGGGTGTTGGTATACCCTTCAGCCGAGTAGCGCGCCAGGGCCGGGTCGTCGGCCACATAGACCTTGGTCGCGCCGTACCGGGCCAGGATATCGGGCAGATTCCCCAGGCCATTGCCCAGCAACGCCGCCTCGACCTGGCTACCCAAGGCGGCGGCCAGTTGTGCCCCGGCCCCCAGAGCCTCAAAGGTGACCTTTTTCAGGACACCATCCCGCTGTTCTGCTATGACCAGAACATTGTTCCCCATCTGTTCCTCCTCGTATCCTGATCCCTGGCCCTAAATCACCCTGGCTTCTTCGCGCAACAGGCGCACCACTTCCCTGGCCGCTTCTTCCGGCTCACCGGGGACGATGCGCCCGGCCGGTCGCTCTGGCGGCGGCAGGATCTCGATGGTTTCCAGCCTGGCTCCCGCCGCACCCACTGTGCCGGGGTCCAGGCCCACATCGCCCGGTCCCCACTGGGTGAACGGTTTGCTCCGGGCCTGGCGGATGCCCTTGAACGACGGGTAGCGCGGCTCGTTCAGCCCCTTTTGGGCGGTGAGGACCGCCGGCAGCGGCGTCTCGACCACCTCACGGCCGCCTTCGATCTCCCGTTCAGCGCGGACCGACCTGCCATCGGCGGCCAGTTCCAGGCGGGTGACGACCGAGACGTGGGGCAGGTCCAGCATTTCGGCCAGCATGGCCCCCACAGCGGCATTGTCGTCGTCCACAGCCTGTTTGCCGCAAAAGATGACATCGTACTCACCCAACTTGCGAATGGCCGCCGCCAGAGCCTGGGCCGTGGCGTAGGCGTCGCCGCCCAGGAAGGCCGGGTCGGAGAGGTGATAGACTTCGTCGGCACCCATGGCCAGGCCCTTGAGGATGCTCTCCCGTGCCCGCTCCGGTCCCAGGCTGATCAGCGTGACCTTACCGCCGTGCGCCTCCTGCCACCGGAGGGCCTCCTCCAGGGCGAACTCGTCGTAGGGGTTGACCACATACTGGATCCCCTCCTCGGCAATCTTTCCTCCCCGCACCTCGATGCGTGTCTCGGTGTCGGGGACCTCTTTGAGACAGACGATTGAGTTCATGCTACCTCCTTACGAATCGTGCTACGCCAACATTGCATCCAACATGGCCAGCGTCTGTTTTTGGGTGAAATGCCCCAGCGTGATCGCTTTGGAGGGGCAGGCCACCGAGCAGGCGCCGCAGCCTTTACACAACACCTCATTGATGGTCATGATGCCGCGCCAGGGGTGCAGGCTCAGAGCGCCGTAAGCGCAGGCCGCCTGGCACAGTCCACAGCCGACGCACAGCTCGCGGTTCACCGAACTGACAATGGCCTCTACCTTGGCCTGGCCCACCGAGAGCGGGATCAGGGCCGACGAAGCGGCTGCCCTGGCCTGCGCCACCGTGTCAGGGATGTCTTTCGGCCCCTGGCAGGTGCCGGCCAGGAAGATGCCATCGCTGGTGGTGTCCACCGGCCGCAGCTTGGGGTGGGCTTCGGCCAGGAAGCCGTCGGCCGTGCGCGCCAGTTTCAGCAGCCTGGCTACCCCATCGCCCGCCGCCGCCGGTTCCAGGCCAACGGCCAGGACGACCAGGTCAGCCTCCACCTCGACCGTCTTGCGCAACAGCGTGTCCTCGGCACGGACCACCAGCCTGTCGCCACGGCGGTAGATTTCCGAGGGGTTTCCGCGCCGATAGCGCACCCCCCGCGACCGCGCCCGGTCGTAAAACTCTTCCCCCCCTTTGGTAAAGGCCCGCACATCCATGTAAAAGACGGTCACGCGGGCATCGGGCAGTTGGTCCAGGAGAAGGTTGGCCTGCTTGGCGGTGTACATACAACACACCCGCGAGCAGTAGGCATGGCCCAGTTGTTTGTCCCGCGAGCCGACGCAGTGGATAAAGACGACCTGCTGGGGCGGCCTGTCGGTGCCGGGGATGACGATCCGCCCGCCGGTCGGGCCGTCGGCTGCTGCCAGCCGCTCAAACTCCAGCGCCGTGATCACGCCAGGATACCGCCCATAGCCGAATTCAGGCTTGCGGGCAGCGTCGAACGGGTCGTAACCGGTGGCGACAATGATGGCCCCCACCTGCAAGACAACCTGCTCTTCCCGTTGATCAAAATTCACCGCCCCTTCCGGGCAGGCCAGGGCGCAGGGTGGACCTTCCTCACAGCGGCCTGTCGTCAGCAGCAGGCAATGGGTCGGGTCTACGGTGTAGGTCGGCGGCAGGGCGCGGGGGGAGGGCCGAAAAATGGCGGCCCGCCGGCCCATCCCGGCCTGGAACTCGTCGGCGATCTGGCCGGCCAGGACACAGGCCAGGGCACACCTGCCACAGGCGGTACACCTGTCTGCCTCCACAAAGCGCGGCCTGCGCCGGACCGTCACCGTAAAGTTGCCGATATACCCTTCGACGTTGACCACCTCGCTATAGGTCAGCACCTTGATGCGGGGGTGGGCCATGGCCCGTTCCATGTCGGAGAGGATCAGCGCCCCCGCATCCTCCAGGCGGGGGAAGGTCTTGTTGAGTTGGGCCATCCGTCCGCCCAGGTTGGGTTGCCGCTCGACCAGGTAGACCTGATACCCCGCCTCGGCGATGTCCAGCGCCGCTTCCAGCCCGGCCACCCCACCACCGATGACCAGCGCCGCCGGGGTGACAGCCACCCGGCGCTCTTCCAGCGGCTCCAGCAGCGCGGCCTTGGCCACCACGCCGGCGATCAACTCTTTGGCCTTCTGGGTGGCAACGACCCGGTCGCTGTGCACCCACGAGCACTGCTCACGGATGTTAGCCATCTCGAACTGATAGGGGTTAACCCCCACCTCCTGAACGACGGCGCGGAAAGTGGTCTCGTGCATCCGGGGGGAGCAGGAGGCGACGACGACGCGGTTCAGGCCATAGTCCCGGATGTCTTGTTTGATCATCTCCTGACCGGGGTCGGAGCACATATACACATAGTCGCGGGCCACGACCACGTGGGGCAGCGAGGCCGCATATTCCGCCACCGCGGTTGAATCCACCGTCGCCGCGATATTGATGCCGCAATGGCAAACGTACACGCCGATCCTTGGTGCCATTTGTGCTTCTCTCTCATTCCTCACTGATCGGTTGCCATCTGCTGTTCGATTACCTCAAGCAACTGCCAGGCCTTTTTGACCAGATGGCCTGCCTCCTGGCGGGTAGCCTTGATCTGACCGTAGGTGGTTTGGTGGCGCCTGCGCTGCGCCCGCTCGAACTCAGCTACCAGAGAAGCATGTGTTGCGCCCAGCCTGGCTTCGGCAAACTCGGTCAGCGTCTTGTGGTGTCGTTCTACCCTGGCTCGATAGCCATCGGCGTAGAGCAACGCCGTCACGGCCAGGAGCATGGCATTGTAGGCCAGCTCGTAAGCCGGCGAAGGAAAGTCGTTGAACAACTTTTGAGCAGCCGACGCCTCTTCACGAGCCCGCTCCAGTACCAGGGCGATTTCCTGGCGACTGACGGCCTCCGCCTTGATCCAACCTTCTTGCTGCAATTCCTCAAGCGAGGGCATTCACATCCCCTGCCAATACAATTTTGGGTCCCTGCGTCACCCGCTCCAGGAAGGCATCTCCCTCACGTCGTCGCCGGGCAAATTCCTCCCGGTCATAGACCGTCTCATTGATCTCGCGGCCCAGCCGGTGCTCCAGGTCACGTAATATCTCACGTAAGCGGTCCAGATCCACCTGCCCGATAACCATCAAGTCAATGTCGGACCAGGCATCTTCTCTTCCTGCTGCAAATGAGCCGTAGAGGAAAGCCTGGTCCACCTGTCCCAGGCGGGCCAGCTCAGCCCGCAGGGTCTGGCCCAGCCCGGTCGTTTTGATGACTATGCTGCGCAGTTCGGGATAGAGAGGATGCTGCCGATTAATGCGGTAGAATTTGGCCCTTCCGCGCCAGCGACTTTCAAGCAGCCCAATTCCTTCCAGACGATTGAGTTCCCGGCGCAACGCATTGTTATTCTCGCCCAACTCTTGCCCCAGGCCTTTCAAGTGGTATTCTTGATCGGGATGCATCAGGAACCAGGTCAGCACTTTGATCCGTGCCCTGGAGCGAATCAGCGCTTCAAGCATTTCTCACCTCTCTCTTCGGGTACAAAAAGTACCCGTATGGGTACAAAAAGTACCCGATGCCTGAGACCCGATCCCTACTCTTCCATCGCCAACGCTACCAACTCCATAATGTCCATCACCTGAATCCTGTCGTCCAGCCCCAGAATCTTGACCGCGTCCTCCAGGGTCAGCAGGCAGAAGGGACAGGCCACGGCCAGGACCTCGGCGCCCAGGGCCACCGCGTCGCGCACCCGCTGGTGGGCCAGCCGCTCCTCGACGTTGGTGCCTTCGGCCCACATCCGCCCGCCGCCGCCCTCACAACAGACGCTCCGCTCCCGGCTGCGGTCCAGGTCCTCGAACTCGACGCCGGGGATAGAGCGCAGGATGTAGCGCGGCTCATCGTAGATGCCGTTGTGTTTGCCCAGGAAGCAGGGGTCATGATAGGTGACCTTTTTGCGCACCGGATTGGTCAGCGTCAGCCTGCCGCTCTCCAGCAGCTCGACCAGGAGCTGAGTGTAATGCTGCACCGGGAAGGGCATCTCGCCATACTCGTTGCGGAACGCATTGAAACAGTGGGGCGAGACGGTCACCATCCGCCGTGCCTGAAACTCCTGGCACATCTCATGGAAACCCTGCACCATGTCGGCAAAGCCCTCCGCCTCGCCGATGCGCCGGATTTCGTTGCCACAGCACACCTCATCCACGCCCAGGGTGCCGAACTCGATGCCCGCCCGCCGGAACAGGGTCGCCAGGGCACGGGTCACCGGCTGGACACGGGGGTCGTAGGCCGGGGTGCAGCCGACATAGAACAACAGGTCGGTCTGGCCTGTGTCCAGGACATTGGGCACTTCAAAGTCCAGTCCCTCGGTCCAGCCGTCGCGGCCTTCGGTGGCAAAGCCCAGGGTGTTGCCCCGGGTGAAGGCGCTCATCAGCGCGTCGCGGACGCGGGGTGGCACCCCTTTGCCCTCGCCGACGATGTAGCTCCGCAGGCCGATGATCACATCGGCGGGGTGGATGTCCTTAGGGCAGCGGAGGGTGCAGGTCAGGCAGTTGGTGCAGTCCCACAGCACCGGCATCTGGCTGGGGTCTATGAAATCCTCGATCAGCGCCTGGTAGATAATGCCCCGGATGTTGAGGGCCGTCTTCATCGACACCGGGCAGCCGCCGGTGCAGCGCCCGCACTGGATGCACTCCAACAAGGTATATTCTCGGACAAATTCTCGGCTGTTGACTTTCATGCTACCCCCCCTGGCTTCTGCTTAGAACTGGTCTGAAAACCACCAAGGACACGAAGGACACAAAGAATTTCTGTCAATTTCATCAGGGCAGGCTTTGCCTGGACAGCCTGAAAAGGCTGTCCTACACCTTTCGTTCCCGCTGGATCACGGTCCAGCGACGGGCTACGGTCCGCCCCCGCCGTTGCCGCCCTGGCCTGGGCCACGGTGTCGGACTGCCCCAAACTCATCACGGCAACCAGACCTTGAAAATATCCCCTCTCACCGCAGAGGCGCAGAGAACGCGGAGGAATCATAAAAAACTCGGCGGCCTCTGCGTCTCTGCGGTGCAATTCGGGACTTTTTCAACAGCTTCCTAGCTCCCATAGATGGACAATTCGGGGCTCTCGGCCAGCCAGCGCGCCAGTGCCGGATCGGTGATCGGAATGACACCCCGCATCCGTTTGAGCGCCGCCCGTGCGATTTCGTCCCCTTCCGGAGTAAGAGGTGGCTCTACCGGCAATGCTTCCTGCACATCCTCCCGCGATTCCAACGCAAGCAATCTGGCAAACTCATCCCAGAGTTCGCCCCATTCCTCAAGATTGATGACGGCCGCTTTTCGTTTGCCCGCGCTGTCTACCAGATATTGCACCCCTCTGAGTTCATCGGCAGCCACCTCGTTGCCGACT
>DAOTYI010000197.1:0-8222 GCA_034434895.1 Anaerolineae bacterium
CCCCAGGAGCGTGCCCCCCGTGGTGGTCACACCCAACGCCACCCGCCCGGCGCCGAGGATGTCCGCCAGTTTCTCCCGGTTCCCCAGACCGTTTTGCAATGTCAGGGCCAGGCCATCGGTCGCCAGGCAGCCGGCCAGTTGCCGGGCAGCCCGTTCCGTCTGCCAGGACTTGACCAGCACCAGGGCCAGCCGCGCCCCGATGCAGTCGGCCGGATCGTCGGTCGCCTGCACCGGATAGGCCCGCTCGGAGCCGTCGGCATTCACCAGGCGGACGCCGCCGGTGCGCAGCGCGGCGATCCCCTCCTGCCAGGTGCCCAGCAATGTCACCGACTCACCGGCAGCCGCCAGTCGGGCTGCAAACAGGCAGGCCAGCGCCCCGGTGCCTGCAATCAGCACAGCCTCTCCCACCTCGAACTACCCCCCTGCTCCGGCCAGGAAGGCCGCCCATTCCTCATCCGGCATTTCGACCGTGTGCTCCGGTCCGGGAAAGAGGCGCGCTTCCACCTCGGCGCGGTATTCGGCAAAAGCGCGGGCCATCTCGCTGTGGATGTCGGCGTACTTTTTGACGAATCGGGGGGTGAAGCGGTCAAACAGGCCCACCAGGTCATGCGTCACCAGCACCTGACCGTCGCACCCGGCTCCGGCCCCGATGCCGATGGTCGGGATCTCCAGCCGTTGGGAGATCAACGTCGCCAGCCGGGCCGGGACCGATTCGAGGACCAGGCTGAAACAGCCGGCCTCCTGAAGCAGCAGAGCGTCCTCCAGCAGGCGACGGGCAGCAGCCGCGCTCCGCCCCTGCGCCCGGAATCCACCCAACTGGTGCACACTCTGCGGCGTCAGCCCCAGGTGGCCCATCACCGGGATGCCGGCGGCGACGATGGCCCGCACCGCCTCCAACCGCTCGCGCCCCCCCTCCAGCTTGACCGCGTCCATGCCGGCCTCCTGCAAAAAGCGCCCGGCGTTGCGCACCGCCTCTTCCACCGAGACCTGATAGGACATGAACGGCATGTCGCCGATCAGCAGGGCATAGCGCGCTCCCCGCGCCACTGCCCGGCAGTGATGGAGCATCTCCTCCATCGTGACCGGCAGGGTGTTTTCGTAACCCAGCACCACCATGCCCAGCGAGTCGCCGACCAGGATCGAATCAATGCCCGCCTGGTCCACGGCCAGCGCCGTGGCATAGTCATAGGCGGTCAGCATGGTGATGACCTCACCCCGCTGCTTTTTCTGGGCAAAGGTGAGGGTGGTGACCTTTTTCCGCCCAGACGAAGCGATAGACATGGTCAATCCCTCCTCCGGTCTGTTTCCCCTGATACCATCCCATTTTAACACAGTTGGCCTGTTGCGTCAAAGCGTTGACATCCCTCCGGAATTCGGATATCAGATACACCGCAGAGGCGCAGAGAACACCGGGGAGATCATGGAGATCGGGCTGGAGTCGAGGCTTCAGCCGGCCTTTTCCGCCTGAAGGCTCCACTCCCACCGAAGGCTCCACTCCCAATTATCTGGCCGGCGCCTGAAACGGGGGTGGGAGTCCTGTCAGGAAGGCCTCTCGCTCTGTCCGCCGCGCCACTGCTCCAGGACCAGCCGCTGGTTCTGGAAGGCGATCTCCTGGGGGGGTGGCAATTCTGCGGGTGCAAAAAAGCGAGCCAACCGGGCGTCATCCCCCGGCCGCAGGATACCGCCCTGCACCCGGGCATGGTAGATCAGGCTGATGCCCGGCCCGCGAAAATCGTCGGTGTAGTGGACCACCTTCACCAGGCCGGTGATGGCCACCTCCAGTCCCGTCTCTTCCGCACACTCGCGGATTGCGGCCTCTTCGGGGGCCTCGTCCCACTCGACAAAGCCGGAGGGCAGGCACCATTTGTCCTTCTCCGGGACGATGGCCCGTTGCACCAGCAACACCCGTCCCGCCTGCTCGACCAGCACCGACACGCCGACCTTGGGGGCGCGAAAGTGGACAAAGCCGCAGGCCGGGCAGGTCAGCCGCAGCCGGTCGAACACCGGCCGTTCCTCCAGGGGGTGGGTGCAATGGGGGCAGTAGCGCATGGCGGTGCCCGGTTGCCAGCGGTCGAGCGCCCGCCGTTGCCACGCTTCGATAGCCTGATCGTGCCCACCGCCGCTCAAGGGCCGGGGCAGGCCCTCGGCCGGGAAAAAGCCGACGGCCACCACCTCCTGGCCCTCTGGCCGCAGTTCACCCCCCTCCACTCCGGCTTCGTAAACCAGCAGCAGGCCGTTGCCCCGTGGGTCGTCGTCGAAAAAGTAGGCGCCCAGCAGGCGGTCCACCCGCAGCCGCAGGCCGGTCTCCCTGGCCGCTTCGCGGACGGCCGTAACCGGCGGCGGTTCGTTGGCCGGGCAGTAGCCCCCGGGCAGATGCCAGGCGCCGGGGAAAGGCCGGGCCGCCGGATTGCGCTGCACCAGGAGCAGGCAGCCTGCCCGTTCCACCACCACCCCTGCTCCCACCTGGAGCGGCCGGTAGAGGGCACACTGCCCGGCGATCGGTTGCTCTCCCGGTTCAGCCTCACCCGCCGAACTGGACACAGGTCACCCCTTCCATCGCCAACCCGGCCAGGAGCGGCAGCCACAGGTTGTCATCGGGCGGCGGCGACCAGCGTTCAACCAGCGTGGCCACCGCTGCGCCGACCAGCACCACCTCTGGCTGCAATCCACCCCGGCCGCTGCCGGCCAGACCGCCCATCAGGCAGGCGATCAGACAGCCCAGGCTCCCCGCCAGGCTCTTGCCCTGCCCCGCCTGCCCCCACCGTCGCCCGACAAGCTCGGCTGCGGCATCGCCCCAGGCCAGGAACAGGATCGCCGTGCCACCCAGGTCGCGGCCAAAGAGGAGCAGCGCAGCCAGGGCGGCCAGGGCAAACCAGGTAGAGCCCAGCACCCGGCGGCTTTCCCATTCCCGAAAGACGGAGGGCAGCAGCCGCCACAGCAAGCGGTTGACCTCCGGCCGATGGCGGCGCACCACCTCCACCATCAGCGAGGCGCCGACCAGCACCCCGGCCAACGCCAGCGCCAGGCGATAGGAGAGCAACCAGCCGACGGCCGGCAGCCAGGCCATGGCCAGGTGCATCAGCTTGCGCAGCAGGTTCACGCGGCGCAACAAGGGATCAGGCCCCCCGCCCGGCCCCTGCCACCCGGCCCCGGCTTCAGCTCCCATACATCTCCTCATAATCCTCTATGGCTGCGGCCACCACCTGCAGGGCATGTTCCCGGCCGTATACCTCCTCGATGACCATGTGCGGCTCCTCGCCGGGCACCAGCTTGTAGGTGGCAAAATAGTGGCGCAGCCGTTCGATCAACACACCGGGCAGTTGCACCACATCCACCACCTCTTTCCAGAACTGGTCGTTGTCCAACACGGCGATGATCTTGTCGTCGGCCTCGGTGCCGTCAATGGCCTGAATGCCCCCCACGACGCGGGCGACCAGGATGACCTCGGCGCGGTTGAAGGGCCGTTCGCTGATGACACAGATGTCGAGCGGGTCGCCGTCGCCGCGCCGGGCCTTGGGTGCCAGGGCATGGACACGTGGTCCGCAATAGGTGCGGGGGATAAAGCCGTAAAGCGTCGGCGGCTGCGATGAGGTGCGCTGTGGCCGGTCTGCACGCATATAGCCGGTGGTTTTGTCCACTTCGTACTTGATCAGGTCAAAGGGGGTGATCTCGATGTAAGCGTGCACCACCCGGGGTGGGTCAGGTCCCACCTCCAGGCCGTGCCAGGGGTGGGGTCGCCAGCGGTAGAATGGCGCGGGAAAAGACATCGTTCCTCCTCATCCATCCAGAAAGGCGAGGGTCAGGTAGCCCACCACACTCTCCACAAGCTGATCCAGCGGCAGCCGCTCCTCCACGGTGTGAACAACCGCCTCATCCCCTGGCCCAAAGCCGAGGACCGTCGCTCCGGCCTGAGCAAAATGGCCGCCGTCGGTGGCAAAGCGCCAGATGGCAGTCTCCACCGGGCGGCCCAGGGCTGCCGTCAGCGCGGCCTGAGCCTTGACCAACCAGGGATTCTCAGCCGGCGTGGTGAAGGAGGGGAACAGGTCAGGATAGGTCAGCGACAGGCCGGTGTAGCTGATCAGCTCTTTGCGGGCGATCTCGATCCGGCCCCGGCAGCCCGGCTCCAGGCTGCGGGCCAGCAGCGCCTCCAGCCGGGAGATGATCTCGTCCGGCTGCTCGCCGGGGATGTTGCGCCAATCCAGCACCAGATGGAGCGCCGAGGGGGTGACATTGCTGCTCCCCGGCTCGCCGGTCACGCAGGTGGGGGCGACCGTCGAGGGGCCGTAGGTCGGGTCGGCAGCCATCGGCAGGGTGCGCAGGCCGTCCACGAAGCGGGCCAGCGAAAAGTGGGGGTTGACGCCCAGGGCCGGCATCGAGGCGTGGACCGGGCGGCCCTCGAAATGCGCCCGCAGCTCCACTCGACCCCGGTGCCCCCGGCGCAGGCCGTTGCCGCTCGCCTCGCCGATGATGACGCGGGCCACAGGCAGGGTCCGGGCCAGGTGCCGTGCCCCCAGCCCCCCCACCTCTTCCTGGACGACACCGCTGACATACAGGTCGCCGGGCAGGGGTCTGCCCAACTTTTTGCTCAGCCATCCGGCATAGACCATGGCTGCCAACGCCCCTTTCATATCGGCTGCACCCCGTCCCCACAGTGCGCCGTCACGGATTTCGCCGCCAAAGGGGGGGAAGGGCCAGCGGGCCGGATCGCCGGTCTCCACATGGTCCAGGTGGCCGTTGAGCATCAGCGCCGGGCCGTCGCCTCCGGCGATGGAACCGATGACGTTGCCGGCCTCATCCACCCACACCCGGTCATAGTCCAGGCGTTCCATCTCGGCCTGGACCAGCGCCGCCACCTCTCCCTCCTGCCCCGGCAGGCTGGGGGTCTGCACCAGCCTGCGGGCAAAGGCGATCAGCTCTTCGCGGTGGGCCTCGACCAGGAGGCCAGGTTCAGGATCGTTCATGGTCTGTTCCCTTTCTTCTGCGCGATGACCAGCCTCACAAACCGGAGCAGGGCCAGTTGCCGCCGCCAGCGCCACGGCTCTCGGAGCAGACGGTAGAGCCACTCCAGCCCGACCCGGCGCATCCACCGTGGGGCGCGGCGGGCCACGCCGGCCACAAAGTCGAACGCGCCACCGACGCCGATCATCACCGGCACCCCCAGGCGGTCGCGATTGCGGGCGATCCATTTCTCCTCAGCCGGCACCCCATAGGCCACCAGCAGCAGATGAGGGGCGGCGGCCCGCACCCGGGCGATGATCTCCTCCTCCTCTTCAGCGCGGGGCGAACCGGCATAGGTGCCGGCCACCTCCAGGCCGGGATGGAGGGCCCTCAGCCGGTCGGCGACGATCTCGGCCACACCCGGCGCGGCCCCCAGGAAAAAGGGGCGGTAACCCCGCCGGGCGCTGTGGGCAGCCAGGTGGTAGATGCCATCGGAGCCGGTCACCCGCCCGCGCAGGGGATGGCCCAGCCACCGGGCAGCCAGGATCAGGCCCACGCCGTCGGCCACATTCAGGTCGGCTGCGTTGAGCAGGTGGCGGAAATCGGGGTCGTCGTGGGCTGCGACCAGCATCTCCGGGTTGAGGGTGACGATCTGGTGGGGCCGGCCGCTGCGGACAAAAGCATCCACCGCCGCCAGCAGATCGTCATAGGTGGCGTCGTCCACCCGCACGCCCAGGATGTCAACCCTGTTCACGGCCCACCTCTTCCAGGATGGTCAGGACCTGCTCAGCACACCGCCGCCAGGAGAAGCGCTGCACCTGGCGAAACCCCCGCTCCACCAGTTCGCGGCGCAGCCCTTCGTCGGCCACCAGGCGGGCCAGCGCCCCGGCCACCTCCGCCACCTGTCGCGGGTTCACCCGCAGCGCCGCGTCACCGGCCACCTCCGGCAGCGAGGAGGCGTCCGAACAGATCACCGGCGTGCCGCAGGCCATCGCCTCCAACACCGGGAAGCCAAAGCCCTCATACAGCGAGGGGAAGACAAAGGCCAACGCTCCGCTCAGCAGGGCCGGCAGGTCGGCGTCGGGCACATAACCGGGCAAGAGGACGCGATCCTCCAGCCCCAGGCGGCGCACCTGGTCAAAAATCTCTGCAGACCGCCATCCTTTCTGCCCGGCCAGGACCAGGGAGAGGGGGGAGAAGAGAGAGCGGAGTCCGGCAGAGGGGGAAAAAAGGTTGGCGGCAAAGGCGTGGAGGAGAACGCCCAGGTTCTTGCGCGGGTGGAGGGTACCGACGTAGAGCAGATAGGGGCCGGGGATGCCGTAGCGGGCGCGGACGGCGGCCAGCAGGGTGGGATCGGTGACCGGAGCCAGCGCCTCGTCGCGGCCCGGATAGACGACGGCGATCCGATCGGGTGGAGTCCCGTAGTAGTGGATGAGGTCCCGGCGGGTAGCTTCCGAGTCGGCCAGGACGCGGGCGGCGGCCTGGGCGTTGTAGCGGGTGGACCAGCGCAGGTAGAGGTTTTGGGACAGGGTGTGAGTCTCCGGATAGTAGTGGTAGCCCAGGTCGTGAACGGTGACGACGCTGCGCCGGGGGTGGATCAGGGGCAGCACATGGGCAGGCACAAAGAGCAGGTCTGGCGGCCGGGTGAGCATTTCCCATGACAGGCGAAGGTGGGTCCACAACCGGGGGAAAGGGATGACCCGCTGTTCGGCCTTGTCCGGGAACAGGCCGGGTGAGGGGGGTCGGCTGAAGTACAGGCGAACATGGTGGTCCTGGCCCAGGTCGAGCAGTTCGCGGATCAGGTGCAGGGAGTAGGTTTCGGTGCCGGTGCGCCGCGCCGCCGTGGCCCGGCTGGCGTCAATGCCGATGAGCATCCCTCTTCTCCTCTTTTGCTGCCCGGCGCATTATACCATGAAGCGGGGGGAGCGTCAATCACAGGCGCACAGGGACCAGATCGGCCAGCTGGCCGGCCGTGACCGGACCGGGGCGGAGGATGGCCGGCGGCCAGACGGTCAGGTCCAGGACCGTGGAGGCCACCCCGCCGGGGCATGGCCCTCCGTCCAGGAGGAGGGGGATGCGTCCGCCCAGTTCCGCCTCGACCTGATCGGCGGTGACCGGATCGGGATGGCCGTGGCGATTGGCGCTGGTTGCCGCCAGAGGAACGCCCAGCCGCCGGCACAGGTCGCGCACCAGGTCATGGTCGGGCACGCGCACGGCCACGGTTGGGCCGCCGCCGCACACCTCAGCGGGCAGGTCTGGGGCGCGGTGCAGGACCAGGCTCAGGCCGCCCGGCCAGAACCGTTCGGCCAGCCGCCAGGCCAGGGCCGGGATGTCGGCACAGACCCGCTCCATCGCCGCTGCATCGGGCAGGAGGAGGGGAATGGCCAGGTGGGCAGGCCGCTCCTTCACCCTGTACAGGCAGGCCACTGCCCCTGGCAAAAAGGGGTGCGCCCCAACGCCATAGACGGTGTCGGTGGGGAAGGCGATCACCTGCCCGCGTCGCAACAGCTCCACAGCCTGCGGCAGAGCCTCAGCCGAGTGGACAGAGAGGCGGACGGTCGGCATGGTTCCCGGCATTCTTCCTCCAACAAACAGGGCCAGGCACCTCACTCGTGTCTGGCCCATTGTACTGCCGATCGCCGCCCAGGTCAAACACAGGACAGGCTGACCTCCTGTCCTACGGGCCGAACCGCTCCTCTCGCCACGGATCGCCCCGGTTGTGATAGCCGTAGCTTTCCCAAAAGCCGGGCCGGTCCTCGGCCAGCAATTCGAGGCCGCGCACCCACTTGGCCGATTTCCAGAAATAGAGAGAGGGCACGACCAGGCGCAGCGGCCAGCCATGTTCAGGGGTCAACTCCCGGCCTTCATAGCGCCAGGCAAAGAGGTTTTCCTGGCGCAGGAAATCGGCGAGTGACAGGTTGGTCGTGAAGCCCTGCTCGGCGTGGACCAGAACAAAACGGGCTTCTGGCCTGAGCTGCACGTGGCTCAGCACCTCCCGCGTGCTGACCCCTTCCCAATGGGTATCCAGTTTGGACCAGCGGGTGACACAATGAATGTCGGCCACCACGCTCTGAGTGGGCAACGCCCGGAACTGGTCAAAGGTCCAGCGCTTCTCTTCCTCCACCAGACCCCACACCCGAAAATCCCAGGTGTCCTTGTTGAAACGGGGGATGCTGCCATAGTGCAGCACCGGAAAGCGGTCGGTGAGGTACTGGCCCGGTGGGATACGACTCCGCCCGGCTTCCTCCCGGCCCGATCGATCGCCATGCCTCAATCCCGATCCA
>DAOTYI010000198.1:0-4926 GCA_034434895.1 Anaerolineae bacterium
ATTTACGTGAGTTTAACATTGTCGAGTTAGTCACAGACCGCCGAGGAGTATACCCCACCCTCCCTGGCCTGTCAAGAAACAGACAGAGTGTTGCGAGAGATACTTTTTGATTTAATATGTTATAACAAATGGCAACAGCCCGGAAAAGGACAGGGCTGTCCCCACGGAGCCGGCAACCTGGAACCTGATACAGATGCTCTCCATATTTCCCAAAATCGAAATTGGGTGGTATAATGGTTTTATCGTCTATTTTGATCGGCGGAAGGTGCTGGCGGCGGATCATAACCTGCCGCCGGATAGGGTGTCAATCCAGTCGAATCAATTCTACCTGGGAATCTGCTAACCAGCCGATGCCAGATACCGTCAATCCATATAGACCAGGCCAGCCGGCCGATAACCCCAGGCTGTTCTTTGGCCGTCGCCAGGAACTCACCTCCATCCGCGAGCAGTTGCTGAAGGGACGGCGCGTATTTGTCGTCTCGGCTGCACCTCGCATGGGCAGGAGCTCCCTGTTGCGACAGTTGCCTGCTCATCTGCCGGAAGGGTTTGTGCCGGTCCAGGTGGAGCTATCGGAAGAGGAGGCCCGGCGGCTTGACTGGTTGTTGTGGCGCATCGCCGACGCAGTGGGCCATCAGGTGGGCCGTCAGCTCGGCGTGACCGGTCTGGAACCCCTCTGGGCCGACTTTGAGGGCCACACCGGGGCGCTGCTGGATACCTTCTGGCCCAATGTCCGGGCGGTCCTGGGGGAGCGATGCCTGGTGTTGCTGCTGGATGACCTGGATGCCCTGATCCAGGAGGATCCCCGGCTGCTGGAGGCGCTGGTCACCGTCCTGGCCGACTGGCGCGACCGGGATGGCAATCTGGCGGTGGTGGCGACCTCGTCCATTGCCCGGCAGGATATGCTGCTGCGCGAATACCCCCGCCTGTTCGCCGGTGCGCTCAGCTACGCGCTGGGGCCGCTCAACAGTGAAGAGGCCGCCCGGCTCATCACCTGGCCGGTGGATGGCGTCCTGACCTATGACTATGGCGTTGCCCGCCGGATGATCGAGATCACCTCCGGCCATCCCTACTACCTGCAACTGCTCTGTTTTGAGGTATTCAACCGCTGTGCCCCAACCGGTTGGGTCAACCAGCACGACCTGGACCTGGTGGTGGAGAGCCTCATCCGCCGCGAGATCGCCGATTTTCGTCAGGTATGGGACGAGTCTTCGCCGCTGGAGCAGGCGGCGCTGGCCGCCCTGGTCTCGTTGCGCGGGGCACGGGGGGTGGCCACCGCTCAGGAAGTGCGGACCCTTCTGGTCAAGGCCGGGGCGCGGGTGGAACGCGGTCGGGTGGCCGAACTGCTGGACAACCTGACGGCGCGGGGCATTCTGGAACGGCTGGGGGCATCCAGCTACCGCTTTCGGGTGGCGCTGCTCCGCGACTGGCTGAGCGAACGGGTTGACCTCCAGCAGGTGGTGCGCAACACCCGCTGGACCGGGATGGACAAGGGTCGGCAACCTGGCGGCGGGGGCGTGACCAGGCTCCCTACGCGGCGACAGCGCCGCCGGCCGCCCCCTCAAGCCGGCGCCCAGGCCACGGCGGGGAAAGGGGAAATGGCTCCCCCTGCCCGCCGCCCCTGGTTATGGATCGGGGTGGGAATCGGGCTGGCGGCCATCCTCCTGCTGATCGCCGCTTTCTGGTTGCTCCGCCCTGCGCCGGTCGAAACCACGCCGACCGCGCTCCCCTCTCCCTCATCCACGGTGCGGCAGATGACCGCCTCGCCGACCCTGGCGCCGACGGCCACCTCCCGACCATCGCCCACGGCCAGGCCGACCCTCCCCTCATCGCCCACGCCGACGCTGCCCCCCTCGCCCACCCCGCCGCTGGTCATCTCCCGGCCGGTGCCTTCTATCGCCTACCAGGCGCGTGAGGCCGGGGAAAAGAGATGGTCTGTCTATGTGATGAACAGCGACGGCAGCAACCGCATCCGCCTGGGCATTGGGCAATCCGATTTTCTGTCGGCCCCTGCCTGGTCGCCTGATGGCTCCCGCATCGCCTTTGTCTCCGAGCGGGATGGTCAGGTGGACATCTGGGTGATGGGCAGTGACGGCCGCGATCCGGTCAACCTGACCTCGGATGAGGCCAGGGACCATTCGCCGGCCTGGTCACCCGATGGGGAATGGATCGCCTTTGCCTCGGTGCGCGAGAGCCTCTATTGGGAGCTCTATCGGATGCGGCCAGATGGCTCCGAGGTGCAACGGCTGACCTGGTGGGAAGATGCGTCTGACCTGTGGCCCTCCTGGTCGCCCGACGGCACGCGCCTGGCCTTTGCCTCCAAGCGCGATGGCAATTGGGAAATCTATATCATGGACCGCGATGGAGGCAATCTGGTGCGCCTGACCGATCATCCGGCCGACGACACCAATCCGGCCTGGTCGCCCGACGGCGGCCGCATCGCCTTTGTCAGCAACCGCGATGGCTTTCCTGAAATCTATGTCATGCCGGTCATCGGCGGCGAGGCGGTCAACCTCAGCCGGGCACCCTTTTCCAGTGAGCATGGCCCCACCTGGTCGCCTGACGGGGGGCGGATCGCCTTCTATTCCGACCGCGATGGGGAGTGGGACATCTACGTGATGGCTGCCGACGGTTCTGACGTGATCAAGCTGACAGGGGATACCAGCAACGATCAGGTCCCGGCCTGGAGACCCTGAAACTATCAGGACCAGAAGGACATTCGGGCTTTGAGAGCCAGTCTGAAAAGCTCACCACAAAGGCCACAAAGAACACGAAGGAAATGAAAAAAGGCATGGTGCCCTGGTGTCCTTTGTGTCTTGGTGGTTTTCAAACAAGCTCTGAGAGGATGGCGGGCTTCCTGGTCACTGGTCATGGGTCGTCTGATACCAGCCTCGTTCCAGTCCGGCGGCGTCGAACGCTTCCAGGGCAGCCTCATACTCTTCGGAGGTGATTTTTCGGTTCAGCAGCGGGTCGCCGAGGGCCCGATGGGCGGGGAAATACTGATCCATCAGGCTGATATGCACGCGGGGGGAAAGCCCGGCAGCGATCCAGCGCAGCACTTCGGCTGTGCCGGACAATCCGTGGGGCAGGACCAAGTGCCGGATGATCATCCCTCGCCGGGCGGTCCCCTCTTCATCCAGGAGCAGTTCGTCACCCACCTGACGATAGATCTCACCCAATGCCAGCCGATTATACTCGACATAGTCCTTGAAGCCGGACAGCCGGCGGGCAATGGCGTTATCGGCATATTTGGCGTCGGGCAGCCACACCTCTACCACTCCTTCCAGCAGGCGCAGGACCTCGACGCGCTCATAGCCGCTGGTGTTGTAGACCAGGGGCAGGTGCAATCCTCCCCGGATGGCGTGGGGCAGGGCGGCCAGGATGTGGGGCATGAAATGGGTGGGGGTGACAAAGTTGATGTTGTGCGCCCCTTTGCGCTGCAATTCGAGCATCATCCCCGCCAGCCGCTCGACACTCACCTCCTGGCCGTGACCAAGCTGGCTGATGGGATAGTTCTGACAGAAGCGGCAGCGGCCGGTGCAGCCGGAGAAAAAGATCGTCCCTGACCCCCGCCTGCCGCTGATAGGGGGTTCCTCCCATGGATGGAGATTCCAGCTCGATAGTTTGAGCCGGTCCCCCATGCGGCATACCCCCCGCTCGCCCTTCAGTCGGTCCACGCCGCAACGGTGAGGGCAAAGCTCACAACGGGCGAGCATGGCCCATGCCGCCTGGGCGCGACGGGCCAGTTCGCCGGAGTGATACAGGGTCAGGTAGCCTGGATAGTGGTGATCCATACATCGGCACCCTTCTGCCTGCTGCTGTGGTCCATTATAACCCGCAACCGGCCGGGCGTCAACGTTCACCCCCGATCCTGACGGCCAATGCGACGGTTGGGCCGGGTCGTCAGCGGATGGAGCTGATAGAAAGGAGAGAGAAAGATATGCGTGTGATCATCACCGGTGGCACCGGCCTGATCGGCCGGGCACTCGCGACAGAGCTGGCTGCCGATGGCCACGAGGTCATCCTCCTCAGCCGCTCACCCGAACGGGCGGGTCAGTTGCCCCCCGGCGTGCGGGCCGAGCGCTGGGATGGCCGTACTGCTGCCGGCTGGGGCCCGCTGGCCGACGGTGCTGAGGCCATTGTCAATCTGGCCGGGGCCAACCTGGCCGGCGAACGCTTCTTTCCCAGCCGCTGGACCGCTGAGCGCAAGCGCCTCATCCGGGACAGCCGGGTGAATGCCGGGCGCGCCGTGGTCCAGGCCGTGGAACAGGCCAGGCAGAAGCCGGCCGTTGTCGTTCAGGCGTCCGGGGTCGGCTACTATGGCCCATGCGGCGACGAACCGGTCACCGAGGACACGCCGGCCGGCCATGACTATCTGGCGCGGTTCGCTGCGGAGGAATGGGAACCTTCAACCGCCCCTGTTGAGGAGATGGGGGTGCGACGGGTCATTATCCGCAGCGCTGCTGTGCTTGCCCCGAACGAAGGGGCCTTGTGGCGCCTGGTGCTGCCCTTCCGCCTTTTTGTCGGCGGGCCGATGGGCAGTGGCCGGCAGTGGTTCCCCTGGATCCACATTCAGGATGAGGCGCGGGCCATCCACTTTCTCATCGCACATCAGGAGGCCCGTGGCCCTTTTAATCTGGTTGCACCAGACCCGCTTCCCAATGCCCGGTTTGCTCAGGTGCTGGGCCGGGTCATGGGCCGGCCATCATGGCTCCCGGTACCGGCCCTGGCTCTGAAACTGGCCTTCGGCGAAGTAGCCGGTGTGTTGCTGGAGGGTCAGCGGGCTGTGCCGAAGCGGCTGCTGGAGCTGGGGTTCCATTTCCTCTTCCCCAGCGCCGAATCTGCCCTGCGAGATCTCCTCCGCTCGCCGGTTGTTTAACTCGACCATGTTCGATTCGACCTCACCCCTACCCCCTGGCCCCCTTCCCC
>DAOTYI010000199.1:0-5091 GCA_034434895.1 Anaerolineae bacterium
CCGAAGAGGAGGAACTGCCCGACTGGCTGGTGCCCTCGGAAGAGAGTCTGGCCGAAGGGGAAACCCTGGTCCGGGCAGAAATTCCTGACTGGCTGTTGACCCTCAAACCCCGCGAGCTGAGGAAAGAAGAGGAGGTTAGAGCGCCAACACCGGCCAAGGAAGCCGTTGTGGAAGAGACCGGCCTGCTGGCCGGCCTTCAGGACATCCTGCCGGTGGAGATCACCATCGCCCAGCCCAGAGTGGCAAAGGCCGGGGAGGAGATAGCCCCGGTCATCGAGACGCCACAGGCGCGCCTGTTTGCCCAGATCGTGGCCCGCCCACCAACCGTGGCTCCCAAGGTCATGCCCCGGCCCAAAGCCGGGCTGCTGGCCTTGCTGCCGCGCTGGATCCTCTCCATCGCCCTCATCGCCGCCGTCACCCTGCCCCTTCTGTTGGACAGACCGTTGCTGGCGCGGACCATCGAACCGGCCCCGACGGTGAGCAGCCTGTATGAGACTATCAGCCGGTTGGGGAGCGGTGCCCGGGTGCTGGTGGCTTTCGATTATGACCCGACGACCAGCAGTGAGATGGATGTCGTGGCGCAGACCCTGATCGGCCACCTGATGGACCGACAGGCGCGGATCGTAGCCGTCAGCCTGCTGCCGGCCGGCCCGGCCTCCGCCGCCAGCCTGCTTGCCGACCAGGCGGCCGCCCACCCCGGCTACGCAGAAGGGTACGGTCGGCTTTATGTCAACATGGGCTATCTCCCCGGCCAGGCGGCGGCGGTCCGGCTGCTGGGCGAGTCGCTGGAAATGGCCCTGCCCTGTGATTTCTATGGCACGTCGCGGACCGACCTGGAGCTGATGGGCCAGGTGAAGGAGCTCCAGGATTTTGACCTGATCCTGGAACTGACAGCCAGCCAGGATAGCCTGCGCTGGTGGATCGAGCAGGTGGGCACCCCCTACGGCCTGTCGCTGGCTGCCGGAGTGAGCGCCCTGGTCGAGCCTTTCGCCCGGGCCTACTACCAGACCGGGTCACAACAGTTGAAAGGGGTGGTGGCCGGGGTGCCGGATGCCATCACCTACAGCGCCCTGCGCAGTGGCGGTGAAGGGCTGACAGGCATCCCGGCTGCCCGGCTGGATTCCCAGCTGGCGGGGCATCTGCTGTTCATCGTGGCCATCCTGGTCAGCAATATGGCCTATCTGGTGCAGCGTAGCAGGAGGGAAGGCTGATGGATACCGGTCTGCTCGACACAATCGGCACCGCCGTCGCTGTGATTCTGACCCTCTTTGTCTTCAGCTACCTGTTAGGCGACAACCTGCTTTACCGGCTGGCGGAGCACCTCTTTGTCGGCGTGGCCGTGGGCTATGCCTTTGTGGTTGCTTTCCACAGCATCCTGATTGCCAGGCTTCTGGATCCCCTGGTCCAGGCTGTGACCGAGGGGAATGGGGGACAGCTCCTCCTCAAGCTGATCGCGCTGCTTTTGGGGGTGTTGCTGCTGTTCAAACCGGCCAGAAGATTGTCAGGGCCAGGAAACCTGAGTGTGGCTGTCTTGATTGGGGTGGGCACGGCTCTGGCCATCGGTGGGGCGGTGTTGGGTACGCTGGTGCCCCAGGTGGATGCCAGCGCCGACCTGACGCGCTATGTGGACCGCTACGGGCCAGGGTTGGGGCTTTTCAGCGGCTTTGTGGTCCTGGTTGGCACAGCGGGAACCCTGCTCCATTTTTACTTTAACCGCAGTGAGGAGGGCCGGTTGGCCGGCCTGCGCCAGCGGTTGGTGTCATCCTGGGGCGGCCTGGGACGGTGCTTCATCCTGATCGCCTTTGGCGCCATCCTGGCCGTGACCTTTCTTTCTCGTCTGTCGTTTCTGGTGGGACGGATTGAGTTTGTGTTGGACGGTGTACGCCAGGTGCTGGGGGGGTGACAGCTTTTGTCCAGAACCGAGGGAGAGTTCAGGGGCCTGAGCCTGGAGTGTGGACCATGACCCAAGACTATACAACCATCGAATCAATCCTGGCCATTGAGTGCGGCAGCACGATCACTCAGGTGCTCCTGATTGACCGGGTGGAGGGCGAGTACCGGTTCGTCGCCCGGGCCGAAGCGCCCAGCACCCTGACCCCGCCCTGGAACGACGTGACCGTCGCCGTGCGACAGGCGATCGAGCAACTGGCCGACGTGACCGGTTGGCGCTTCCTGGACCCACAAGGCCGGATTATTCAGCCCGAATATCAGGAGGCGGGGGTGGACGCGGTCGTGGCCCTCACCAGCGCTGGCGAACCGCTCCATCTCGTGCTGAGCGGGATCATCCACGACGTCAGCCTGGTCAGCGCCCACCGCGCCCTGTCTGGCACCTATGCGGTTGTAGAAGGGGTCATCTCCCTCGACCGGCGAGAAGGTCACATCTCCAACAGCGACATCGAGGGCCAACTGCGCCTGATCCAGGAGATCAGGCCCGATGCGGTCGTGCTGGTGGGGGGCATAGACGGCGGCGCCCGGGGGCCGGTTTTGCAGTCGGCCGAGGCGGTGGCTCTGGCCTGCTCCGTGCTGCCGGAAAAGAGCCGCCCGACGATCCTCTATGCCGGCAACGCTGACCTGCGGACAGAGATCGCCCAGATCATCGGCGCCGATGCCGAACTGCGGGCGGTTGACAACGTGCGGCCCAGCATGGAGATCGAGAACCCCGGCCCCTTGCAGGCCGAAGTCGAAGAACTGTATCTCCGCCACAAGATGGAACGGCTGCCCGGCTTTGGCACGCTGGCCGACTGGAGCCGGGTACAGGTATTGCCCACCGCCAAAGCCTTCGCCTATGCCATCCGGTATCTCGCCGAACTGGATGGGATCAACGTCCTGGGGGTGGACGTGGGAGGAACTTCGGTCACCGTGGCCTCGATGGTGGACGGAGGGTTTGACCTGGCCATCCGGAGCGATCTGGGCCTGAGCTACAACATCGCCCACCTGCTCGACCACGTGCCGGTAGAATCGGTGCTGCGCTGGCTGCCCTTTGAAATCGAACCGGTCGAGGTCCAGAACCTGGTGCACAACAAGGCGCTGCGGCCGCACACACTCCCCCAGACACGCCAGGATCTGTTGATCGAGCAGGCGCTGGCGCGGGAAATCGTGCGCCTGACCCTGGCCGATGTGGCTCCCCGCTGGCCGGCGGGCCTCTACCCTGGCCTGCCGCCCCGGTTCCATCTGATCGTGGGCCGGGGAGGGGTGCTGGGCCATGTGCCGAACTATGGTCAGGCAGCCCTGATGCTGCTTGACGCCGTGCAACCGGTGGGCGTCAGCGGCCTGGCGCTGGACAGGGCGGGGCTACTGGCCCCGGCCGGAGCGGTCGCGACGGTCAACCCTGTAGCTGCGGCGCAGCTGGTGGCCCGCGATGCTCTGCTGAACCTGGGAACTGTGGTCGCGCCGCTGGGCACGGCCCGCGAAGGAGAGGTAGCTCTGACCTTCAAAATCAAGTATGAGGATGGGCGCTCGCTGGAGGTCGAGGTGCCGTTCGGCTCGTTGGAGGTCATCCCCTTGCCTGCCCGCCAGGTCGCCACCCTGGAACTGCGGCCCACACGCCGCTTCGACGTGGGGTTGGGGCGTAAAGGACTGGCCGGCACAACCGAGGTCGAGGGGGGCATCATCGGCATCATGATTGACGCCCGGGGACGGCCCCTGCCCCTGGCCGAGGACCTTGCCGAACAGCGAGAAAAGATGCAACGCTGGCTGTGGGACATGGGGACGTGAAACACCCAATACCTGATACCCAATACCCAATAGCCTTATCCCTTCCCAGGAATTGAACCATGTATTACCCAACAGAAACACGCATTACGCCTTTGACCACCATCCGTCGGGAACGGTTACTGCCCAGCCGGGGCCAGGTCCTGGTCCGTCCCGGTGAGGTGGTGGGACCGAACGATGTGGTGGCCCGTTGCCAGTTGCCAGGCAAGGTCCTGGTCGTGGACGTGGCCAGGGCGTTGGGAGTCCGACGGGAGCGAGTGGCCAGGTTCCTGCGCAAGAACGCAGGCGATTCGGTGCAGGCCGACGAACCGTTGGCCGCCCCGCGTGGGGTTTGGGGGCGGTTCAGGCGGGGCTGCCGCGCTCCGGTGGATGGCCGGATCGTCGCCATACGGAACGGTCTGGTGCTGATTGAGGCGGCAGCCACCACCCTGGAACTGACTGCCCATACCCGGGGCCAGGTTACCAACGTGATGCCCAACCTGGGAGTGGTCATTTCCACCGTCGGGGCGTTGATCCAGGGGGTGTGGGGTACCGGCGGTGAAGCGGAGGGGGTGCTCAAGGTGCTGGTGGATAACCCTCAGAAGCCACTCCGCACCAAGGCGATTGATGTGAGCTGCCACGGCACCCTGGTGGTGGGGGGGCGGATTCTGGACAAACAGACCCTGGAGCAGGCGGTCGAGGCCAAAGTGCGGGGGATCATTGTCGGCAGCGTGAACGCCGACCTGCTGCCGGTGTTGCGGGCCATGCCCTTCCCGATCCTGATCACCGAAGGGTTCGGCGCACTGCCCATGTCAGCCCCCGCCTTTTCCCTGCTTCAGGCCAATCTGGGCCGCGAGGCGATGATCAGCGCCAGCACGCAGACCCGTTGGGATGTCAGGCGCCCGGAGGTGATTATCCCCCTGCGGTCGGAAGAGTTGCCACCGGAAAAGCCCGGCCCTCTGGCGCTGGAAGTCGGCATGTGGGTTCGGGTCACCCGGGGGTCCCACCTGGGCGCTGTGGGCAGCGTCACCGATCTGCCGGCGCGACCCCAGGCGGTGGAGTCGGGCTGCCGACTGCCGGTTGCCGAGGTCGAATTGGAAAAGGCAGGAAAGGTATTGGTCCCCCTGGCCAATCTGGAGTTGATCCGGTAGCCGATGGCCTGCCCAGAGGAACTCCCTGCAGAATAAGGAGGAAGCGAAATGTCTCAGAGCATCCGTGATCTATTGTCCAACCGCAAGTTTGCCATCCCCCTGATCGGTCTGTTGGCCCTGTGCCTGATCGGGCTGCTGCTGTTGGGCGTGGCCCTCCTCCTCCCCGGCAGAGGGGGAAAGGTGGCCGAAGCAACAGCCACCGCTCCGGAAGCCACCCCGACCGTGGAGCCGCCCACCTCCACCCCTGCAC
>DAOTYI010000200.1:0-28548 GCA_034434895.1 Anaerolineae bacterium
GGGGCAACGGGGGAGCCGCAGCCGGCGATCCAGGCAGCAGCCAGGGCTACGATGAGCCAGGGGCCAGGCCACCGCCTGTTCGCGGACATGCCTTTTTCTTATCCTTTCTTCCGTATTTAACCAATTTTCAACTATTGCCCCTCGATCTCGTGCGCCGTGGCCACCAGGGTGTCAATCAGCCGGGGGTTGGTGTCCAGGGGAAAGGGGCTGCCGGTGCTGACCACGAAGCCTTTGGCTCTGGCCCCGATGCGCGCCTGACGGCGGACCTCGGCAGCCATGTCGTCCAGGGTGGCATGCAGGCCGAACCGCACGGCGTCTATGTTGCCGAACAGGGCCACCCGGCCGGCCACCCGTTCCACGACCTCCTCGATCTCGATCTTGAAGTTCTTCTTGCTCTCCTCCACGGCCAGGGCTGCGATGTCATAATGCACGATCCGCTCCAGGCGAGGGAGGACATCGCCGCAGACATAGTGGATCGGCAGCAGGCCCAGGGAGCGCATGTGGCGGAAATAGGGGGCGTTATAGGTAAAGACAAACTCGTCGTAGGCACGGGGCGAGATCAGGTCGGCGCCGGTGAACACTTCTTCGACATAAACGCCATGCACGCCGACGGCTGCCCAGGCCGCCATCTCTTCCTGGGCGCGGATCAGTTGCCGGTGCAGCAGGTGGTGGAACAGCTTGGGCCGGTCATGTTGAATGAGCATCAACCCCTGAAAGCCGAGCAGGTCGTAGGCGTTGGAAAAAGGGGTATCGAGGATGGTGGAGATGAAATAGTCCTCGCCATAGTCGGCCACGATCTGGCGGGGCAGATCGAAGCAGCCACTGGCCAGCAGTTCCCCGGTGGTCAGGATCGGCAGGCGGGCATCTGCCTCCGCCTCATCGCGGATTTGAGCGGACAGGTCCCACAGGTCGGTCAGCGAGCGGGGCCGGTTGAGGGGTGTGCGCCGGCCCGACCCTTTGTCCTCGTAATACAAGAGGCCATCTTCTCTGACAATCTCAGTCCGCTCGGTCCAGGCCCGGCTGGGGCCGGTGTGGACCTCGATCCAATCGGGCCGGACCTTGAAGATGCCGTAGGAGTGGTAGAGCGCCTGAGCGCGAAACAGGGTGTCTTCCTGGTGGTTGAGGGGGTAACGCGAACGACCACGCAGCAGGCGGCGATACTGTTCGGCATAGTAAGCGCCCTCGAAATCGGCGAGAAACAGGCTCAAATAGGCAGGAGCAGCCGGCATGACGTCCGGCTGTTGGCCCTGTAGTGCCCTGAGCATCCTTTCTTTGGGCGTCAACCCTGGTCGAGCCATCGCTGTCGCTGCAATTTTCGGGCTTGTGGCCAACGAGAAGGCCGCTATAAACCTTTGCGAACTCTGCGGTGAATCTGGAAATTTTGACGTGCGGTTAGAGCTAGTCTGAAAACCACTAAGGACACGAAGGACACAAAGAATTTCTGTCAATTTCCTATCATTTATTTGCCCTGTGCGCCTTCGTGGTAGACTTTTAAGCTTTTAGAGTATAGCACAAAGGCTATGGGGTGTCAAACCAGACAAAAGGGGACCGGCCCGCCGGGTCGGCCCCCTCTTCTCTGCCCCGCCGTTGTTCTACTCTTCGCCCAGGTAGGCCTTGCGCACCATCTCGTTCTTTTGCAGGGCGGCGGCCGAGTCGTGCAGGACCACATTGCCGGTCTCCAGCACATACCCCCGGTTGGCGACCGACAGGGCTATCAGGGCATTCTGCTCCACCAGCAGGACGGTGGTCCCCTGGCTGTTGATCTCGCGGATGGTGTCAAAGATCGCTTCCACCAGGATCGGGGCCAGGCCCATCGAAGGCTCATCCAGCAGCAGCAGGCGGGGGCTGGCCATCAGCGCCCGACCGATGGCCAGCATCTGCTGCTCGCCGCCGGACAGGGTGCCGGCCACCTGTTTGGCCCGTTCTTTCAGACGGGGAAAGAGGGTAAAGACCCGCTCCATATCGCGCTTGATGCCCGCCTTGTCCTTGCGGGCATACGCGCCCATCTCCAGGTTCTCGATGACGTTCAGCCGGCCGAACACCCGTCGGCCTTCGGGCGCCTGTGCCACGCCGCGCATCACGATCTGGTGGGCGGGCAGGTGGTGGATCGGCTCGCCATCCAGGGTGATGGTGCCACTGTGGGGGTGCAGAATGCCGCAGATGGTGTTCAGGGTCGTGCTTTTGCCCGCGCCGTTGGCCCCGATGAGGGTCACGATCTCCCCTTGCTCTACATAAATGGACACGCCCTTCAGGGCATGGATTGCGCCATAATAGGTGTGAATGTCGTTGACTTCCAGGAGCGCCATCTTATGTCACCGCCCTCCTTCCCAGATAGGCTTCGATCACCTTCGGGTTGCGCTGGATCTCGGCCGGAGTGCCTTCGGCAATCTTTTCCCCATAGTCCAGCACGGTGACCGTCTCCGAGATACCCATGACCACCCGCATCTGGTGCTCGATGAGCAGGATGGTGATCCCCAGTTCGTCGCGCAGGCGGCGGATGAAGGCCATCATCTCCCGCGTCTCGGCCGGGTTCATGCCGGCTGTCGGTTCGTCCAGCAGCAACAGGGTCGGCTTGCTGGCCAGGGCACGGGCCACCTCCAGCCGGCGTTGCTGACCGTAGGGCAGGTTCTTGGCCATCCAGTCACCTCGTCCCGCCAGTCCAACGAACTGGAGCAACCGCCGGCCCTCCTGCACCGCCTCTTCTTCTTCTTTCAACACCTTCCGGGTGCGGGCGATGGCGCCGAACAGGCCGGCGTGGAGGTGGGGGTGCAGGCCGACCAGCACATTTTCGATGACGGTCATGTTATTGAACAGGCGGATGTTCTGGTAGGTGCGGGCAATCCCCAGGCGGGTGATCCGGTCGGTGGACATGCCATCCACGGGCTGACCCTGGAAGAGGATGGTGCCCTCTTCGTGGCGGTAAAAGCCGGTGATGCAGTTAAAGAAGGTGGTCTTGCCGGCTCCGTTGGGGCCGATGATGCTGTGGATAGAACGTTCCTTGATCTCAACGTCGAACTGGCTGACAGCGGTCAGGCCGCCGAACCGTTTTGTGACCTTTTTTGCTTCCAGGATCGCCATACCTGCCTCCTATTCTCCTGCCGCCGCTTCGGCTTCGTGCAGTTCCAACCGGCGCCGCGCCTCGGGGATCAGGCCCTCCGGCCGGACGAGCATCATCAGCACCAGGGCCGCCCCGAACAGCAGCAGCCGGTATTCGGAGAACTCGCGCAGGATCTCAGGCAGGCCGACCAGCGCGGCTGCGCCCAGGAGCACACCGGGGATGCTGCCCATGCCGCCGACGATGATCACGCACAGGGCGTTGATCGAGATCATCAGCGTAAAGCTGTGGGGATAGATCGAGCCGATCAGGGCGGCAAAAAAGGCGCCGCTCAACCCGGAGAAAGCAGCTCCGGTGGCAAAAGCCAGCAGCTTGGTCCGCACCAGGTCAATGCCCATGGCCTGGGCCACATCCTCATCTTCGCGCAGGGCCATCCAGGCCCGCCCCAGCCGCGAGTCCTTGACGCGGGTGGCGATAAAGGCGGCCAGCAGGCAGCCGATGACGATCAGGTAATACAGGCTGCTGGGACTGTTAAAGTGGATCGGCCCGATGATCGGTCTGGGGATGCGGGTGATGCCGTTTGAACCGCCGATGAGCGGCTTCAGCCAGTCGGACAGGGCGACGATGCGGATGATCTCGCCAAAGCCCAGGGTGACGATGGCCAGATAGTCGCCGCGCATGCCCAACACCGGAATGCCCAGGATGATGCCGGCCAGGGTGGCGACCAACACAGCAAAGGGCAGCGCGGCCCAGAAGCTCAAGTGGAAACCGAACAGCCGCATCGTCGCCCACTGGATTTCAGGGGAGGTCAGGATGCCCATGGTGTAGGCCCCCAGGGCGAAAAAGGCCACGTAGCCCAGGTCGAGCAACCCGGCAAAGCCGACCACGATGTTCAACCCCAGGCCCATCAGGATATACAGTCCCACCAGATACAACACCTGGCTGGGGTAGGGCCCGCTGAGGGGCAGCAGCAGGACCACGGCGGCCACCAGGGCCATCTGGCCGATCTGGTAGAGGCGTCGCCTGGCCGGGGGCAGATCGGCGATCCGCTGCCTGACCGAGGCCCCAGATTTGCTCCACAGATAGCTTCCACCCACCCCGACCACCAAGATGAGGAGGGCGGCGAGAGGGGACAGCCCCCGTTGGGCAAAGAAGGCGCTGCTCAGGATGGCCAGCAAGGGGATGAGGACCAGGCCCAGCGTGATCGCTCGCCGCCACTGCTCCGGCAGCAGGTACAGGCCCCCCACCAGCGCCCCCAGGAGCAGGCCGAGCAGCAGGAGGGCGATAATCCCCGGCACAAACCCCAGGCCAAAGGTCAGCAGCTCGTAAAGCTGGGGGGAGGCCCGGATCAGCACCGCACGCAGGTTGATCCAGTGGCCGACGAGCAGCAGCGCCACCAGGAAGGCGCTGATCAGCAGCCCGGTCAACGCGCCGCTGCCGATCACCCCCTGGCGTGGGAGCGCCCCTTCTGAAGCGGCCAGCATTCTCCGCACTGCCATCGAGCAAAAGAGCACGTAGGCCAGCAGCAGCAAGGTCTGGCCCAGCGAGAGGAGGGGATAGATGACGGCCCGGCCGTGGGAGATTTCGATGACGCCGATGAGACAGAGCAGCAGGGTGACAATGCCCCCGATCAGCCCCATCCGGATTGCCGGGGACAGATCCAGGCGAGTCGTTGCTTTGGAGGTTTGCATTTGTTCTGTTCCTTTCTGCTTCTGCCTATGCCTTCTTGACCGCCAGGCGCTCGCCCAGGATGCCGGTCGGCCGGAAGATCAGGACCAGCACCAGCAGGATAAAGGCCAGGGCGTCTTTGAGCTGATAGGGGGCCGGGATGCAGCCGGTTGTGCCCCAGCGGCAGGCTCCGTCCAGGACCAGGTTGGGGAAGAGCGATTCGGCGATCCCCAGGAACATGCCGCCCAGCATGGCGCCGACCACATTGCCGATGCCGCCCAACACCGCGGCCGTAAAGGCCTTGATGCCGGGGAAGAAACCCATATCGAACTTGACCTGTCTGAACAGCAGGGCGTAGAAGAAGCCGGCTGCGCCGGCCAGGACCCCTCCCACCGCAAAGGTGATGACAATGATCCGGTCCACGTCAATGCCCATCAAGGCAGCGGTATCTTTGTCTTCCGAGACCGCCTGCATCGCTTTGCCGGTCTTGGTGAGTTGTACAAAGATGTACAGGATGGCCAGAAAGAACAGAGCGGCGACGATCACCAGGGCCTGGGTTCTCAAGATTTCGACCCCCCCAAAGGTCCATGTGTCTTTCAGCAGGTCAATGTCGGGATAACCTTTGACGTTCGAGCCGAACAGGCCGAGGAAGGTATATTGCAAAAAGTAGGAAGCGCCGATGGCGGTGATCAGCGGCACCAGGCGGGGGGCCCGACGCAGAGGCCGATAGGCGATCCGCTCCAGGAGGACGGCGATGACCAGCGGCACGATCATGGCCACCACGAGGATGAGGGCCAGGGCCAGGATCGTGGGGCCCCAGCCACGGTCAAAGTACCCGGCATTGTCCAGGGCCGTGGCGACAAAGTAGCCGATGAAGGGGCCACTCATAAAGACTTCGCTATGGGCAAAGTTGATCATGCGCAGGATGCCGTAGACCAGGGTGTAGCCCAGGGCGATCAGGGCATAGATGCCCCCTTGGGCGATGCCATAGATGATCAGATTCAACCATTGCGTAAAGGAATAGTGCCCCCAGGTCAGGGTATTGGTGATCCCGTAGACCACAACGGCCAGGATGACCAGGCCGATGAGCCACATGGCCAGCATGGTCCCGGACAGGCGTCTTCTCAGGCGTTGCAGCATGGCGATTCTCCTGTCGTGCATCAGGCAGGGGCGAGCACTCCTGCCCGCCCCTGCTCTGTCAGAACCTATTCAGACATGGATGATCTGCACGGGGGTCAACACCCGGCCGCGACTAGGGCCAGATCTTCTTCGGGTTGCTGTCCGCTTCGGCGCCGGGGTTCCAGGTATTCGGATCGGCGCTCACAGCCTTGTAGACCGCGATCTTGGGATCGGCGCAGTCGCCGGTGGGGGTGCAGGTCAGGTTGCCGGTGATCCCCTTAAAGTCCTTGGTGGCGATCATGGCGTCGCGCAACGCCTTGCGCGGGATGATCAGGGTGTCGCCGCTCTTGATGGCCACCTTCTCGATGGCGGCAAAGATGATGTTGGCCGCGTCGTAGGCGTGGGCGTGGAAGGGGGCCAGCGGCTTGGAGCCGGACTTGGCCTCATACTTTTTCAAAAAGTCGGCATAGCCGCCACCAAAGGCCGAGAAGTCGGGGCTGGACCAGACCATGCCCAGCGCCGCATCGCCAGCCGCCTTGAGAAAGTCGGGGGAGAAGATGCCGTCCGCGCCGGCCAGTTGCACATTCTCCATACCGGGCACCTGCTTGGCCTGGGAGGTGATCTGCCCACCGGCGGCGATAAAGATCGGGTAATAGAAGAACTCCGGCCCGGTAGCCGCCACACGGGTGAGCATCGGCTTCATGTCGGTGTCGGTGGGGGCCACCGCTTCCTGGGCAGTGATGGTGCCGCCCAGCTTCTTGAACTCCTCGGCGAACACCTGCTGCAGCTTGTCGGCATACAGGCTACCGTCGTGGCAGGTAGCTGCCTTCTTGTAGCCCTGTTCCCAGGCGAACTTGGCCATGGCCGCCCCCTGCACCTTGTCGTTGTGGGCGGTGCGCATGTAGCACCAATAGTCCGCCGGTCGGTCCTCTGCCGTCAGGTCAGGGGCGGTGTTGGAGGGCGAGATCACCGGGATGCTCTGCGCGCACATGATCGGCAGGGCGGCGCGGGCGGCGCTGGAGCAGTTCGTGCCGACCACCGCCACCAGCTTGGGGTCGGGCGCCAGCTTGGTGGCCGCCGTCTGGCCTCCTTCGGCGCTGCACATCGAGTCTTCGCCGATCAGCTCGATCTTGTGGCCCAGGAGCATGCCCCCCTTGTCGTCAATGGCGATCTGGACCCCATACAGGGTGTCCTGGCCCAGCGACGCGTCGGAGCCGGAGACGACCATCATGTAAGCGATGCGGATCGGCTCGTCTTTGCCGACGGTCACACACACATCCCCGGTCGGGCAGGTTGCCTTGGCCGGCCCGCAGGCTGCCAGGGCTACGGTCAAAATGGTCACAATGCTGAGAAACGCAAACAGCCTCTTCATTTTACTCTCCTCCTTTGTTTTGAAAGGTGCATGCTGTGGAAACGATCTCAGTCTGTTGCCTTGCGCTGCGAAAAGACCACCTCCTTTCCAGCCTCCTGACAGGAGGCCTGATAATAGCCGCGATTATAAACGAGACGGCCCGATTTGTCAAATGACCGGGATGTACCTTCAGGCTCACCTCTGCCCTTGCAATCGCTTCAACTCCTCCTCCACCAGCACCCGGCGCAGGATCTTGCCCACCATGGTCTTGGGCAGCTCGGAACGGAATTCGACATACCTGGGCACCTTGTAGGGGGCCAGGTTCTGACGGCAATAGTCAATGATCTCCTCTTCGGTGGCCGTCTCTCCCGGTTTCAGGACGACATAGGCTTTCACCCGCTCCCCCTTTTCAGTCCCGACCGGCACGCCGGCGACGGCCGCTTCCAACACCTTGGGATGCTCGTACAACACATCTTCGACCTCGCGCGGGTAGATGTTGTAGCCGCCGGTGCCCAGGATCATGTCCTTCTTGCGGTCCACGATCTGGAAAAAGCCGTCGCTATCCATACGGGCGATGTCGCCGGTGTGCAGCCACATGCCCGGACCCAGGGCCGGATGCTCGCGGAGGACATTGGCCGTCTCGGTGGGCATGTTCCAGTAGCCCTTCATGACCTGCGGCCCCCGGATACACAGTTCGCCGATTTCGCCAACCCCCAGCACTTTCTCACCTGTTTCCAGGTCCATGATGATCGCTTCGGTATCGGATATGGGGACTCCAATCCAGCTCCCTTCTTTGCGCTTGCCGTAGATCGGATTCACGTGGGTGACCGGTGTGGCTTCGCTCAGGCCGTAGCCTTCCACCAGTTTGGCTCCTGTGAGTTTTTCGAACCCCTGCTGAACTTCTGGCGGAAGCCCGGCGGCGCCACTGACGCACACCCGGATGGAAGACACATCATACTTGCCGACTTCGGGGTGGTTGGTGATCGAGACATACATGGCCGGCACACCGGGGAACATGGTCGGCTTGTGTTTGTTGATTGATTTGAGCACATGGTCCAACACCCGGGGGTTGGGGATCAGGATCATCGTCCCGCCCAGGTAGATGGTGTGGTTCATGCACACGGTCATGGCGTAGCTGTGGAAGAGGGGCAAAGCGGTCATCATGACCTCCTGTCCCTCTTTGGAATCGGCCATCCACCAGCGCACCTGGAGGGCATTGGCTACCAGGTTGCGATGGGTCAGTTGCGCACCCTTGGAGATGCCGGTCGTGCCTCCGGTGTACATCAGCACGCCGGTGTCTTGCGGGGTCACCGCAACCGGTTGGGGTTTGGCTGGGGCCTGGGCCAACAGGTCCTGGAACCACCAGGTATTGGCCTCGCCGGACAGGTCCTGGAAGTGGCCCTCTTTTTTTTCTTTGGCCACGGTGAACAGGAACTTGAGCAGGCCGGGGAAATATTCTTTGATGTTGGTGACGATGACATGCTCCAGAGGGGTTTCAGCCCGTATCTGTTTTACATAAGGATAGGTCAGGCTGAGGGTAATGGCCACCCTGGCGCCCGAATCGCTGAACTGGTGCCGCAGTTCGCGGGGGGTATACTGGGGGTTGGTAGGTACGACGATGCCTCCCGCCATGAGGGTGGCATAGTAGGCGATGATGAATTGAGGGCAATTGGGCAGGTGAACGGCCACCCGATCCCCTTTTTGGACCCCCAGTTGTTGCAAGGCAGCGGCAAAACGCTCTGTCAGTTCCAGAAGCCGGCCATAAGTCATGGAGGTGTCCAGCAACGCATTGCCCAGAGGCTCCACCACGTTGCCAAAGATCAGGGCCGGTTTGTCCGGATACCTGGCGGCCGTGTCCAGAAGAAATTGGTGGACGGGGACCTGGGGATAGTCAATGGTGGCTGGCACACCAGGGTCATATTCCTTCAGCCAGGGTTTTTCCATCTTTTCTCCTCCTTTCTCAAAATGCCCGGCGCTCCATACTCTGCCTGTGCAGGGATGCTCCAGGCTGCCTGCTCCTCAGTATACACGACAGCGGCCTGTTTGTCAAGATTGTGATCGGAGCGTTATTGACGTAAAATTTATTGCGTGGCCGGCTGGAGACGGTCTGGCCACCCGGCTCCTCATGCCTCTGCCATCTGGCGCAACTCTTCCGGCAGGCGACAGGCCTGTCCCTGCCGGTTCATGCACACGTGCCTGGTCCAACCGGTGACCAGGCATTGCCGGCTGATTGCCTGGCACACTTCGTAGCCCAGCGTCAGGCTGCGGCTGCGGATCTCCTCCATCCAGGTTCGCACCGTGACCAGATCACCGAAACGGGCTGGGGCATGGTAACGGGCATAGACCTCCGCTACTGGCAGGAAGTAGCCTCGCTGCTCCCACTCGTCGTAGCTCTGGCCCATGGCTCGAAAGTACTCGCCCCGGCCCACTTCAAACCAGACCAGGTATTCGGCGTGGTAGACAACACCCATGGCGTCGGTCTCGGCATACCGGACGCGGAAGGTGGTTTCCACAACTTTCATGGGTCCCATGTTCTTCCTCAAGGATGGACAGCAGGGCAACTGCTCACAGTTGCCCTACATGGGTCATTATAGGCCCAGTTTCTCCATCTGTCGTTTCATGGCCCGGCCCAGGCGGCGGATCCCTTCTTCGATGATCGGCGGTGCCGAGTAGGAAAAGTTCAGCCTCATGCAGCAGCGACCATCGCGGCCGCCGGGGAAGAAGGCATGGCCGGGGACAAAGGCCACCTTCTCCTCGACAGCTATCTTGAGCAGTTCCTCAGCGTCCATACACTCCGGCATCCGCACCCACAGGAACAGACCACCCTGCGGGCGGGTCCAGGTCACGCCTGGCGGAAAATGTTGCTCCATGGCCTGGAGCATGGCATCGCGGCGTTGGCGATAGACCTCCCGGATCTTGCGCACATGCGCCCGCATCAGGCCGCGTTGACAGATGTCGTAGGCCAGGTACTGGACCAGGGTGCTGGTGTGCAGGTCGGCGCCCTGCTTGGCCTGGACCAGCCTGGCGATCACCCGCTCAGGGGCTACGATCCAGCCCAGGCGCAATCCGGGGGCCAGGGTCTTGGAGAAGGTGCTTAGGTAGATGGTGTTCTCTTTGTGCATGGCAAAGATGGGGGTCAGGTCCTCCCCCTCGAAGCGGAGCTGGCCGTATGGATCGTCTTCGATGATGAACGCGCCGTGCCTGGCTGCCAGCTCCACCAGCCGGTAGCGGCGCTCCAGGGACAGGGTGGTGCCGGCCGGGTTATGAAAATTGGGCAGAACGTAGATAAACTTGGCACCGGGATTGGCCTGCAATGCCTTTTCCAGGTCGTCCATATTCATCCCGTTGTCATCTTCGCGCACGGTCACATACTCCGGGCCATACACATCCCAGGCCTGGATGGCTCCCAGGTAGGTGGGCAGGCCGACGACGATCTTGTCCCCCTCGTTGATAAAGATCCGGCCCAGCAGGTCCAACGCCTGCTGCGATCCGTTGGTGAACAGGATATTCTCCCGCCTGGCGGGCAGTTCATAGCGGCTCATGGCCTCGATCAGGTAGTCTTTGAGCGGCGGAAAGCCCTCGGTTGGGCCATATTGCAAAGCGCGTTCGGCATCATGTTTCAGGACCCAGCGGCAGGCTTCTTGAAAGTCGCGTACCGGAAAGACCTCCGGGGCGGGCAGGCCCCCGGCAAAGGAGATGACATCGGGGAGCATGGTGAACTTGAGCAGTTCGCGGATGATGGAGCTTTGCATCCGTTCTGTGCGTTTGGCCAGCGCCGCATTCCAGTCGGTCGTGTACTGGCCGTCAAACTGACTCTGAATTCCCATCTGAAAACCTCCTTGTTTTCATTCGTTTTTTGTTCAGAAACGAAAAAAATCAGGCCCGACCTGCTGTGGCTTCTATGGGCGGGTCGAGCCTGGCGGGGTGATTCCCTGGCCCATGCTGTCGGCGGCATCTGGAGCCAGGGGGGCATGTAGGATGCAGGCAAGAATGGCCGGTACTGCCCCCCGGCTGCCAGCCTGATGGCCGATGCACATCCGTATCCGTGGGACGGTTGTGGGCCTGATGTGGGTCGCCAACGGTGCGACCTCCTTTCTCCACCTGTCACGGGCAGCGTGATTATACAACGTTCCGGTCTATTGGGCAACTTTTAGATGCCGGCGAGTGGCCTGGGGTCTGATCGAAAATCTGGCCGATCTCTTCGATCTGTTGGAGGCAATAGTCCACCCCCTCTTCCGGCTCGTTGCTGCCGTTGCGGACCAGGATGGTGGTCATGCCCAGCGCCCTGGCCGGGTGCAGGTTGCGTACATTGTCCTCCACAATGGCACATTCCTCCGGCCGGACGTTCAGCAGCTCGCAGATGCGCCGATAGGCGGTCGGTTGCGGTTTGCCTTCGTAGCCCAGGTCACGCACATCCACAATCGGGTGGAAATGGCGGCGGATGCCCAGCAGGTCCAGCACCCGCCCGGCATGTTCCCGCGAGGCGTTGGTAAAGATCACCTTTTGCTGCGGCAGGGAGGCCAGCACTCTGTCCAGGGTGGGATTGGGCTGAAGGTATTGCTGGAGCGGGACATTGTGGACATAGTGGAGGAAATCGTCCGGGTCTATGTGGTGGTTGATCATCAGGCCGCGCATGGTGGTGCCGTAGGTCTGGAAGTAGTGTCGCTGTAATGTCTCTGCCTCATCAGGCGAGAGGTGCAGCCGCTCGCGCAGATAGCGCAGGATCTGGTTCCGGATCTGCTCCATGACCCCTGTCCCCGGCGGGTAGAGGGTTTCATCCAGGTCAAAGAGGATGGTGCGGATCATGGTCGTCTCAGACTTTTGGGGTTGCCCCGATGGTCTGCAACATGCTTTCTTCCCTGCCACGATTATACCCCTTTCTGCCTGAACCGTCAACCTGCTCTGTTACAATCTTGCACAGGAGGGTTGCGTCCAGGTTGCGGCCGGTCAGGATGGCAACCACCTTCTGACCGGCGATGCCCAATCGGCCGGTCAACAGGGGCGCAATGGCGATGGCCCCTGATCCCTCAACCAGCAGTTGCTCATGGGCCAGCAACCAGGCTACAGCCTGCCGCACATGCGTTTCTGACACGACGACGATGCTGTCAATCAGGTCGGCGGCGATGGCAAAGGGCAGCCGGCCAAAGCCCCCGGCCAGTCCGTCACAGAGGGTCGGGGTGGCCGGGTAGGTTTCGTAGGGCCGGCCGTCGCGCAGGGACAGGTATGCGGCCGGCGACGCTTCCGGCTGGACGCCGATCACTCGCACGGCGGGATTCAGGGTTTTGGCTGCAACGGCGATGCCGGCGATGAGGCCGCCCCCGCCTACAGGCACCAGAAACAGATCCACGTCGGGCAGGGTCTCCATCACCTCCAGGCCAACAGTGCCCTGGCCGGCGATGACCAGTGGGTCATCATAGGCTGAGATATAGACCATGCCCTGTTCGCGGGCGTAGGCGGAGGCGATAGAGTGAGCGGCGTCATAGTCGGCTCCGGCGCGATGGAGCGCGCCTGCCAACAATTTCAGACGCTCCACCTTGGCCGGCGAGGCATTTTCCGGGACAAAGATGGTAGCCGGAGGCAGGTTGAGCGTCCGGGCGGCGCAGGCCACCCCCAGGCCATGGTTCCCCGCCGAGGCGGTGACGATGCCTCGCTCCCGCTCTTCTGGCGAGAGAGAGGCCAGCCTGTTCAACGCCCCCCGCACTTTGAACGAACCGGTCTGCTGCCAGCATTCCAGCTTGAGGTAGATGTCGCCGCCGGACAGCCGGCCCAGTTCCGGCGAGGGCAGGAGCGGTGTGCGCCACACATGGGGTTGGATTGTCTGGCGGGCGGCCAGCACGTCGGCCAGCGTTACCATGGTCGCCCGGAGGACAGGCGTGAAATCTGCGATCTCCTGTCTGCTCTGGGGGTGTCCGTCACTTTTTTGCGCGAGACGGGGGCGAGAACAGGTTGTGGCCGGTCGTGACGACCTCGGTTGTAGGGCAACTGCTCGCAGTTGCCCTGCGCTGTGGCCATTCGGCGGCGTCAGACGCGGTCTGGAGAAAGGCCTGGGCCGGCGGACGCAAAAAGATGACGGACCCCCTGCTCTGGTGTTGTGTTTGCATCATACCACACGCGGTCCCCTTTGACAAACCAGAGGCAGGGTCTGTCCAGGTCACCCCACGGCCCTTTCGGAGCGGTTCGGCTGAGCTCGCCGGCGAGGCTGCTGAAAAAGCCGTGGTCTGCGCCGCAGAGACGGAGACCGCCAAGTTTTTTATGATTCCTCTGCGTTCTCTGCGCCTCTGCGGTGAGAGGGGATATTTTTAGAGGTTGTGTCTTTGCCAGACAGGCCGCTTTGCCGACCGGTTGGGCAGGCGGAGGCAGGCTGCTGTCGGAATTGTGGCTGTCTTGTGTTCGAAAGACGAGGGGCAGACAGGCAGACGGGGAACCACCGACGCCTTTGTCGGCGGCTCCCCGTCCGGTAGAGGTGCCGGCTATTGAGCCAGCAGGTCCAGCATGGCCGATATGACCTGTTTTGCATCCCCGACCACGGCCATGTTGGCGATTTTCATGATCGGCGCATTCTCGTCGGGGTTGATGGCCACGATGAATCGGGCATTTTGCAGGCCGAAATAGTGATAGATGTCGCCTGACAGGCCACAGGCCACGTACAGGTCGGGGGCGATGAACTCCCCGCCAACACCCACGATCTGCTTTTCATCAATCCAGCCTTCGTCAAAGGCCCCCCGCGAGCCGGCCACGACGCCGCCGAGGGCCCTGGCCAGCTTTTCCACCAGGGCAAACCCTGCCGCATCACCCATGCCCCGCCCGGCAGAGACGACAATCCTGGCTTTGGACAGGGGGATCGGTGGCAATTCAACTCTGGCATCCAGGTCAGTCCAGGTCAGCCGTCCGGCCACGTCGGCCAGGTCCACCTCCACCCGCTGCAGGTCGCCGCTGCGGTAGGGGTCTTCGTAGGGTACCCGAAAGTAACCGGGCTCAAGGGTGGCCATCTGAGGCCGGGCTTCGGGGCAGGCAGCGGTGTGATAGACCTCGTCGCCCAAGACGCAGAAGGTGCCCAGCAGCAGCCGCTCCGCCATATCCACTCCCAGCCTGATGCAGTGGCTGATCAACCCGGTGTTCAACCGCTGCGCCAGCCGGGGGGCCAGGTCGTTGCCCAGCGGGGTGGCCGGCAGGAGCAGAATTTCGGGGCGGTAACGGTTCACCAGGTCGGCCAGGACTTTGACATAAACTTCCGGCTGATATTCGGCCAGGGCAGGCTCGTCGGCCACCAGCACCTTGTCCGCACCGCAAGCAAACAGCTTTTCGGCCAGGGGTTCCACCCCATCTCCCAGCAGCACGGCATACACATACACACCGATCTGGTCCGCCAGCTCACGGGCCTGGCCTGTGGCTGCCAGCGCTGCCGGCAACACCGATCCCGCCGCCGTCTCGGCGACGACCCAGATGTTGCGATAGCCGGTGCTGACCTCCTCGATCTCCTCCCTGCCAACCTCTTCTTCCAACCACTGATCGAGATAGCTAAAATCCATTTCTGCCTCCTGCAATATCTAATATCTAATATCAATTGATATTGGATACTAGATATTAGATATTAGATATTAGATATTGTTGCTTGAGAGCCATGATCACATCCTGGGCCACGCGGGCCGGGTCGCCCCGAAACTTTTCACCAACCTCCAGAGGAGGTGGAAAGCTCTCGCCCCGGAAGGCCAGCAATGGGGTCAGGGATGCCTCCTCCAGTCCCAGATCGGAGGCCCCCCACACCGGCACACTCCATTCCCGATAGGCGTTCATGATACGTGCCCCGTGTGGATAGCGGGGTGGAAAAGCTGCCGGGGCGATGGTGATCACGGCCGGCAGCGGGGTCTCGACCGTGGCATAGCCTTCGCCCCAGCGGCGGGTGGCCTGGAGCCGGCCGTCCTGGGCGGTCAGGGCATAAACATCGGTCACCTGGGCATAGCCAAGGGCTTCGGCCAGGCGGGGGCCGATCTGTCCGGCGCCGGTATCACCCGATTCGCGTCCGCACAGGATGAGGTCTGCGCCGTCCAACTTTTCAACAGCCGCGGCCAGGACGCGGGTGGTCACTGTGACGTCGGCCTCCTGGAACGCCCTGTCGCTCAGCAGATAGGCCGCGTCACAACCCATGGCCAGCGCTTCGCGCAGGGCGTCATCGGCCTGGGGCCGGCCCATGCTGAGGGCGATCACAATGGCAGTAGAGTCCCCGCTTTCTTTCAGCCGCAGGGCTGCTTCGATGGCTGCCTTGCTGCCTGGATCCAGGATATATTCTTCACGGTTGATGAATACCCGCTCCTTATCCCGGCGGACGGTGATTCCCTTGGGGTCCAGAATCTGTTTAATCAGGACAACGATTTTCATAGCACTCTCCTTTTTCAGTCGCAGGGTTGCAGGGGCGCAAGGTCGCAGGGTTGCAGGGGCGCAGGGTTGCAGGGTTGCAGGGGCGCAAGGTTGCAGGGTTGCGGAGGCGCAGGGTTGCATGGTTGCAGGGTTAGACCCGTCCCTGGATGGCAGATTCGCGGTAGTTATAGAGCATGGCCCCCAGCTTGCGATAGTTGTCGTAAAAGTGCTGGAAGCGATCTTGACTCAGCGAACCGGTCTCATAGAGCATTTCGAGGTGGGCTTTGGTTTCGTCGCACGAGGCCAGAGCGTAGGTCAGGTAGCGGACGTGATCGCCTCTGTATCGCTTCATCCCATACCCTTCTACAAAGTTGGCAACAATAGATTTGGACGAGCGGCGGATCTGCGAGCCTTCCTCGTACATCTCGAACCTGGGCAGGTCGTCCAGCGTCATACGATGAATCTCAACAGCCAGCTTTTTCCCCAACTGATAAATCGCTGTATCCTCGTACCCACGGACCTTCTGCTCCATGCCCCCCTGCTCCTCTGCTCCCCTGCCCCTCTGCTCCCTTATCAGGTCGGAATACGCAGGCCATAGGGTCGGAACAGGTTGGAGGCGATGACGATGCGCTGGATTTCGTTGGTGCCTTCGTAGATTTCAGTGATGCGCTGGTCACGCCAGCCTCGTTCAATCTCATAGTCGCGGCTGTAGCCCAGCGCCCCGTGGATCTGCAACGCCTTGTTGATACAGCGGTGGGCGACCTCTGAGCCAAAGAGTTTGCAGGCGGCTGCTTCCATGATGTGCGGCTGGCCGGTGTCAATCATCCAGGCGGTGCGATAGATGAGGGAGCGCAAAGCCTCGATCTCGACCGCCATGTCGGCGATCATGAAATAGACCGATTGTTTGGTGGCGACCGGTACGCCAAACTGCTCGCGGGCCCTGGCCCACTGCATGGCCGATTCCAAGGCTGCCTGGGCTCCTCCCAGGCAGGCGGCTCCCAGGCTGGCCCGGCCGATGTCCAACGACTTCATGAAGGTCAGGAAGCCGGCGCCAAACTGACCCAGCACATTTTCCTTGGGCACGCGCACATCCTGAAAGACGCACTCGGCGGTCGAACTGCCCCGGATGCCCATCTTGTTTTCCAGGCTGCCGATGCTAAAGCCAGGGGTATCGGTCTCGACAATAAAGGCGGTGATGCCCCCATAAGCCCCCAGCGAGGGATCGGTGACGGCCATGACGACGATAATGTCGGCAATGTCGCCGTTGGTGATGAACACCTTGGCCCCATTGATGACAAAATGGTTGCCATCGCGGACAGCGGTGGTTTTGATGGCCGCTGCGTCGGAGCCAGCCTGGGCCTCGGTCAGGCCAAAGGCGCCGATGGCCTTGCCCTGGGCCAGAGGGACCAGATATTTTTGCTTTTGCGCCTCTGTGCCGTCCAGGTAGATGGCCATGGCGGCGATGCCGATGTGCGCCCCGATGACCGTGGCCGTGCTGCTGCACACCCGGCCCAGCTCTTCGGCCAGGATGCAGTACCCGATCTCGCCGCCGCCCATGCCCCCATACTTCTGCGGAAAGGGCACACCCATCAATCCCAATTCTGCAGCTTTTTTGATGGTCTCATGGGGCACCCGGTGTTCGCGGTCAATCACCCTGGCCAGCGGCCGGACTTCGCTCTCGCAGAATTCACGCACCATGCGGCGGAACAGTTGATATTCCTTGGGAAAGCTGAAATCCATCTCTCTTCTCTCCTACGGCCGGATCTCCAGCCCCTCTGCCCTGTACAGGTCGCGGGCGATGAGGAACTGCTGGATCTGGCTCGTTCCTTCGATGATCTCCAGGGAGCGGCAGTCGCGGTAGTAGCGTTCGATGGCATATTCTTTCATATAGCCGTACCCGCCGTGTACCTGGAGCATCTTATGGGATACTTCGTAGGCCACCCGGCTGCCGAACAACTTGGCGATGGATGCCTGTTGGCCAAAGCTTTGGCCTGTGTCGGCCAGCCAGGCGGTGTGCAGGATCAGGCAACGCAGGGCCTCGATCTTGGCCTTGGCGTCGGCGATATAATTCTGAATGGCCTGCTTCAGGGCGATAGGTCCGCCGAACTGGATATGCTCGATAGAGAAGCGGACCGCCTCTTCTAACGCTCGCTCGGCGCCCCCCAAGGCCAGCGCCCCGATCCCCAGGCGGCTGAGTTCCAGCGCCCCCAATGCGATCTTGAGCCCCTGCCCCTCGGCACCCAGGCGGTTCCCGACCGGGATGGCGGCATGGTCGAAGTAGAGGGTATTGCATGGTACTCCCCGCAGGCCCAGCGTCTTTTCCCGGTAGCCAACCTTGAGGCCGGGCGTGTCCTTCTCCACCAGAAAGGCGGTGATGCCCCCTTCCGCCCTGGCGAAGGTGAGGAACAGGCCGGCCAACGCCCCGTTGCTGACCCAGATTTTCGTGCCGTCGAGGAGATAGTGGCCATCATGCCGGCTGGCCGTTGTAGTCAGGGCCGTCACGTCCGAGCCGGCTCCCGGTTCGGTCAGGGCAAAAGCCCCCAGCATCTCGCCAAAGGCCAGGGCAGGCAGGTAACGTTCCTTTTGTTCCTCCGTGCCGTGATCGAGCAGGGGCTTGACCACCAGGCTGTTATGGACGCTCAGGATCAGCGCCGTGGACATGTCGGCCCGGGCCAGCTCTTCGAGCAGCAGCATGTAGGTATAGATGTCCAGGCCGCAACCTTCCATCGCCTCGGGCACCAACGCTGCCCAGAACCCCTGATCGACCGCCTTTTGCAGCAGCTCCAGCGGCGGTTCCTCGCTCTGATCAATCTGCTCCCCTTTGGGGCGGATCTCTTTGGTGCAAAAGTCGGCGAACATCCTTTTGAACATGATCTGTTCTTCGCTGAGTCGCAAATCCATACAGTCCCTCCCTGTCCGGTGGCAGAGTAGCAAGTGACAGGGTTGCCCCCTGTCACTTGCTCCCTGCTCCTTATGCTACTTATCCTTGAACACCGGTCGGCGCTTTTCCAGGAAAGCGGCTACCCCCTCACGCATATCCTCAGTGGCTGTCAGTTTGGCGAACAGGTCGGCTTCGTGTTTCAGGCCCTCTTCCAGCGACATCTCCAGGCCCTCGTTGACCGCCTGCAGGATGGCCGCCATGGCCACGCCTCCCCACATCGAGAGGGCCTTGGCCCAGCGGAGCGCTTCACGGACCACGGTGCCCACCGGTACCACCTTGTTCACCAGGCCGATGCGATAGGCCTCCTGCGCTTTGATGCTGTTGCCGGTCAGGATCAGTTCCAGGGCGTTGCCCTTGCCCACCAATCGGGGCAGCCGCTGGGTGCCGCCCCAGCCGGGCATGATGCCCAGTTTGATCTCCGGCTGGCCGAACTGGACGCTGTCTTCGGCGATCCGGATGTGACAGGCCATGGCCAGCTCGTTGCCTCCGCCCAGACAGGCCCGGCCGTTGATGGCGGCAATGACCGGCTTTTTCGAGTGCTCGATCTTGTCAAAGAGGATCTGCCCGCCACGCACCACGGCGTAGGCGTCGTCGTAGCCTTTCAGGGCGTTGATCTCGTTGATGTCGGCACCGGCGACAAAGAACTGCCCTGCCCCGGTAATGATGATCACTTTGACCTGCTCGTTGGCGGTCACCTCATCAAAGGCAGCATCCAGCTCGGTCACCGTTTGTCGGTCAAAGGCGTTGGCCGGCGGGTGGTCAATGGTCAGGATGGCCGCCCGATCCTCGATACTTACTTTGACAAATTGATAGTCTCCCATCGTTGGCTCCTTTCGTTCTGTACGGATTACGTTGTGTACTCTTTGAATCCGCGCCCTGTCTTCTTGCCCAACTCGCCGGCGCGCACTTTTTGGTACAGGATGTCCACGGGGTGGAAGCGGGGGCCAAATTCCTGCTCCAGTGCCTCCAGCTTTTGCACGACAACGTCCAGGCCCATCTCATCCATATACTCCAGCGGGCCCATGCGCACCAGCTCGCCGCCCTTGTTGACCTGCATCCCGATACCGGCGATGCAGGCCATGTCAATGTCATTGACGTTGGCGATCTTTTCCTGGGCGCACAGGGCCGCCTCGTTTAGGAAGGGCATGATCAGCCGATCGACGCTGAAACGGGTGCCGGTTTCTACCTCGCCGCTGTCCTGAAGCTGTTTGATGATCGCCTCCAGCGGTTCGGCGTCGGTAGCGGTGTAGACGTAGAATCCCACCCCTGTTTTCTCGCCCAACCGCTTCATTTCGACCAGTTTGTCGAACAGTTTGACCGGCGCCAGGCGTTCACTATAGTGGGAATAGAGGTAGCGGCCGACGTGGGCGCAGACGTCAATGCCCAACATATCCATCAGGAAGAAAGGCCCCATCGGCCAGCCAAAGCCGTCGCGGCCCAGTGCTTCGTCAATCTGCTGCGCCGTGGCTGCCCCCTGCTCCAGGGCCAGCACCGCTTCGTTGAGGTAGGGCATCAGCAAGCGGTTGACCAGGAAACCGGGGCATTCCCTGACGATCACCGGGATTTTGCGCAGTTCCTGGGTGAACTGCTCCACGGTGTCTATGGTATCCTGCTCGGTTCCGGCAGCAGGGATGATTTCGACCAGCTTCATGACGTGGGCGGGGTTGAAAAAGTGCATCCCGATCATCTTATGGGGGCGGTTTGTGGCTGCGCCCATTTCGGTGATGGACAGGGCTGAGGTGTTGGAAGCAAAGATGGTATCGGGTGGGCAGACCTGGTCCAATTCCCGGAAGACCTGCTGCTTGATCTTCATCACCTCCGGCACCGCTTCGATGACAATGTCTACGTCGGAGAAGCTATCGTAGGTCAGGGTGTATTCGATGAGGTCCAGCTTTTCCTGCATCTGGGCCGGTGTCATCTTGCCCTGATCCACCCGTTTCTGGTAGATGCCTTCTACGTGCCGACGGGCCATGTCCAGTTGCCCCTGGTCAATGTCCTTCACCACCACCGGCAGGCCGGAGTAGGTGATCACCTGGGCGATGCCGCCGCCCATGGCCCCTGCGCCGACCACGCCTGCCTTGAAAATCCACATTGTTCCCTCCTTTCGTTCAACCAGGGATCAGGGATAAGGAGGAAAGAGGGGAGAAAGTTGCGTCCGGATCGGCTCGTACCCCTCGTCCCTTATCCCTTGCCCCTCAATTTCCTACCATGTCGGCAGGGCGATCGCGGCGGCCGGATCATCCAGCCGGACGAAGTAAAGCCAGCGGTCGGGGTATCGGGCATAGGCGGCCGCGTTGGCCTTGCCCAGCGTTGCCCCGATGAAATAGTCGCCGCTTTCCGGTTCGATAGCGACCACACCTTCCTGCCCTGCCAGCGCCGTTTGCAACCCGGCCAGGCGTGCCCTGGCCCTGGCTTCAAAGTCGGCCCGCACCGTTTTGTCCTGCCACATTGCTACATCTGCCATCTTTCCTCCTTTTACTCCCGTTCCACCACGATGGTGCCCCCCATCCCACCCCCCACACAGGCGGTGATCAGCCCTAACGACAGATCGCGCTTGATCATCTCGTGCAGCAGGGTGACCATGAGGCGCGTGCCGGTGCAGCCCACCGGATGCCCCAGGGCGATGGCTCCGCCGTTGACGTTGACCTTGTTCCAGTCCCAGCCCTGATCCTCCAGCTCGATGCCCACGGCCAGCGATTGGGCGGCGAAGGCTTCGTTCAGCTCGATCAGGTCAATGTCGGTCAGCTTGAGGCCGGCTTTCTGGAGCGCCTTGGGGGTCGAATAGGCCGGGCCCAGGCCCATGATCTCAGGGGGGATGGCGGCGTAGGCGTAGCTGCGGATGGTGGCCCAGGGCTGGAGTCCCAGCTCTTTGGCCCTGTCCGCCGTCATGACAATGACCGCGGCTGCCCCGTCGCTGATGGGGCAGGCGTTGGCCGGCGTGACCGTGCCTCCCTTCTTGAACACGGTGGGGTACATGGCCGCCTTTTGCACGGTCAGGGAGGGGTTGATACACTCGTCCTGGACGATCTCCTCGTAGGCCACCTCCTGACCGGCCACCTTCTTGCTGACCCGCACCGGCACGATCTCATCGCGGAAGCGACCGGTGCGGGTGGCCCGGAACGCCTTTTTGTGGCTTTCGACGGCGAACCGGTCCTGCTCCTCCTGGCTGATATGGTACATCATGGCCAGGTTTTCGGCGGTGTAGCCCATGATCTGACCGCACACCGGGTCGGTCAGGCCCTCCCACAGCGTGTCTACAAAGGTGTCGTGGCGCAGCTTGAGCCCCCAGCGGGCGCCGCGCACCACATAGGGCGAGGTGCTCATGCTCTCCACGCCGCCGCACAGGAACACCTCGCCGTCGCCGGCCTGGATGGCCTGATAGGCAGAGGTGATGGACACCATGCCCGATACGCAGTTGCGCTGCACGGTGTAGCCCGGCACGCGGACCGGCACGCCGGCCAGGAGGGCTGCCACCCGGCCGATGTTGGGGGCATCGCTCTGCTGGCCGATGCACCCCAGGATCACATCGTCGAACAGATTGGGGTCAATTCCGACCCGCTGGATCAGCTCTTTGAACACCAACGCTGCCAGGTGTTGGGCCGTCAGGGTGCGGAATGCCCCGCCGTGGCTGCCGATGGGGGTCCGGACTCCCCCGACAATGACTACTTTTTTCATGCGTTTCCCTCCTTTTCCAAGATGCAAGATGCAAGATGCAAGTGAAGAAAATTGCTACTTGCTACTTGTCACTTGCAGCTACCAACAAACCTCTCAAAACCAGGTCCAATGTGGCCTGAAACATCGTTTCCAGGTCGCTTCGCAGCATCTGCCGGCGCAGGGGATGGGCCATCAGCACCAGGACGCCGTTGATCGCTGCCCATACCGACCCGGCTGCCCGCCAGGGGTCGTCCACATGAAAGAGGCCGGCCGCCTGGCCCCGCTCGATCGCCTGGGCGACCAGAGCCAGCCCTTGCAGGCTGCGGTCCAGCACCTGCTGGTACAGTTCGGGGGCGATCTGTTCCTCGAACCGTCCCCGGTCAAAGGCCATGATCAGGCGGAAGTAATGGGGTTGGGTCTGGCTGAAGGTCAAATAGCTGTTGGCCAGGGCCCGCAGGGCGGCTTCGGGTGCCGGTGGGGATTGGGGGGGGCAAGTGGCCTCCATCTGGGCCAGGAGCAGATCCAGGCCCTCTAAAAGCAGATGAGCAAGGATCTCCTCCTTGCTCTCGAAGTAGAGATAGATGGTGCCTTTGCTCACCTCGGCGCGGGCAGCAACGTCGTCTACTGTGGGCTGATGGAAGCCGCGCTCGAAAAAGACCTGGCGGGCTGCATCCAGGATATCCTGACGGCGCTGGGCTTTTTCGCGCTCGCGGCGCTCAGAGGTGCTCACGTCCTGTCTCCTCCCTGGGAGCAATAAAACTCCCGGTCACTCACTGACCGGGAGTCATTATACACCAGATGCCGCCGGGTGTCAAATCGAAGGGGGGAGGCAGTGAATCAGCGAATCAGCGAATCAGCGAATCAGCGAATCAGCGAATCGGCGAGGCAGCGAGGCGGCGAAAGGGCGACTATCCTCCCGCAGGTTCTAAAACCTGCGGGAGGATTTCGGCGCGCGCCGCGAACGGGCTGAATGGGCGAAGGGGCGAAGGGGCGAGTGAATAGGAGGGACGGTTCACAACAGGTTGCCCCCTGATGGGACACGGATAGCATGGATGAGACGGATCAACCCCGATTTGCCTTCGATACCAGGAGGTACGCAGTTGACCCGTCAGGCTGACCACAAAGGCACCAGGACACGAAGAATGACCGGGAAATCGTGGTGGTGAAAATGTCGTCTTGGCAGTGTGGCTGAGGCGCGGGAAGCAAATCCCTCACCTTTTTTGCGGCCGGACGAACCGGTTGGCCACCTCCACAAACTTGCTCAACGACACCGGTTTGCTGAGGAACATGTCTACATGCAACGCGGTGTCGGTGGGGAAAAAGCCCAGGTACTCGGAGCTGGTGATGCTGGTGACCATCACCACCGGTAGATCGCGCAGGTCTGGATCGTTGGCCATCTCCTGGCTGATATAGACTCCCTCCGTGGGCGTCAGCATGATGACATCCAGGAAGACCAGATCCGGCCTCTTTTCCCGCATCATGTCCAGCCCCTGCAGCCCGTTGGAGGCACAGCGCACAGCGAAACCATCCTCTTCCAGGGCGATCCTGACCGCTTCGCACAGATCGGGATCGTCGTCAATGATCAGCACCTCACCTTTGACAGCCATGCTCCCCTCCTGATCACAATTTTGGTCGAAAACTGACGTTTCAGGCGATTTTCGTTCTACAGGTGCAGGCACCTTCATCTATCCGCCCTGGGCAGGACGAAGGTAAACTTGCTGCCCAGGCCCGGTTCCGACTCGGCCCAGATTTTCCCCCCCCAATTCTCCACAATGCGCTGCACAATGGCCAGCCCCACCCCCGTCCCAACCGGACAGAGGGCGCGCGCATTTTCTGCCCGATAGAACTCCTCAAAGATGCGGGGCAGGTCCTCCGGCGGGATGCCGATGCCGGTATCGCGCACCGTGCCCACCACCTCCCGGTCGGTCCGCTTCAGCGCCACCGCGACAATGCCCCCCGGCTCAGTGTACTTGATGGCATTGCTCAGCAGGTTGGTCCACACCAACTTCAGGCGGTCGGGATTGGCCCGCACGGGCGGCAGGTCGGGGTCAATATCCACGCTGAGGAACAGGTCCTTGCTGTCCGCTTCGGTCTTCATAAGCTGGACCACGCTCTGGAGCACATCGGCCGGCTGGATCATTCCCACCTCCTCATCCCGGCTGGCCTCCTCGCGGGCCCGCGCCAGCCGGAGCAGATCGCTGATCAGCTCCGATAGCTCGGACGTCCGCCTTTTGATCCGCTCCAGCATGTCGCGCACAATCTCCGGGGAAGCATAACCGGTCAGGGCCAGTTCCGCGCAGGTATGGATGGTGTTGATCGGCGCCCGCAACTCGTGGGTCACCAGCGTCATAAAGCGGGTGCGCTCGGCGTCTATTTTTCGCAGGCGCTCGTTGGCCGCCTGCAATTCCCGGCTCCTGGCCAGGGTAGCCCGATGGCTTTCTACCAGTTCCCGGTCGCGCTGGCGCAGCCTGACGCTGATCGAAGAGGTCAGATAAGCCACCAGCCACAGGGTCAGGGCCATCACCCCCACCACCGTCAGCACGTAGCGGCCATGGCGATACAGAGCAATCCCCTCTACAATGGGCAGAGGGTGGTGAGGCAGCAGGCCGGCGTACTCAAACCCGGCCATGGCGGCAAACAGCGCCGCCCCCAGAGTGGCCATGAGAAAACTGACGCGCTGCGACAGGAGGATACTGGCAATCATGATGTGGAAGACGAAAAACAAAGCCATCGGGTTCTCAATTCCGCCGGCAAAGTGCAACAATATGCTCAGAGCCAGCAGGTCCAGGATGATCTGCAGGCAGGCAAAACGGGTCGCCTGCTGCAACCGGGCGATGCCCGCCTGGCTCAACTGGAGGGTGCGGGCATACAGGTAAAACTGGCTGTTGTACAGGGCAATGGCCAGGATCGTACCGGCCAGCGGCAGCAGGGCCAGCGCCTGTCCATACAGAAGCCAGCCCAGGAACAGAGCGATGCCGGTACCTGCGACGGCCAGCCAGCGCAGGCGGATGAGCCAGCCGATCCGCTCGATCAGTTCCGTTTCAAAAGGGATTTCGCCTTCCACCGCCTGCCATTGTATCACACTGTCGCCGAAAACTCAAGTCGCCGGTTCAGGCCTCAGAGCCTGTCTGAAAACCACCAAGACACAAAGGCACCAGGATTTGCTGGTGATTCTTTGTGTCCCGGTGCCTTTGGTAAGCCTGCCGGGTAACGGCGTAACTGCTGCTACATGACCGGGCGGCAACGGCCTTGCCGGGGGCCTATTTGACAGCCGACCTGGCTTGTGTTATACTTCCCATAGCCGGAGGGGTCCCGCATGGCAGGCTGGCGGCTTTCCCGCATAACACGGCAAAAATCTCTGTCATTAGTGGGCTGAAGCAAACAACTGCTTTGTTCCAGGTTGGCCCTGACTTGAGCGACGGATGGATTTAAGAACCGTTCTGAATACGCTTGACGCCGAGATCGTGTCCCGTCAGGCCGATTTGCAACAAGAGATCACCAGCGGGGGGGCTGCCGACCTGATGAGCGATGTCCTGGCTTTTGCCCGCCCCGACTCCCTGCTCCTGACCGGCCTGGTGAATCCCCAGGTGGTGCGCACCGCCGAGATGGCCGGCATTCGGGCTATCGTCTTCGTCCGGGGCAAGCGCCCGCCTGCCGAAACTATCCACCTGGCTGAGGAGATCGGCCTTCCCCTGTTCAGCACCCGATACACGATGTACGAGGCCTGCGGTCGGTTGTACGCGGCAGGCCTGCCTGGCCATGGCCTGTGTCACCTGTACGACCAGACGACAGCATGAACGCCCGTTCCTCCCTGGAGGTGACCCGCCTCCAGGAACTGATCTACGATCTCAAGATCAAAGAGATCATGCAATGCGATGTGATCACCGTCACCCCCCAGACGCCGATGCAGGAGTTCAAAGAATTATTACGCCTCAAGCGCATCTCCGGGACACCGGTGGTCGAGGGAGACCGGCTGGTCGGGATCATCAGCCTGGAAGACCTGATCAAAGCATTGGAACGGGGTGAAATGAACACCCAGGTTGGGGACAAGATGACCCGCACGGTCAAGACGCTCTACGCCGACGAATCGGTGGTGCAGGCCGTCAATCAGATGGCCCGGCTGGGTTTTGGCCGTTTTCCGATTGTCAACCGCAGCGGGCAACTGGTGGGCATCCTGACACGAGGGGATATTATCCGCGGCCTGCTGCGCCGCCTGCAATTGAATTATCAGGAGGTCGAAAGCCAGCATTACCGAACCAGCCACCTCTTTGAGGATATCGTCTCCGATCAAACCAGCCTAGTCTTGCGTTACAGGGTGCAGGCCGGCGATTTTTCGCGCGGCGGCACCGCTTCCAGCCATATCAAACGGGCTATCGAACGCCTGGGGGGCAAACCACCCCTCGCCCGCCGGGTGGCTGTGGCCGCCTACGAATCGGAGATGAATCTGATCATCCACACCGACCAGGGGGGCGAGATGGTGGTCGAGATTCAACCCGACCAGGTGCATATCGTGGTCACCGACACCGGGCCGGGCATTCCAGATATAGAACAGGCCATGCGCCCCGGCTTTTCCACCGCCCCAGAATGGATCCGCGAGATGGGCTTTGGCGCCGGCATGGGGTTGATCAATATCAAAAATTGCGCCGACGAAATGAAACTGGAATCGGCGGTCGGGGAAGGCACCCACCTGGAGATCTGGTTTCGTTTCCCACCGCCCACCTCGCTGACCGGCAAGAAGAAAGAGGAGGATCTGCTGTGAAGGTCCAGGAGATGGTGACCAGATTGGGGTTGCAGGTCTTCTCCCCCGGCGAGATGGAGCGAGAGGTGACCGGCGGCTATGCCTCGGACCTGCTGAGTTGCGTGATGGCTCGGGCCAAAGCAGGTCATGTCTGGGTCACGTTGCAGTCCCACCCCAACGTCGTGGCCGTGGCCTCGCTGCTCAACCTGGCCGCCGTCATTATCACCGAGGGGGTGGCGCCGGATGAGGAAACGGTCCAGCGGGCCCAGGAGCATGGCATCAGCCTGCTGGGCTCGCCGCAGACGACCTTTACCGTGGTAGGACGGTTGAGCGCACTGGGAGTTTCCGGCGCGGATTAGCCGCATGTGGCGCTACCTGCTGGCCGACCTCCACCTGCACACGGTGCTCTCGGCCTGTGCCGAGGTGGAGATGATCCCGCCGCTCATCGTGCGCCGGGCGCGGGAGCTGGGATTGGAGCTGATCGCCGTCACCGACCACAACGCCGCTCACAATGTCCCGGCCGTGATCGAAGCCGCGGCCAACAGCGGGTTGACGGTGCTGCCCGGCATGGAGGTCCAGAGCCGGGAGGAGGTCCATCTGGTCTGCCTGTTCGATACGCCCGATCAGGTGCTGGCCTGGCAGGAACGGGTGTGGGCCGCCCTGCCGGATCGGGAGAACGACGAGGAGTTTTTCGGCGCCCAGTTCGTGGTGGACGCCAGCGGCCAGTACCTGCGCACCGAAAAACGGCTGTTGTCGGTTTCGGCGGCGCTGTCGGTGGAGGAGGTGGTGGCCGGCGTCCGGGCATTGGGCGGCATTGTCCTGGCGGCCCATGTGGACCGGCCGGCCAACAGCCTGCTTGTCAACCTGGGCTTTGTGCCGCCCGGCCTGGAGATCGCCGGTGTGGAGTTTTCACGGCGGGTCAATCTGGCCGAAGCCCTGCGGCGCTTTCCGCAGGTGGCGGGGTATGGCCGCGTGGTCAGCGGCGATGCCCATCGCCTGGAAGAGATGACGGCCCGAACGATGCTGAAGGTGGCAGCCCCGACGGTGGCCGAGGTGGCGCTGGCCCTGGCCGGCCGCGATGGGCGGCGCGTCGAAATCCGATAGAAAACAGAGACAACCTGCCTGAAAAGCAAGGAGAAATTGCATGGAACAGGAAACGGTAGATCTGACCCTCCTGGATGGGGTCCTGGCGCAACACAAAACGCAACGCGGGGCGGTGATCCCGGTGCTGCAAAAAGCCCAGGAGATCTATGGCTGGCTGCCCAGAGAGGTGCTGGAGCGGATCTCGCGCGAAATGCGGGTCCCGCTGAGCCGTATCTACGGCGTGGTGACCTTTTATTCGCAGTTCTACCTCACCCGCCGGGGACGACACATCTGCCGCCAGTGTGACGGAACCGCCTGTCACGTCAAAGGCGCGGCCCGCATCGTGGATGCGGTAGAGGGGCGCCTGGGCATCAAGGCCGGGGAGACGACACCTGACTATCGGATCACCTACGAGGTGGTCTATTGCCTGGGCTCCTGTGGCCTGGCCCCGGTGGCCATGGTGGATGACAAGGTGGTGGGCCACCTGGTGCCGGAAACGATGCTCAAGATTCTGGACAGTCTGGAGTAAGGACTGTGGTAACTATCTCGACAATGTTGAATGAACGTAAATGGCGGTCAAGGCG
>DAOTYI010000201.1:0-22287 GCA_034434895.1 Anaerolineae bacterium
AGAACAACTCCACCAACTATGACGGCGGCATCTTCAAGACCGCCTTCCTGGCCTGGCCCTTCGAGTGGATCGACACGGTGGAGGAGCGGGCCGAGATCCTGGGCGCCGCCCTGAACTGGATGTGCGTGCCGGCCGGCCTCCCCCAGGTCGTGCTCCTGCCCCCCTACCAGCAGGGCAACGGCGACCCCGGCACGGAGGTGGTCTACAACCTCAGCCTGGGCAACTACCTGGGCTACTCCGACACCTTCACCCTGACCTATACCAGCCTCTGGCCGGTGAGCGGGCCGGCGACCCTCGGCCCCCTGGCCAACAACGCCGTGGCCAGTTTCGCCGTCACCGTGACCATCCCGGGCGACGTCGCCTGCCTGGATGAGGATACGGCCGTGGTCACGGCCCTGGCCTCGAACCCCATCTACTCCGACACGGCCCAGATTCGCACCATCGCCGGCCCCGACTGGCAGGTGGAAAGCAACACGAACGCCGAGGGCACCCACTGGATGGCCTTTGCCTGCACCGACGATTACGGCATCTCCGGCACCTGCTTCTACGCCGGCGGGCTGGGCCCGGGCAACACCGTCACCGGCCACGCCCAGGCCTATGACATCGCCAGCGGCGTCTGGAGCGACCTGCCCGACATGCCCACCCCGGTCTTTGGCGCGGTGGGCGGCTTCCTGGGCGGCAAGTTCTGTGTGGCCGGCGGCTTTACCACCACCGGCGGCACCTGGGGCGGCACCTATGCCCTGCAGTGCTACGACCCGGCGACCAACCTGTGGTCCACCGGCCCGAACATCCCCGGACCGCCAGCGATCGGCGGGGCGGGCGGCGCGGCCGGCGGAGTGGTGGACGGCGTGCTGTACGTCACCGGCGGCTGCGGGGCCAACACCTGCGCCAGTAACCAGAACTTTGCCTTTGACGGCACCTCCTGGACGCAACTGGCACCCATGCCCGACTTTCTGGTCTTCCACGGCGCGGCGGCCGGCGCGGGCCGGCTCTATGTCGGCGGCGATTATACCGGCCTCAACGGCTTTTACGAGTATGATATCCTCAACGACGCCTGGATCAGCCGGGCCAGCCTGCCGGCCGGGGCCGGGAAAAAGTCGCCGGTCGGCGCGGTGGTCGCCGGCGGTGGGGCCTTCTGGTGGGGCGGCGACCTGGGAGGCTGGTCGAGCGTCCAGAACACCACCTGGTACTACGACCCCGTGGTCAACGGCTGGGTGCAGTTCACCGCCTTCCTGAATCAGATGACCACCGGGGCCGGCGGCGGGTTGGCCGACGGCCGGCTGTGGAACTTTGGCGGAAGCATCGGGGCCGGCCCGCTCATCCCACCGCCGCACGAGTCGCTGGCCTACTGCATCCCGCCCTCGCCCGGCGCGGGCGCGCTCACCGGCCACATCTACGACCTCAATACCGGCCTGGGCCTGGTCAACGCCAACGTCCAGTTGGAGGGGGATAGCGACCCTGACTTCTGGGATGAGCGCTACAGCGGCTCCGACGGCGGCTACTCCTTCGACCCGCTCATTGCCGGTACCTATTGGCTGCACGTCATGGAGATGGGCTACTACAACCAGTATTACATCGGCCCGATCACCGTCACCGAAGGGATTTCTACCGTCGTAGACGTCAGCCTGGCCGCCGCCTGGCCGGACCTGTCGGCCACCTCAGCCACCATCACCCTGCCGCCCACCAGCACGGCCTCCATCAGCCTGACGCTGACCAACACCGGCACGGGGGACCTGCGCTTCCATATCACCGGGCTGTCGAGCGAGTCGCTCTACCCCATCCTGGATGCTGCCGGGGTGCCCTCCGGCGTTGATCCGCAGGTCTATACCGACCTGAAGGCGGCGCCCGATGGCGTTGGCAGGTTCATCGTCTATCTGAAGGAACAGGCGGACCTGACGGCGGCCTTTGGCATCAAGGACCGGGAGGCGCGCGGCCGATATGTGCTCAATGCCCTGCGGGCCACCGCTGAGCGCAGCCAGGCCGGTCTGCGGGCCGAGCTGGACCGCGCCAGAGTCCGCTACGAGCCGCGCTACATCGTCAACGCCCTGGTGGTCGAAGGCAATGCCGCCCTGGTGGACAGCCTGGCGGCCCGGCCGGAAGTGGCCTACATCGGGGCCAACACCGCCATCCCGGCTCCTGCTCCGGTGGACAGCAACCCGGCTGCGGAGGGCACAGAGGCCCTGGAGTGGAACATCCAGAAGGTCCGGGCCGACGAAGTCTGGACCGGCTTTGGAGCAACCGGTCAGGGCCTGGTCATCTCCAACATTGATACCGGCGTGCAGTACACCCACCCGGCCCTGGTGAACCAGTACCGCGGCAACCTGGGCGGGGGCACCTACGACCACAACTACAACTGGTGGGACCCCTACAACCAGAACCCCAGCCAACCGACCGATGCCTCCGGCCACGGCACCCATACCATGGGCACGATGGTCGGCAGCGATGACCCGACCCACCCGATCTCGGCCACAAACGGCATCGGCATGGCCCCCGGCGCGAAGTGGATCGCCTGTGATGGCTTTGACAACAACACCGGCTACGGCTACGATGCCGAACTGCTGGAGTGCGCCGAGTTCATCCTGGCGCCGTGGGACCTGACCGGGGCCAACCCCGACCCGGCCATGCGGCCCGATGTGGTCAGCAACTCGTGGGGTGGGGGGCAAGGCCAGTGGTGGTACAACCAGGTCGTCTACGCCTGGCGGGCAGCCGGCATCTTCCCCTCCTTCTCCAACGGCAACAACGGCCCCTCCTGTGGCACGGCGGGCAGTCCGGGTGACCTGGCGAACGTGATAGGCACCGGCGCCACCGACAGCAACGATAACATCGCCGTCTTCTCCAGCCGTGGCCCGGCGGCCATCACCGGCATCACCAAGCCCAATGTCTCGGCTCCGGGCGTGAGCGTCCGCTCCTCTGTCCCCACCAACGGCTATGCCTCCTACAGCGGCACTTCGATGGCCAGCCCGCATGTGGCCGGTGAAGCAGCCCTCATCTGGTCGGCCGTGCCCGAACTGCGCGGGGATGTGCAGGTCACCTACTGGCTGATCGAGCAGAGCGCCACGCCGATCACCACCACCCAGGGCTGCGGCGGCGATACCCCGTTCGACGTGCCCAACAACGTCTACGGTTGGGGCCGCATTGACGCCTATGAGGCAGTGAGCATGGCCCTCAGCAGCGCGTGGGACATCCCCTGGCTGACCGTCGAGCCGGTGAGCGGCACCGTGGCCCCGGACGAGAGCCAGGAGATCGTGCTGACCTTCGACTCCAGCGGTCTGACCGTGGACGAGTGCTACACCGGCACCCTCAAGATCGAGTACAACGACCCCTACGTCCTGGAGCAGTTCCTGCCGGTGGAGGTGTGTGTGCAGGCACCCCCGCCTTCGTTCTACTACTACTACCTGCCGCTCATCACCAAAAATTTCTAAATAAGTAGGCAACTGCGAGCAGTTGCCCTACTGCGGGTGGCCGAAGGCATTGCCTTCGGCCACCCCGGCTGAAAAGGCAAGGCCGGCGGATCGTCCGCCGGCCTTTTTCCTTCCCCGGCTCTATGCCTGGCTCAACAGGTTACATGGAAAAGCCCGATCACCGCCCCTTTCGCCTCGTTCCAGGCCTTGATCGCCTTTTTGGTGGGCAGCAGTTCCACCTGACAATCGTGGCTGGCGAAATAGTCGGCTGCCTCTTTGGACAGCTCGACCAGGCCATGCTGCCCGGCACCGATGATCAACCGCTCTGCCCCCTTTTCGTAAATATGCCTGGCTTCGTCCAGCGAAATGGTGTGCGAGGTGCCGTACACCTCCCTGGACAGCTTCTTTTTCCGCTTTTTCACTTCACCGTTCAGGCGGATGATCACATCGTTCTCGTAGGTTTCCCCCTCAATGGTGATCGAGCCGAATTGGGTCTTGTCAATTTTGGGTTTCATGGTTTCCCCCTCGTCAAAGGTGAAACGCCAAACGCGATGCGTGATGCGTATTGCCTCCTGCCTCCTGCTGCTCATCTCAGCACCCGTTCGTCCCCCACCCGGCGCGTGATCCGCTTTTCATCCAGGTAACCGAGCAACGCCAGGGCGTACTTGCGGCTGGTGTTGAACAGATCGCGCACCTGAGCGACGGTAATGCGCCCCTGTTCTTGCAGGCAGGCCACCACCCGGTCGCGCATCTCTTCGTAGGTCTCGGCCAGCAAGATCACCTCCTCGTTCAGCCGGATCAGGCGGCCCTGTTCGAGCAGGGCGTTGAGCAGTTCAAGGCCAACCTTCTCCTGGCACTGAGCCACCGAGGGGGTCAGGTAGGGGTTCTGGCGGAAGGTGTGGAGCAAATCCTCCACGGCCTGTTGCTGTTGGGGCGTAAAGGCTGCCTGGTGGGAAGCCAGCCGGAGGGCGCTGCCCGCCTCGGCCAGCCAGCCTTCGGTTGTGGCGCGGGCAACGATTTCGTGAAACAGCCGGGGTGACAGGTTGGGAACATGGCGGGCCAGGCGGCTTTTCACCTCCTCACGGGGCATCCCGGCGCGCAACGGGAACTGAGCATGGTACTCGGCCAGCAGGGCCCCGATCCGCTCGTGCACAGCCCCCCAGCCGGAACGGGAGATCAGGAAGCAGGGGTCAGGGATGGAGGCAGGCAGGGGAGCGGCGATCAGGCTGCTATCCAGGAGCAGAATCTGTCCCTCGCTCACCAGGGAGCGCAATGATTCCTGGGCCTGCTGGCGGGCCAGGCCGGTGCGGCCCAGCAGGTCGCGGACTTCGCACGGTTGCTGCCGTTCCAGGTCCTGGAGCAGGATGTCGGCCGGGGTGCCGTGGGCCAGCGTCTGGAGTCGCTCGATGACCTCGGTGCGGAAACGGCGATAGCGGCGGCCGGGGAAGGGGTTGACCACCCACCCTCCGCCGATGGTCATGCTGGGTGAGGGTTGGCGGATGATAAAGCGGTCCCCTTTGACCAGCGCCATCGGCCTGGCCAGCCGGAGTTGCACCCACCCCTCGTCGCCGGGGGACAGCATCTCCTTGTCCAGCAGGCGCACCCAGGCCAGGGTTTCGGCCGCACCGCTGAACAGGTCCACCGGGGCGTTGTGCTTGAGGGGAGTTGGGGCCTCGGCCAGGGTGCGCAGGTGACAATCCACCAGGGTTGTCGGCCGCAGCCAGCCGGGGGTGGTGACCAGGTCGCCGCGTTGCACCTGGTCGGTGCTGACACCGGTCAGGTTGATGGCCACGCGGCTGCCCGGCACAGCCCGTTCTATCTTTTCTTTGTGGGTCTGCAGGCCCCGGATGCGGGCCTTGAGGCCGGAAGGCTGGATCTCCACCTCCTGGCCGACGGTCAGGGTGCCATCGCTGAGCGTGCCGGTGACCACCGTGCCAAAGCCGGCGATGGTGAACACCCGGTCCACCGGCAGGCGGGGGCGGCCTATGTCGCGGCGGGGCGCGCTCGTGGCCAGGTAGCGGTCCAATTCGGCTACCAGTTCGGCCAGTCCCTGCCCCGTGCGCGCCGAGCAGCGGACCACCGCCGCTCCCTCCAGGACCGTGCCCTCCAGCACCTCCAGCAGATCGGCCTCCACCAGGTCCAGCCAGCCTTCATCCTGGACGGCGTCGGTCTTGGTCAGGGCCACCACGCCGCCGCGCACCTGCAACAGGTCGAGGATGGCCAGATGTTCGCGGGTTTGGGGCATCACCCCCTCGTCGGCGGCCACGACAAAGAGCGCCGCATCTATGCCCCCCACGCCGGCCAGCATGTTCTTGATGAAATCTTTGTGGCCGGGCACATCCACAATGCCCACCCGCTCGCCGCTGGGCAGGGTCAACCAGGCAAAGCCCAGGTCAATGGTCATCTCCCGCTCTTTTTCTTCCTTGAGCCGGTCGGGGTCAATCCCGGTCAGGGCGCGGACCAGAGTGGACTTGCCATGGTCTACGTGGCCGGCGGTTCCAATGACGCGCACTCCTCCTCCCCCCCACAGATGTCAGAGATCAGGTATTAGATATTGGATATTGGATATTGGATATTGGATATTGATGATTCCAATCTCCAATCTCTAATCTCTAATATCCAATCTCTAATCTCTAATATCAATCCTTCTTTGGCCTTTCTTCGAGAAGCCGCGTCATCTCGCCCAGCCAGCGGCGCGACTCCTGAGTCTGGTAGGTGATCTGCGCTTCCAGGAATTTCCACACGGCTTCGATCTGGGACTGATGATGGGCCAGCCGCTGTTCTACCTGGGCGAAGGTGTCGGCGATCTGCTGGTTGCGTTTGGCCTGCTCGGTCCATTGATGATCCCAGCGCAGAAGCTCCCTTCTCCACCGCTTTTCATTCTCTTCCTGCCACTGCTCCAGTTGGCGTTTCTGGCGCTCCTCACCCAGGCGCTGCAATTCGGCCACCTGGGTCTGGTCGCGCCGGATCTGTTCCTGGAACCGCTCGATATTGTCCACCACCTGCCGGTCTTCGCGAAACGCCTCGCCAAACTGTTGCATCTGCGCCGAAAAGTGGTCTATCTTTTTGACCTGCGCGTCCAGCGTCTCGCCCCATTCAGCCACCTGCCGTTTCAGGTGATCGGCCTCCAGGAGCTGCCTTTCGATAAACTCCCGCTGCGCCGTGCGCAGTTGCGAAAGCAGCTCTTTCAATTCGCCGCTATCCCGCTCCTGACGCTGCACCGCATCCTCGACCATCTGCAGGCGTGACCCCTGTTGTTCCAGGCGTTTCATCGCCTCCAGCGATTCCTGCTGCAGGCGGGCGATCCGCTTGCTATCCTGCTGGCGGCCATCCTCCAGGAAGGACACGCTGCGCAGTTTGCCTTCCACCTCCTTGCTCAGGGCAGCCAGCTCCTGTTGCATGTTCAGCAACGCCTCGCTCACCCGTCCCTGTTCCGCCTTGCGCAGGCCCATCTCTTCGTCCAGGCGGGGCAGGCGCTGCAGCTCGCGACGGATTTCGTTCAGCGCCCGGCTGACATTGTCGCGCTCGATGGCCCGCACCCGCTCTATCTCCCGCGCTTCCTGCTGGCGGCGCTCATCGGCCTGGGCCAGCATCTGGACCACTTCGTTTTTCAGTTGTTGAAGCGCCGTCTCCAGTTGCGAAAATTTGAGCAGTTGCGCCTGCAGGCCCGCCATCCGCCCCTCCAGCTCCTGGATGACCCGGGCCTGGTCCTGCAACTCGACTTCCTGGCTGTGGAGCCGTTGTTGCAGGCGCGCAAGTTCGGCCTTGTCACGGCGGTGTTCTTCGTCCAGCCAGGTCACCATCTGGGTGAGTTGGCTCGTATCCAGGCTCATGATCCCTGCCTCCCGATTCCTATTTCATCCATGCTCCGGGGCCGGTTTTTACCGGTTCAGCTCGACAATCGTTCCGCTGGCCACAAAGATCACCCGCTCGGCGATGTTGGTCGTGCGGTCGGCGATCCGCTCCAGGTTGTGGGCTACCCACAGCAGGTAGGTGGCCTGGGTGATGGTCCGGGGGTCGTTCATCATAAAGATCAATAGTTCGCGGTAGACCTGGTCGTACAGGGCATCCACCAGATCATCGGCCTGGCCGACCTGCCGGGCAGCCTCTACATCTTCGCGGGCAAAGGCTTCCAGGGCAGCCAGCAACATGTGGCGCCCCTCCTGGGCCATGCGTGGGATATCAATCAGCGGTTTGATGAAGGGTTGGCCGGCCAGCCTGATGGCCAGCTTGGCGATCCCCTCCGTGTAATCCCCCATCCGCTCCAACTCCGAGGCGATGTTGGACACGGCCAGAATGGTGCGCAGGTCGCTGGCCATCGGCTGTTGGGTGGCGATCAACACCAGGCATTTTTCGTCAATGTCGTGTTGGGCGGCGTTGATCTCATCGTCAAAGTCCACGACCTGTTGGGCCAGTTCCACATCCTGCTGGGCCAGGGCCTGGACGGAACGGTCAATCGAATCGGCCACCATCTGGCCCATCGCCAACAGGTCTTCCAACAACTCCCGGATCTGTTCTTCAAAAGCTCTCCTCACCATGATTGCTCCTTGTCAATCAACTCGTCAGTAGTGAATATCCACCGGCATGCCGATTTCGGCCCAGTCATAGATCAGGCGTGCAGCCTCGGTGCTGAGGATCACACAGCCATAGGAAGCCCGTTGGCCCAGCAACCCGGCCCACATCACACTTCCATCGGGGCGAATGGGCAGGGCGTGAATGCCGTTTTCGATGTTGCCCACATAATAAATGCCCAGCCAGTAGGGCATCTTTAAGTGCCAGACACTGGAGTAAGCCATCGGCAGCTTGTCCAGAACCTGAAAATGGCCGGTGGCCGTGTCCTGCCCCGGCAGGCCGGTCGAGGTGGGGAAGCTGTAGACCAGCCTGTCCCCCTCCCAGGCGTAGAGATGTTGCTGTGAAATATCAATCTCGATCCGCCTGGGCGGGAAGAGCCGGTAGAGCACCCGGTCGAGGCCGGCCTGAGCCTCCGCATCGCCAGGCCGCAAGAGCAGGGCCGTTTCCAGGTCGGAGCGGGCCTGCTCCAACTGGCCCTCTTCCTCACGGAAGAGGCCGCGCTGCCGATAGGCCTGGGCCAGCAGGTCTGTCACCTGCGGATCGTCCGGCAACTGTTGGCGGGCCTGATTCAGCGTTTCGATAGCCCCGCTCAGGTCGCCGCCCTCCAGGGCGGCCTCTGCCTGACGGCAATACGCCTCGGCCAGCCGGGCCGCCACGTCGGCGTACGTGGGCATCTGCGCCTGGACCCGGGCAAAGGCCTGGATGGCCATCGCCCAATCGCCGGCCTCCAGGGCCCCCTGCCCCTCCAGATAGGTTCGGGTGCTCTGCTGCCAGAGCCGTGCCTCTTCATCGTCAGGGGCCAGGGCCACCGCCTGATCGAACTGTTCCAGCGCCGCCCGGATCTGGCCGGCCTGCACCAGGGCCTGGCCGTGTTGCCTGTACACAACCAGGGCCCAATGCCGCGCCTCCGCACCGGAGGGCTCCACCGCCTCCATGATGGCCACGATCTCAGCAGCCCGCTCCCAGCTCTGGCTCGCCAGGGCTGCCTGCAGGCGGGGCACAAACTGGTCCACAATCTGCGCCGGTGTCAGCGTGGGCGTGGGTGTGGCGGCCGGCGTTGGAGTGGAGATCAGCCGGGCCAGGCTATAGGCCACCGGTCCCCCGATCAGCAGCGCCGCCAGCAAAAGCATGACCAGCAGTGTCAGCAGGCCTGCGATCCGCCTGTGCCGGAGCGTGGCTGCCGGCCGCCTGCTGCCTGTGGCTCCTCTCTCCAGGCGAGCCAGCTCCGCCCTGGCCTGGGCGTGCTCCGGCTCCAGGGTCAGCACCTGACGCAACAGAGCCTGGCGCTCCCGCCGATCTTCCGTCATCTGCGCCAGCCACAGCCAGGCTTCGGCCCAGTCGGGCCTGGCCTGGACGGCTGCCTGCACCAGGCCACGTGCCTCCGCCCGCCTGCCTTGCCGGGCCGCAATCTGGCCTGCCTCCATCCAGACCTCAGCCTCCTGAGCAGGGTCAGTACCCTGTCGGAACCTTTGCATAACGAGCCTGTGGCTGGCCATGGTCGAACCCAACGCTCCTGTCCGGCTGCTATCTATTATAACATCAATCGCACTGCTCTGCAACGGCATCTGGTCGCCTGGCCTTTTGTCCTTTGCGATGAGGCCCAAAGTAGGGTATAATAACCCGCAAGCAACCGGGGACGGTTGACCTCCGGCGAGGGGAGGGCAGCTTGAAGGCGCTTATCACCGGCATCTCTGGCTTTGTCGGCAGCCACCTGGCCGAGTATTTGCTGGACCAGACCGACTGGCAGGTGGCCGGCACGGTGTTCGGACTCTATGACAATATCACCCATCTGCGTGACCGGCTGGAACTCTACCCGGCAGAACTCTCACGGCTGGAGGTGGCAACCTTTGTCCTGGAACAGGCCCGGCCGGATGCCATCTTTCACCTGGCCGCGCAGCCCCTCGTCTCCACTTCCTGGCACGATCCGTGGGGCACGTTGGAAACCAACATCCGGGTCCAACTCAACATCCTGGAAGGGGTGGTCCGGGTCAGGCCCGATTGTCGGGTGCTGGTCGTCGGTTCCGGCGAAGAATATGGCCCGATTTCGCCGGACGATCTGCCGGTAGATGAAGACACCCCGTTGCGCCCCACCAACGCCTATGCCCTCAGCAAGGTGGCCCAGGACCTGATGGGCCTGCAATACTACCTGGCCCATCAGCTCCATGTGGTCCGGGTCCGGCCGTTCAACCACATCGGCCCCCGGCAGCGCACCGGCTTTGTCGCCCCCGACCTGGCCAGCCAGATCGCCGCTGCCGAGGCGGGCCTGCGGCCGCCCGTCATTGAGGTTGGGAACCTGGCCGCCCGGCGCGATTTCAGTGATGTGCGCGACGTGGTACGGGCCTACGTGATGTTGCTCACCCACGGCGAGCCGGGACAGGTATATAATGTAGGCGCGGGCTGTTCCCATTCCATCCAGGAAATGCTGGATCTGCTGCTGGCGATGAGCCGGGTGCCGATCCAGGTGCGACAGGACCCGGAACGGATGCGGCCTTCGGACGTGCCGGACATTGTGTGCGACGCCGCGCGCCTCCGACAGCACACCGGCTGGCAGCCGACGATCCCGTTTGAACAGAGCCTGCGTGACATCCTGAACTACTGGCGTGAGCAGGTGAAAAGGTAAAACATGAAAAGAGCACTCATCACCGGCATCACCGGCCAGGATGGCTCCTACTTGGCCGAGTTCCTGTTGGAAAAGGGATACGACGTGATCGGCATGGTGCGGCGCAGTTCGGTGGTGAACCTGGACCGCCTGCGCCACATCCAGGATCATATCACCCTGGTCCAGGGCGACCTGCTGGACCAGGCTTCTCTGATCGGCATCCTGCGCGAGTTCCGGCCAACCGAGGTCTATAACCTGGCCGCCCAATCGTTCGTGCCCACCTCATGGCAACAGCCGGTGCTCACCGGCGAAGTGACCGCCCTGGGCGTCACCCGCCTGCTGGACGCGATCCTGATGGTGGACAGGGAGATCCGCTTTTATCAGGCATCCAGCAGCGAGATGTTTGGAAAAGTGCAGGAAGTGCCGCAGAATGAAAAGACGCCCTTCTATCCCCGCAGCCCCTATGGGGTTGCCAAAGTGTATGGCCACTGGATCACCGTCAACTACCGCGAATCCTACGGCCTGCACGCCAGCTCCGGCATCCTGTTCAACCACGGCTCCCCCCGGCGGGGGATCGAGTTTGTGGAACGCAAGATTTCACTGGGTGTGGCGGCGATCAAGACCGGTCACGCCACCGAACTGCGCCTGGGCAACCTGGAAGCCAAACGGGACCTGGGGTTTGCCGGGGATTATGTGCGGGCCATGTGGCTGATGCTCCAGCAGGAAAAGCCGGACAATTATGTCATCGCCAGCGGGGAGACCCATTCGATCCGCGAGATGTGCGAGGTGGCCTTTGGCCATGTGGGGCTGGACTATCGGGAGTATGTGGTGAGCGACCCCCGCTTCTTCCGCCCGGCAGAGGTGGACCTGCTGGTTGGCGATGCCAGCAAAGCCAGGCGGGAGCTGGGCTGGGAACCGCAGGTGAGCTTTGCCGACCTGATCCGCATGATGGTCGAGGCAGACATCCAGATGCTGGAACAGGGCGAACGCTTCCCGGACGTGACCGAGATGACCACCCTGCGACGATGACAGAAAGGGTGAGGCATGGGCCAGGAGCGCAGCCGCGAACAGTTTGCGACCAGGTTGGGGGCTAACAACAACCCCAAGCTGAATGCAGCCGCCGACTTTGCGGCCCGTTTGCTGGCCAGCCCGGTCGGAGACAGGGTGGCCCGCATTGTGCTGTTTGGCAGCGTGGCCCGCGACGAGGCGCAGCCGGAGAGCGATGTGGATCTGCTCGTCTTTGGCACAGGGTCGCTCGACAACCTGGCCCAGGTGGCGGCAGAAGTCAGCCTGGAGACGGCGCTGGCCTGGGGCGAACATGTCGAACCGCTGGTCTTTAGCTTATCCGATCTGCGGGTGCCCACCAATTGGTTTCTGTATCGCACTCTGCAAACCGGCAGGGAGATCTATCGCATGGATGAGAAGATGCTCCGCTATCAAGAAGCCCTGGGGTGGCTGGAGCTGGCCCGTGAGTATCTGGCGCAAGCCGAGGGGGCCGGACAGATGAACTATTACCGCCTGGCCGTAGATGGAGCGTACAATGCAGCCGAGCTGGCCGTGAAGGGGGCCCTGACGCTCAGGATCCAAGACCTGCCCACCACTCACGGCGGGCTGATTCAGATCTTTTCGCGGGAATATATTGTCCCTGGCCTGGCCACGCGGGAATATGCGACGCGCTTGGGGCGCGCTCTCGAACTCCGCAACAAAGCCCGGTATGCCAGAGCGGCCGATATCACCCCAGAGCACGCGGACTATGTGACGAGCCTGGCCCGGGAACTGATGCATTTCCTATCCGAACAACTGAAAAAGGTGGAGATGAATAGTGGAAACTAGAATCCATTTTGGCACCGACGGCTGGCGAGGGCGCATCGCCGAGGAGTATACCTTTGACAATGTGCGACGTTGCGCGCAAGGGTTTGCTTCTTACCTGCTGGACCAGGGTCAGGGCGGCCAGACGATTGTGGTCGGCTATGATAAACGCTTCGCCTCGGAGCATTTTGCCGCCGCCGTGGCCGAGGTGCTGGCCGGCAACGGCTTTCGCGTCTTGCTCACCAACCAGGCGACGCCGACGCCGGTCATTTCGTATGCGGTGGTGGCCCAGGGGGCAGCCGGGGCGGTCAATATCACCGCCAGCCATAACCCACCCACCGACAACGGCTTCAAGGTGCGCGACCGGCATGGCGGGGCCATTGCGCCCGACGGCCTGTTAGAGATCGAACGCCGCATCCCGACGATCGAGGGGGTCCGGCGCCTCCCTCTGGAAAAAGCCCAGGCGCAGGGAATGGTCGAATATTTCGACCCGGCCCCGGCTTACCTGGAGCAACTTGGCCGGCTGATTGATGTCCAACCGATCAGGGATGCCGGGCTGACGGTGCTGGTGGATGCCATGTGGGGCAACGGCGCCGGTTGGTTCCCCCGCCTGCTGGGCGGTGGCCGGACGCGCATCATCGAGATCCACGCGGAGCGCAATCCGCTCTTCCCGGAAATGAACCGCCCGGAGCCGATCCCGCCCAACGTGGACGCCGGGCTGCGCCAGACGGTGGAGCTGGGGGCCGATGTGTGCATCATCAACGACGGCGACGCCGACCGGGTGGGACTCGGCGACGAACAGGGCCGCTTTATCAACCAGCTCCAGGTCTATGCCCTGCTGGCCCTCTACTTCCTGGAGGTGCGTGGCGAGCGGGGGCCGATTGTCAAGACCCTGTCCACCACCTCCATGCTGGAAAAGCTGGGCAGGCTGTACAACGTCCCGGTCTATCAGACCGGCGTGGGCTTCAAATATGTCGCCCCCAAGATGCTGGAGACCGGGGCCCTCATCGGGGGCGAGGAGAGCGGCGGCTATGCCTTTCGCGGCCACGTGCCGGAGCGGGATGGCCTCCTGGCCGGTCTGTACCTCCTGGACCTGATGGTCCGCACCGGCAAGACCCCATCGCAGCTCATCGAACACCTGTACGCCCGGGTGGGGCCGCACTACTACGACCGGGTAGACAGGCGCTTCGACGAGTCGCTCCGGGCGGCCACCCGCCAGCGCATCCTGGACGCCAGGCCGAAGACCATCGGCGGGCTGACGGTGACCGGCCTGGACACCACCGACGGCTTCAAGTTCGGCCTGGAGGACGGCGGCTGGCTGCTGATCCGTTTCTCCGGCACCGAACCGATCTTGCGCGTCTATTGCGAGACGACCGACCAGGCACGGGTGCAGCCGATCCTGCACGATGGGCTGCGGATTGCGGGGCTGGCCTAGCGCATGAGCCTGATTGACACCCACGCTCACCTCGACTTTCCCCAGTTTGACGCCGACCGGGAGGCGGTTCTGGAACGGGCTGAAGTGGCCGGTGTGGCTGCCATCCTCAATGTCGGGGCCGATCTGGAATCCAGCCGACGGGCGGTGGCCCTGGCCGAGAAGCATGGACCGGTCTATGCTGCTGTGGGAGTGCATCCCCACGAAGCCAGGAATCTGGACGGGGCAACCCTGGCCGGGCTCCGCGATCTGGCCCGCCATCCCAAGGTGGTGGCCGTGGGGGAGATCGGATTGGACTTTTACCGGGACCTGTCGCCCCGCGATTTGCAGCGACGGGCCTTCCGGGCGCAGCTTGCCTGGGCCGCCCGGCTCGGCAAGCCGGTCATTATTCACGACCGGGAGGCCCACGACGAGGTGCTGGCCATCCTGGCCGATTGGGTGGCCGAGGACCCGCCGCAGCGCCGGGGGGTGTTTCACTGCTTCTCCGGCGATCTGGCGATGGCCCGCCAGGTGGTGGCCCTGGGCTTTTACCTGGGCGTGGATGGGCCGGTCACCTACCAGAACGCCCGCCAGCTGTCGGAAATTGTGGCCTGGCTGCCACTGGACCGGCTGTTGCTCGAGACCGACTGCCCGTTCCTGACGCCGCATCCCTATCGGGGCCGGCGCAACGAACCGGCCTACCTCCGCCTGGTGGCCGAACGGATTGCCGAATTGCGGGAGATGCCGGTGGAGAGACTGGCTGAGGTGACCACCGCCAACGCCCAACGTCTATTTGGCTTTGAGGTAGCCCCAATACCCAATACCCAATACCCAATACCCAATATCCAATCAAAAGAGGAAGTAGCTTGAAGACGATCCCCTTGCTAGAGCCGCTGGCTGCCGACCTGGAACAGGTAGAGCGCAAGATGCGCGAACCGACCCACCCCGACTATCCCCAGCTCACGACCGTGCTGGAGGGCCTGCTGGAGAGTGGCGGCAAGCGGCTGCGCCCGGCCCTGGCACTGCTGGCCGCCCGGTTCCACCCAACCGACCCTGACAGGCTGGTTGCCCTGGCGGCAGCGGTGGAGATGCTGCACACCGCCACCCTGGTCCATGACGACCTGATTGACGGGGCGCTCCTGCGACGGGGCAGGATGACCCTCAATGCCCGTTGGAGTCCAGAAACCACCGTGCTCGTCGGCGATTATCTCTTTGCCCGCGCAGCCGCCCTGGCCGCCGAGAGCGGAAATGTCCGGGTCATGGCCATTTTCGCCCAAACCCTGATGACCATCTGCAGCGGCGAATTGCAGCAGATCTTTGACCGCCATACCCCTCCCCGCCTGGACAATGACCAGGCCTGGCAGGCCGCCCTGGAGGGCTATGAGCGGCGCATCCACGCCAAGACCGCCTCCCTCTTTGCCGCTGCCACCGAAGCGGCGGCTGTGCTCAGCGGTGCCCCGGAGGTCGAAGTGCAGGCCCTGCGCGAATATGGTCGGCTGTTGGGCATGGGCTTTCAGATCATGGACGATGTGCTCGATTTCCAGGGCAGTGAAGAGGTGTTGGGCAAACCGGTGGGCAGCGACCTGCGGGAAGGGATCGTGACCCTGCCGACCCTCTTTTTTCTGCACCGCCACCCAAAAGATGAACGGGTGGCCGCCGTCATCCGTGGCGGGAGCGAGGACCATCTGGTCCGGACGGTGGTCGCCGCCATCGTCGAATCAGGGGCGGTGGCCCAGGCGATGGACCGCGCCCGCGACTTTATTGCCCGCAGTCAGACCGCCCTGACCGCCCTGCCGGAGGGAGAACCCCGCTCCATCCTTCACGCCCTGGCCGATTATGCCGTGTCCCGGCACAAATAACAGCCTGCCTGAAGGGCCTGCCACAAAAGCAAAGAAATGTATGTCAATGAATAGAAATTGTTTGTGCCCTTCGTGTCCTTAGTGGTTTTCAGAAACCGTGGTTGACCTGTCCATCGTCATCGTCAGTTGGAACGTCCGTGACCTCCTCCGCCGCTGCCTGAGTTCGATCCTGGTCGGTCAAGAGCAGGGGCCGGGCCTCGAAATCATTGTCGTGGACAATGCCAGCAGCGACGGCAGCGCCGGCATGGTCCGTGTCGAGTTTCCCCAGGTGCATCTCATCGCCAACGAGCAGAACCGGGGCTTTACCGCGGCCAACAATCAGGGGCTGGCCCTGGCCCAGGGGCGCTATCTGTTGCTCCTCAACCCCGACACCGAGGTTGTAGGCGATGCCCTGGCGACGATGGTCGGCTACATGGAGGCTCACCCGCAGGTCGGCGCGCTGGGGCCGCAGCTCCGCTACCCCGATGGCAGCCGGCAATCGTCGCGGCGGCGCTTCCCCACCTTGCCCACCGCCCTGGTGGAAAGCACGGTCATCCAGGAGTGGTGGCGTGACAACCCCATCCTGCGCCGCTACTACATGGCCGACACCCCCGACGATGTCGTCCAACCGGTGGATTGGGTGGTTGGGGCCTGCCTCCTGGTCCGTCGTCAGGTCTATGAGCAGGTCGGCGGGCTGGATGAAGGCTTTTTCATGTACTCCGAAGAGCTGGATTGGTGCAAGCGGATCAAAGAGGCCGGTTGGGAAGTCGTCTACCTGCCGACAGCGACCATCATCCACCATGAAGGCCGCAGCAGCGAGCAGGTAGTCGCGGCGCGGCATATCCATTTCCAGAGCAGCAAAGTGCGCTATTTCCGCAAACACCACGGCCCGCTCCAGGCCGGGCTGTTGCGCCGATTTCTGCTGGCAACCTGTGTTTATCAACTGGCGCGAGAGGGGCTCAAGTGGCTGGTGGGGCATAAGCGTCCCCTGCGGGCCGAACGGGTCAGGGCCTACTGGCAGGTTCTCCGTTCCGGCCTGCGGACGCCACGATCCGACGAATGTCGGCGATAAAGGCTCGAAAATCCTCTAAATCGTCTCAATCACCAGGATGCGGCTGTCCACAATCACGGGATCAAAGCGCATAGTCGTACTCCAGCGACCTGACAAACTCCCGATGATAGGTTTCCAGGACAGGGCAGAAATCAAAATACCGCCGCATGGTCTCTTCAATAAAGTTCGAGAGAGGTTCTGGTGTTCGTTCGTACAAGAGAAGACCGGTGGAGATGACACGCTGTTTCAATGGCAGAGGGGCTTTTCCCAGATTCAACAGATCAATCCGGTCGGTGCCCAGAACCAGGGAGAGCTGGACACCCAGGTCCAGTTCGGTGGCAAAGGAGACCGGTTCAGTCCAAAGCACCGCCAGGTCAATATCGCTCCACGGCATGGCATACCCATCCACCTGCGAGCCAAACAGGTAGACGGCTGCGATCCGGGGCTCCTGTTCAAAAATGGGCCGTAATTCCGCCAGACGTTGGAGCAGTTCCTCCACCGCTTATGACCTCCTGGGCCATTATAACACAGGCTGAGGCAAAATGAAAGTCCTGTTTGTCACCGGCGAATTCCCGCCGATGCAGGGGGGGGTGGGCGACTATACCCGTGAGTTAGGGCTGGCGCTGGGCGACCTGGGCTGCCAGGTGCACATCGCCACCTCGACGCAGGCCGGAACGGTGGAAGGGCTGACCGTCCACCCGGCGGTGAGGCGCTGGGACTGGAGTTGCTGGCGCATCCTCCTCGACCTGATCCGCCGGCAACGGCCCGACGTGGTGCACATCCAATACCAGGCGGCGGCCTATGCCCTGCACCCGGCGGTCAATTTTCTGCCCTGGCGACTGCGCTGGTCCGGCGCAGACCGGCCCCGCACAGCCGTCACCTTCCACGATCTGAGAGTGCCCTATCTCTTTCCCAAAGCCGGCCCCCTGCGCCGCCGGGTGGTGAACGAACTGGCCCGCCGGAGCGACGCAGCCATTACCACCAACCGCGAGGATTTTGAGAATTTGCAACGCGAGTTGGGCCGTCCCCCGGCCCTCATCCCCATCGGCTCTAACATCACCCCTCGCCTGCCCACCGGCTATGACCGCGATGCCTGGCGCAGCCGCTGGGGGGCCGGCCCCGATGACCTGTTGCTCTGTTTTTTCGGCTTTATCAATGAGCGAAAGGGGGTGGACACCCTGCTCCACGCCCTGAAACTCCTCCTGTCCGATCCGTTCCCTGCCGGGAACCCGCTGTTGCTCTTCCTGGGCGGTCAGACCGGCAGCAGTGACCCGACCAATGTCGCCTGCCTGGCCCGCATCCAGGCCCTCATCGCCGAATTGGGGCTGGGGGAACGCGTGCGCTGGACCGGCTACCTGCCCGCCGAGGAGGTTTCGGCCTGTTTTGCCGCCGCCGACCTGTGCGTGCTGCCTTTCCGCGATGGGGTTTCCTTCCTGCATGGCACGTTCCACGCCGCCCTGGCCCACGGCGTCCCTGTTGTCACCACCGAACCCCGTCTCCCCCTGCCTGAACTGGTGTCCGGTGAGAACGTGTACCTGGTCCCCCGGCAGGATGCCCAGACCCTGGCCGGCGCCATCGCCCACCTGGCGGCCAGGCCCGCCCTGCGCCAGGTGTTGGGCACAGGGGCGCTGGCCCTGTCGGCGCAGTTCCGCTGGGACCGGATCGCCTCCCAGACGCTCGACCTCTACCAGGCCCTCCTCAAGCCATAATTTCACCTACCTGTTGTTCTCGCTCCTCTGCCGGGCGATCAGGTCGGCCACCCGCTCCGTTTCGGCCGCCGCCGCACCTGACTCTGACAACGCCGTACGGTCAGGGGAAACAGGTGTGGAGCCCCGCTCCCTGGAGCCCTGGGGCGAGTTGTCCTCCTTCTCCGGCCGGGGCGTGAACGGCGCATGGGCCAACGCTCCGATCAGAAGGCGCACTTTGCGTACCAGATCCATTTTCCACCTCCTGCCTGGCCTTCTTTGCTTCGGCAGAGTCCCAGGCCTCGCCGAAGCAGGAGAAGGTTGAAATTTGAGATTTGGGCCCAACCGGGGTACAATAGCGCCGGGAGGTATCATGTCTGAACCGTCGCAGACCCGACCGGCCCGCTGGCTGCTACCGGCCATCCTGGCCGGCTATCTGATCCTGGCCACCCTCTATGCTGCCTGCACCCCCGCCTGGCAGGCCCCGGATGAACCGGCCCATTATAACTATATCCGTTACCTGGCCGAGCGGCACCGTTTCCCGGTGCTCAAGCCGGGCGACTATCCGGCTGCCTATCTGGAGGAGATCAAGGCCGCCCATTTCCCCCTTCAGATGAGCATCGCCCCGATCCGCTACGAGTTCCATCAGCCGCCCCTCTACTATCTTCTGGCTGTGCCGATCTATTCATGGTTCGGCGGCAGCCTGCTGCCCCTGCGGCTCCTGTCGGTGGGGATGGGCGCGTTGCTCCTGGTGGTCGTGCACCGGGCGGTGCGCGAACTGGCCCCCGGCCGACCCTTTCTGGCGCCGGCTGTGGCTGCCTTTGTCGCCTTTCTGCCGATGCACCTGGCCATGACCGCTGCCGTCAACAACGACACCCTGGCCGAGCTGTTGCTGACCACGATCCTCCTGCTCACCATCCGCTACCTGAAAGGGGCGGGCACAGAGTCCCACCCGGCCAGGCTGAAGGAAGGCGAACTCCATCTCCCCGTCCTGCTGGGCATCACCACCGGCCTGGCCCTGCTCACCAAATCCAGCCTCTACATCGCCCTGCCCCTGGTCCCGCTGGCCATTGCGGTCCGCCACCTCTGCCTCGAAAAAAGGTCTTCCGCCTTTCTGCCTGTCGTTCGCTATTTGCTCTTTGCCCTTCCCCTGGGTCTACCCTGGTGGCTGCGCAACATCGCTCTCTACGGCAACCTGGATTTCCTGGGGCTTGAGCGCCACGAGCAGGTGGTTGTAGGCCAGCTCCGCACCGCCGAGTTTGTCGCCGCCCACGGCTCCGGCCAACTGCTCCGCGACTTTGGCCTGACCACGTTCCGCAGCTTCTGGGGGCAGTTTGGCTGGATGGGCGTCTTGCTGGACCAGCGGCTCTATCAGGCGCTGGCCATCTTCTCCGCTCTGGCCCTGGTCGGCTTTTTCCTGTGGGCCGTCCGCACCTGGCCTGGCCGCGCCCGGTTCCCGGCCTGGCAGTGGGCCGGTGGGGGTCTGCTGGCCCTGTCGGCCCTCTTGACCCTGGCCAGCTATATCTGGTACAACACCCGCTTCGTCCAGCACCAGGGGCGCTACCTTTTCCCGGCCCTGCTGCCCATTGGCCTGGCCGTGGCCCTGGGCTGGCGCGAGGCGCTGCGCCGCGAGCGCGCTCTGCTGCTGGCAGCCCTGCTGGTGGCCGGCGCCGCGGTCCTGAGGCTGGTCGGGTGGCTGCCCAACTGGCCGCTGCTGATGCTCGGCTTTGCTGCCGCCGCCCTGGCCATCCGCCCTTTTCTTCCCCGCCGCCGGGACCCTCTGGTCCAGGCCGTTCCCTATCTGCTTCTCCTCCCCCTTGATCTGGCCTGCCTGCTCCTGTTTATTGTCCCACAATTGTCCCGGTGAAGGGGTGCCCCTCCTCTCGGCAGGCCAGCAGCCAGGCCCGCAAGGCTCTGGCGTCGGCAAACACCCGATCGGCGCCGGCAGCCGACAACTGCCCGGCGGGGAGCGTCGTCTGTAAAGCCACACAGGTCATCCCCGCTGCCCTGGCCGAGCGGATGCCCATCGGTGCATTTTCCACGGCCAGGCACTCGCCAGGCGACAGTCCCAGACGCCAGGCAGCGGTGCGGTATGGCTCCGGGTCAGGCTTGCCATGCGCCACCTGGTCGCCGGTGACGATGGTATCGAACAGGCCGGCCACGCCGGTGGGCACCAGGCTCTCATCCACCACACAACGGGCGCTGCCGGTGACCAGTCCCAGCCGATACCCCCGCCCGCGCAGGTCATGCAGCAACGGCCCCAGGCCCGGCACCAGTCTCGGCTCGAAAATCTGGCGGAAGAGAGCCTGCTTGAGGGCGACCAGGCGGGCGGCTTCCTGCTCGGAGCAGGGCCGGCCCAGCAGCCGCCTGGCGATCAGGTCGCTGGGGACACCTTCCAGAGGGTAGAGGTCTTCGGCAGTCGGGTGGATGCCCAACGGGGCCAGCGCCTGCTGCCAGGTGAGGAGGTGGGTCGGCATCGAGTCGAGCACCACACCATCCATGTCAAACAGGACAGCGCGGGCCGGCCGTGTCGGCGGCTGAACATAGCTCACCAACTCCCACAGGCTCTCGATGCGCGGACAGGGGGCATCTGCATAGCGGCCGGCCCGGTCAATCAGCACCGCGTCCAGGCCCGCGCCCCGCGCCCCCTCGATGTCGTCGCCCAGATGGTCGCCCACGTACAACAGCCGTTTGCGAGGAAGGTCGGCTTTGTCGGCCACCAGATCAAAGATGCGCGGATCGGGTTTGGCCAGCCCCACCTCAGCCGAAACGACAACCAGGTCAAAAAAGGGCAACAGGTCAAACCGCTCCAGCACAGTGCGCAGGTGCGTGCCAAAGTTGGAGAGGACAGCCAGGGGCATCCCCATCTGGCGCAGCGCCTCCAGGGTGGGCAGCACATCGTCATAGAGCCGGTCGAAACGGCCGGCGAGCAGCCAGCACAGCATCTCGTCGGCCAGGTCGGGGCGTTCGGGCCAGGTCTGCCGAAAATTGTCGCGCCACCAGTGATAGAGCTCGGCCTCGTCAGCGCCCAACCCCTGGGCGCCGTCACGGTTGGCGACAATGACCGAAATCAGCCGCCGGTGCAGCTCGCGGGCATCCTGGTCGCCGGCCGGCAGGCCGGCTGCGGCCAAAAAATCCTGAAACGGTTTCCGGTCGTAAAAGCCAAGGAGTGTGCCGCCTACGTCCAGGATGACCCGGTCGTAACGCAAGTTATTCTTCTGGCCCGGCATCGGCATGGGGGGCATCCTGAAAGAGTGTCTGTTTCCAGGCCATCTCCTCGTCCGTCAGGGGGACGGGCGGCGGCTGGGAATAGTCCACGAAATCGGCATAGCCGCCGTTGTCGTAGCAGCGGTCAAAAATGGCCGGCAGGTCGAGCACCACATCGGCATCTGGCTGGCGCAACGGCACACCGACGCGGGGCAGCCGCCGCGTCAGGGAGATGGGGTACACTTCAAACTCGAAGCGGTTCGAGGCGCGGTTGACGCACACCAGGGAGCGGTATGGCCCGGCGCGGGCGAGCAGCTCCCTGGGCACGGCAACGGTATGCAGCCCCTGCGATAGCAGATCGATCTCGACCAGACTGGCGGTGCTGTGCAGCACCTCCTGCTGCTTGCGGCGATAGATCTGGTGGCCCTCGCCGGGTGTCTTGTTGGCCGGGCTGAGCACCTCAATCACGGTGACCACCTCGCCGTCGGCGGCATGCACGATCTCGACAAACGGCTCGCGGAGTTCGGTCGGCTCGACGGCCAAACGCAGCGGCTGATCCGAGACGGCAAAGGTCAGCCGCGCCCGGTCCATCACCAGCGTCTCGCGGAAGGGCCGCTCGACCACAGTCACATCAGGGTAGAGGATGTGGAAGGTCTGGACGACATACAGCCGTTCGCCGATGCGGGCCTGATAGCGGGGCCGTAGCTCCGGCTG
>DAOTYI010000202.1:0-6686 GCA_034434895.1 Anaerolineae bacterium
CCTGCCCCCTGCCCCCTGCCCTTTTCCGCCTGGCCACCACCAGCGTCAGATCGTCAAACTGAGGGAGATCGCCAGAGAAGGCGGTGAGGGCCTCGTCCACCACCCGGGTCAGCTCCATCACCGGCAGGTGGCGGTGGCTGCTGACCACCTGCAGGAGCCGCTCCCGGCCGAACATCCGTTGCTGCGCATTCAGGGTTTCAAGGACGCCGTCGGTATAAAAGAGGAGCAGGTCATCTGGTTCCAGATGCACCCTCTGCTCCTCAAACTCAATGTGGGGCATCACCCCTAAAGCCATGCCGGTCCCCGCCAGTGTCTCGCCTGTGCCATCGGCCGCCCGCACCAGCAGAGGGGGCATGTGCCCGGCATTGACATACACGACCTCCCCCGAATCGGGGTGAAGCACGGCATAGCACAGGGTGACAAACAGCCCGGCGCGGGCGTCGGCCAGGATCAGGTCGTTGGCCCGGGCAATGGCTGCGGCCGGCGGCCGACCGTCCATGGCCACAGTGCGGACCAAAGTGCGCGACAGGGCCATAAACAGGGCAGCCGGTACCCCTTTGTCGGCCACATCGGCGACGACCAGGCCGATGCGGTTGCCGGTCATCATCTCCCTGGCCGGGGGCAGTGGGAAAAAGTCGTAAAAGTCGCCGCCCACCTGCCGGGCCGAACGCCAGAGGACGGCCAGCTCCCAGCCAGGCACCTGCGGACACTGCTCGGGCAGGAAGCTGGTCTGGATGCGCCGGGCCACGTCCAGCTCCTGCTTCATCCGCTCCTGTTCGGCCGCTTCCCGCAGCAGGCGATCGTTTTCCACGGCGATGGCCGCCTGACCGGCGATGCCGGTGAGGATGTTCACCCAGCGCCCGGTAAAGCGGCGGGTGGAGCCTGTATAGTCCACACTCATCAGGCCCAACACTTCCCCCTTGCTGATCAGGGGCAGGGTCAGCAGCGACTCCCGGCCCAGGGCAGCCAGGCCAGAGCCTGCCGCCGACCGGGCAGTCTCCGGCAGGTGGTGCAGGTCGCGCAGCGTGACGAACGGCCGGCCGGCCAGCAGTTCACGCACCAGCGGGTCATCCTCCGCCAGGCGCAGGCGGGCAAAGGTGGAGCGGGCCGGCTCCCGCAGGCCATATTGTTGAAAAGGGACAAAGGTGGCAGAGGCCTGATCCCACAGGAAGAAAGCACACATCTCCACCCCGACGAGCATGGGGGTAATGCGGGCAATGGCAGCCAGGGTTTCGACCAGCTCGGTGGAACGGCTGACCGCTTCGGCCACCTGGAGAAGGGCCATTGAGACATACGCCTCTTCCTGTTGAGCCTGCACCAGGCGGGCGCTGTGGATGACCATGGCTGCCTGATTGGCGATGCCGACCAGCATCTCCACCAGCCGCTGGTGGAAAGGATGAGCGGTGCCGGCATAGTCCACCATCATGGCCCCCAGCAATTCACCCTGAGCCAGGAGCGGCAGCAGGAGTACCTCCCGGATATCGAAGGTATGGACCAGGTCGGGGGGGACCAATCCCGGCTCGTCGGCAACCCGGACCAGGCGAGGGGTTTTCTGCCAGCGCACCAGGTCCAGTGCCGGGAACCCCCCCGCCGGGAACGAGAGGTGGTCGAAGGTCTCCCGCAGCTCGCGCGAAAGGCCATAGGTCTGTGCCGGAATAAAGGTCTCGCTGCCATCATCCCACAGCAGCAGGGCACAACGGTCCACGCCGGCCAGGAGAGGGGTCAGGCGAACGATGGTGGTCAACACGGCATCCAGGTCCGAGACGTGGCTCATGGTATCGGCCACCTGGAGCAAGGCGGTCGCAAACCAGGCCTGTTGTCGTTCGGCCTCATAGAGCCGCGCCTCGTGGATGGCGATGGCCACCTGGCGGCCCAACGTCTCCAGGATGAACAGGTCATCGGGGCCAAAGGCATTGGGTTGGTCGCTCTGCACGTCGAGCAAGCCCACCAGCTCATCATCCAGCAGGAGAGGTACGACCAGTTCCGAGCGGGTTTCCTCCAGTGCCTCGACACAGCGGTAGCGGGCATCCTGGGTCACATCGTTGACGACCACCGGCTGACCGTGGGCAGCTGCCCAGCCGATCAGCCCCTCCCCCCAGGCCACTTCGACGGCGACGGGATGCTGGCCGGCGCTGGCACTGGCCTGGAAGGTGACCGTCCGGCGCTCCCGGTCGGCGGTAAAGACGCCGACATGATAGTAGCCAAAGTTCTCACGAATCAGGCCCACCACGCGCCGGAATAGCTCCTCCAGCTCCAGGGTGGCGGTCACCTGGCGGCTCACCTGGCCGATAGTCGCCAGTTGTCGGACCCGCTTGTGCTCCTGGGCGTACAATTGGGCTTTCTGGATGGCGACGGCGGCCTGGTTGGCCATGGCCGACAGGACCCGCAGGTCGCTTTCGCCGTAGGCGTGCCGTCGGAACGACTGGACGGTCATGGTGCCGATGACCGTCTCGCCGGCAATGAGGGGCACAAACAGCGCAGAGCGGGGCGGATGATCGGCAATGTAGACCGGCTGGGCCGGGAGCGGGTCCTTTTCAAAATCGCCGACCAGGAGCGGCTGTTTCGAGTCGCGCATCCAGTTGATCAGCCCCACGCCGGGGGTCAGGCGGAAGGTCCGTGGCGGCTGCGGCTGCCCCTCTCGCATCCAAAGCTTGAGGGTATAGTCATCGCCTTCGAACAGGCCCAGGTGAAAGATGGTCGTGTCGGCAATGCGGCGGGCATGCTCATACATCAACCTGCAGATTTCATCCACATCCAGTTGGGCCTGGGCGATGGCTGCGCCGATCTGCTCGATGGTGGACAGTTCGGCCACCCGCTGTGTCAGTTTGGTCCGGGTGGTGGCCCAGCGCTGGGCCAGCACGGCCACGGCGATGATGACCAGCGATTGGATGGCAAAAGCCACCCAGCTCAGATGGGTGTAGACCAAGGCGACAACCAGGCTGAAGGGCAGGGGCAACAGTTCAACCAGCAGCGCCGAAGGGATGGCCTGGTGGAAAAAGAGGCGCAGTTGCTCCCTTCCTCCCTGGAGATACTCCAGCAGGCCCCAGGCGGTGTGATCGAGAAGGAACCACAACAGGCACACACTGCCCAGGGCCAACAGGCCCTGCCCCTCCATCGCCCTGGTCGGAGCAGAACCCTCAGCCCCCAGTGGCAATGGGCGAAAGAGCGCGCCGGCGGCAAAGGCCATCAGCACCTTGAGGCCGGCGTTGAATAGAGGGAGATCGACCAGGTGGTAGCGGTCAGGCCGGTGATGGCGCAGGGCGTTCAGCTCCAGATAGGTCAACCCGCTGAGGGCAGCCACAACCGCACCCATCGTCGGCCCCAGAGCCAACACGGCTGCCAGGTCAATCACCCCGGCCAGGCTGTGAATGGTGGGCGAGCCGAGGTGAAAGCTGGAACGCTGCACCAGAAATGACAGGCCGGCAAAGACCAGGAGGGCCGGCCAGGGGAACGGCTGCCGATAGAGGGTCAGGTTGTAGCCCAGCCACCCCAACCCGGCCAGGCCCAGCAGCAGGCTATAAAGGGTCGAGGCGGGCGGCCACGAATCCTTTGTCGGTCGAGAAGCATCGGCCTGCACTCCGCACCCTCCGCTTACTCCTGCCGGGCAGGCAGCCGCTTCTTCATCGTCAGCACATTCCCTTCCCTGGGATCGAAGGTAAAGGTGACACTATCCATCACCTGATAGATCAGGTACAACCCCAGGCCGCCCAGGGTCCGTTCCTGGAGAGGGGCGGTGACCTTTGGATCGGGCACGGCTCCGGGATCAAAGCCCCGCCCCCAGTCCCGCACCCGGACAATAAAGGTCTGCCCGTCCAGGCAGCAACAGACCTCCATGTCGCCCGGTTCCAGGCCCTGATAGGCGTGATCCACCACGTTGGCACAGGCCTCGTCCGTGGCCAGTTGGAGCCTGCACTGCATCTGTTCGTCGAATCCGACCGCCCGGGCCGACTCGCGCACACAGTCCACAGCGCGGGGGACATTCTCAAGGGTGGCCGCCAGCCTGAGCCTGGCAAGCAACTTCATTCAGAAATCCCTTCCAGGACCGCCGTGTCTCAAAATCCTCCCGCAGGTTTGAAACCTGCGGGAGGATGATGCTCTAACAGTAGGGTAACTGCGAGCAGTTGCCCTACATTTAGAAGCTGCCGACGGCATGGGTGTCTGTATCGTAGAACTTGAACAGACGGTCAAACCCCACCAGATTAAACGTCTCTTTCAGCTCAGGTCGGATCTCGGAAATCACCACATCGCCCGGTGGTACCAGACGACGGACCTTCATCAACGCCGACAGCAAGGCCTTGAGGCCGGCGCTGCTGATATATTCGGTGTCCCTCAGGTTCACGACAATATTTTTTTGCCCGGCCTGGATCAGGCCCAGGAGCATCTCTTCCAGCCGGGGGGCGGTGGCGCTGTCCACCCGCCCTGAAACGGTGACCAGTTCACAGCGCTTCATGGTCTCGGCCTTGACATCCATCGTTCATCCTCCTGTGTGCTTTTCAAAAATGCCTGGTTTGACGCCGATCCGATTGTACCACACCTGGCGGCAGAGGGCAAACGTGCGGCACGATCCTGACCCGGACCGGCCCGCGAACCCAACCCCTCAAAAGGGTGGCCGACGGCAGTGCCGTCGGCCACCCGGCTTGGGTCTGGCTCCAGGGGCACAGCGGGCCAGGACCCAAATCCTCGCTGGCCGGTCTGTCAGTATCCTCTCATCACCACCGGCAGCCAGGTGCGATACCCCCGCCCCAACAACACCACATCGTCAGGCAGGCTGGGATGGGCGCCATGATTGCGGATGCGGAGCCGCTGGCCCAGACCATCCTCCGAAGCCAGCCCGGCCACCCGCAGCCGATCCCACGTCTGGATGTCGTCCCAGGTGCCGTTATAGCCGTCCAGGAAGAGGCGCACCGGGCCGCTCCCGTCGTTCAGCCACAGGGTATCGTTCCCCACCTTGCCCACCACCGTGCCCGTCACCACTACCAGCCAGCCTTCGTAAAGCTCTTGCGAGGCGCTGAAGGTGCTCAACGGCAGGGGCAGCGAGCCGGTGACGCTCAGGGTTGGGCTGAGAATGCAGGTGGGGGTGAGGACCTGCACCTGCTCCGCCTCAAAGAACTGGACCTCGGTATCGCCCTGGTACAGGTCCACCGTGCCCACGGCACGCACGCAGTCGCCGCGCCGGTATTCCTGGTAGATGTCGCCGGCCGGGGCATAGACGGTGAGGCCGCCCGTGTCGTCCTGAACATAGAGCACGTCAAAGAATTCGCCATAGCCGGCGGTCACAGCCCCCTCCACCCACACCAGCCGGCCCAGGTTCTCCGGGGTGTCGTTCAGTTCGGGGTCGTAGCGGGCCTGGGCTACGGTCATCTTGTGCAGCGGGTCGCCCAACAGCCACATGATCACCTCCAGGTTGAACAGCTCGTTCTGCTTGCCGTCGCCAGAGGTGTAGGCAAAGATGTTGAACGGGTCGTTGGAGTCGCCGTAGAAAAAGAGCCTTCCTGCTCCGCCGGGCAGGTCATAGCCAGCCCCGGCCGGCAGCAGGGTGTCCGCCGGATAGAGATAGGCGTCGCCCTGGCCATCGGCGTCGGTGTTGTGGGTGCGGAATTCGTTGTAGTAGGGCGGACCGCTATTGCCGGAGTCCAGGTCGCCGATGACCATGATCAGCCCTTCGTCGCCCAGGTCGTCCGGCGTCAACGCCTGTCGGTTCCGGTCCACCAGGGAACAGACCGACCAGGATTGCATCCTGACCACGTTCATCCCCACCCCGACCGTGTGGCTGACGGGGAAGGTGTGCCACAGCACCCCCCACGGGTAGCCGTTGTTGTCGTCCCCATCCAGCACCTCATCGTCGTTGAAGCGGATGGGGATGTTCTGGCCGACGGCCGTCTCCAGGGCGGCCACCAGGCTGTTCATCCGCCCCGCCACGCTGGAGGCCCACCATACCTTGCCGGTATAATCGGACATGCCGTTGAGCCACAGGTTGCCGCCCGCCGCCACGAACCCGGCAATGGCCTGGGTCTCGGTGACGGTCAGAGGGTTGGGGCCATAGGCGTTGAGGATGAGCAGCCTGACCGTCTCGGTGTTCAGGTCAGCGGGGGTGATCTCGTCCAGGTTGAACAGCACATTGTAGCCGTGCAACGTCAGGTCGTCCACAAACTGGCGGACGCCGTGCGGGTCCACACCGATATTGTTGTGGCCGGCGTCAATCAGGATGAGCGGGATCCGCTCGTCGGTCACTTCCAGAGGCAGGGTTCGGCTGTTGTCCTCCGGGTTGTCGTCTGCCGAAACCCCTTCCAGGCGGGCGGTGACCTCCGCCGGGCCGGTCGTCATCGGCTGCCAGGTGAGGTTGGCGTAGCCGTCGGGGCACGGCCCGACAGCACACGGGTTCACCGTCACCGGCACCTGGCCAATGGGGGTGCCGTTGACCTCGAAGGTGACGGTGAGGGTCTGCGCTGCCGCACCCCGGTTGGTCACCCGCGCCGTGAGCAGGCTGGGGTTATAGATGGTGGGGATGGAGGGCTGGATGGTCAGGTCGGTCAGGCGCACATCCTCGTCGCCGGTTGTCCAGACGGGGGAAGAGACGATCCGGTCGCCGTCGGCCTGGACGGCCAGGACAAAGTAATAGTGGGCGCCGGGGGAGATGCCCTGGGTGAAGGACCAGTCGAAATCGGCGGTGCCGGGCTGTGTCTCGG
>DAOTYI010000203.1:0-10098 GCA_034434895.1 Anaerolineae bacterium
GCGGTGAACCCCGATCCCCGGCTGCGACGGCTGGCCCGGCGGCGGGGCTGGCCGATCGAAAAGTTTTACTGAGCGGTGACCAGGTCCAACAGGTCGTCGAGGCGGCAGGTCGCCAGGCCGATGACATGATCGCCGCCGCCGTAAAAGAGATAGACTGTACCATCCACCACCGGGTTGGCGCAGGAAAAGACGACATTGGGCACGTCGCCGCGCAACTCCCACAGCTCCTGCGGCCAGAAGAGGGGGTCGCGAGGGCGGCGGATGAGGCGGTGAGGCTCCTCCAGGTCGAGCAGGCAGGCGCCGAACCGGTAGACATGATCCTGATCGTAGCCGTGGTAAAGCAGCAACCAGCCCTGCTCCGTCTCGATAGGCACCCCGTTGGCCCCCACACTTTTGCTGTCCCAATGGCCCTCCGGACGGGGGCCAAAGATGGGCTGCATCTCCGCCTCGCGCCAGGTACACAGGTCATCGCTGTAGGCCAGCCAGACCTGCGGCCAGCGGCGGTGTAGGGCAGCATACCGCCCCCTGATCCGGCGCGGAAAGAGCACATGGTCCTTGTTGTCCTCGCCACGGACGATAGGGCCCAGTCGTTCCCAGACGATCAGGTTGTGGCTGCGGGCGATCATGGGCAGGATGCCGCCGCCGGCGTGGGTCGGCGCGCCCTGGCCGTGGAACTCGCGGCCATAGGCGGTGTAGGTCATGTAAAAGACCCCCTCTATCTCCACCACCCGAGGGTCTTCCACGCCGCGCGAGTCGCTGCCGTCGTGGGGTTCCAGCACCGGACGGCGCAGGCGGTTCCACCGCACCCCATCGGCGCTGACAGCATAGCCGATGCGGCTCACCCAGTCCAGCCCCTGGGCGCGATAGAACATGTGGAACAGGCCGTTGTGGTGGATCACAGCCGGGTTAAAGACGTTATAACACTCCCACTCCGAAGCCGGGTCGGGGAGCAGAATGGGGTTCGCCGGGTGGCGTTCGAATTTCATCAACCCCCTCCGTACATGTCCGACACCCCCAGGCAGATGGCTGTCAGGAAAGCCCCGCCGCCCGTTGCGCCGCCAGCCGGTTCAGCACCGTGTGGCTGGCGGCCAATGCCAGGAAGAGACCCCCTGCGGCCATGGTGACGAAGAAGAAGAGGACCCCCACAGCCAGCAGCGCCAGCAGCAGAACTCCCAATGTTGCGGAAAAGAGGGGGTTCTGGCCCAGCATTACCGCCCCGTTGCGCAACGCCGTGCACAGGCGCGGCTCCTCCTGTTCAAAGAGAAAGGCCAGGGTATAGAGTTGTAACAGCAGCCATACCGCCAGGACAGCCAGGTAGAAGCCCTGGACCAGCCGCCCACCGGTCGAACCGCCCCCCAGCCGCCCGATGAGGATCAGATCGCCGACCAGCACGAACAACACTCCCAGTTGCAATACCCCCCAGCGCCAGCCGACGCGGAAGGAATGGCGGAAGGCGTGCAAAAAGTCGCGGGCGTCGGTCGGCTCGCCATGGGCCAGGCGGTTGCCCACATAGAACAGGGCCAACGCCGCCGGAGGCGCGGTCACCACCGGCAGCGTCAACCCCAGCCAGATCAGGTTGACGACCGCTGTGGTCAGCAGGTCGTCCCAGGTGTCGCGCACAGCCGCGCGGACGACGTGCCAGGCTTCAAGCATTGCAAGCAGAAGCCGCTTGCCTCCTGTATCTTATCCTTTCACCCCGGTGTAGGCCACGCCTTCGATGTAGTACTTGCTGAAGAAGAAGAAAAGCACCAGCACCGGCACGGCATTGAACACAGCCCCCACCAGCGTCAGGTTCCACTGGGCCTTGTATTGTTGTTTGAACACGCTCAAGGCCACGTTCAAGACCCACATCCGGGGCGCATCCAGGTAGAGGAGCGGAGTGAGAAAGTTGTTCCACATGGCCTGGAACTGGAGGATAAAGACGGTCAGCAAGGCCGGGCGGGCCAGGGGCAGGATGACATCTTTGTAAATCTGGAACTGGCTGGCCCCGTCAATGTGGGCTGCCTCCTCCAGGTCGCGGGGGATGGTCTTGAAAAACTGGGTGAGCATAAAGATGGCCCCTGCGCTGACAATGCCCGGCAGCAACAGCGACCAGTAGGTGTTGAGCAGCCTGAGTTTGCTCATCAGCACAAAGGCCGGGATGAGGGTCACCGCGCCGGGGATCATCATCGTGCTCAACATAAAGTTAAACACCAGATTGCGGCCGGGGAAGCGGAGCCGGGCAAAGGCGTAGGCCGCCATCGAACACCCGATCACTTCCAGGACGGCGATAGCCACCGACAGGAAGGCGGTGTTGAACAGCCAGCGGGGGAAGGTCCCCCCCTCACCCAGGTCGGTCTGCCACACCTTGACCCAGTTCTGCGTCAACCAGGTGGTGGGCAGGAGCCGGGGTGGCCAGGCGATGATCTCGGCGTCGGTCTTGAAACTGCCGAGAAAGGCCAGGATAAAAGGGATGAACATGACCAGGCCGATGGCGATCAGCGCCATGTAGCGCAGGACCAGGCCGACATAGTAACTCGTTGGCCTGCCCTCGGCCCTGGACCTGACGCGGCTCATGGCTTGCGTTGCTACAGACATGAGGCTCCTCCTAATATTGCTCGGCGCCGCGCTCGATCACCCGGCGCTGGATGAAGGTGAAGAAAAAGATGAGAATCGCCAGGATAAAGGCGATGGCCGAAGCATAACCCATCTGGATCGGCCCCTGTTTGCCCAGCGCCTCGGTATAGACCAGGTAGACGGGGGTCACCGTGGTGTCCAGCGGGCCGCCGGCCGTGGCCAGATAGACCTGGTCAAAGATCTGCAATGTGCCGATGGTGCTCAAGACCAGCACCAGCACGACGATGGGCCGCAGCAGGGGCAGCGTGATCTTCCAGAACTGCTGCCAGCCGTTGGCCCCGTCAATGCTGGCCGCCTCATAGAGGGAGGGGTTGATGTCTTGCAACGCTGCCAGGAACATGATCATAAAGGTTGGCGCCGTGGTAAAGATATTCTGGACCATCAGGCAGCACCAGGCCACGCTCGGCCCGCGCAGATACCACTGCTGAGAGGGGATCTTGCCGCCGAACAGCTCGACGATCAGCTGGATCAGCCCCTTGGGATTGCCCAGCCAGTCAATCGCCTTGTAGTGCAGGCCAAACAGCTCCCACACTTTGCTGAACAGCAGGTTGATGTAGCCGGTTTTGAGATAAAGCCAGACAAAGATCAGGGTAATGACCACCGACGAGGTCACGCTGGGCGCGTAGAAAACGGTGCGAAAGAACTGCTTGAAGCGCATGGGGCTGTTCAACAGCACGGCCAGGGCGATGGCAATGGTCGTCTGGGCGATGGTGACGATGACAGCGTACCACAGCACGTTGTGCAGCGATTGCAGGAACTGCTTTGACTTGAGAGCTTTGACAAAGTTGTCCAGCCCGACGAAAGTGGGTTCGGTATAGATTTCGTATTTGGTGAAGGCGATATACAAGGCAAAAAGGATGACGCCCACCGTGAAGGTCAGTGTCACCAACAGGTAGGGCGCCAGGAAAGAATAGCCGGCGATCAGCGCCCGGCGGCGGGTCAGATCGGGCCATTCGCGGCGCACGACGACGGCGGCCGCCACAGCCACCCCGACGGCCAGCAGGCCGACAATCACCACAAAGGGCAGGGCGGTCGTCCGCACCTCGCGCAGGTAGCTGCCTAACGTTTCGGTCACCTGGGCCGTGGCTTTGACCGGTGCATTCATCAAGGCAATAATGAACAGGATGGCAAAGATCAGCACAAACGATCCGATCGCCGCCAGATTGGCACCGTTCTGGACAGAACTCTTTTGAACTTGCATGGCATCACTCCTTATTGGAGTGGGGGGCACCCGGCCGGTGGCCCCCCACCCCACAGTCTATTGGCCCTTCAACGCGGCATCGGCCTCCTGCTGGGCCTGGGCGAACGATTCGTCCACCGTCTGGTCGCCCAGGTAGACCCGCTCCAATGCCTTGGAAACCACATCGTTGATCTTGCCGGTATTGGGGCCCCAGTAGGCCACCCGGCTGTCGGGCAACACACCACCGCTGGCAATTGCCCTGTCGTTGGCATCCACCACCAGGTTCACCTGGTCAGGATGGGTGCTGTAGGCGAAGCCGGTCTTGACGATTTCGGCCTGGTTCTCCCGCCCCGTGACAAAGATGGTGAACGCCGCCGCCGCTTTGGGGTATTTGGTGCTGGCGTTGACGCCGATGGCGTTGGTAAAGATGACATCGGCCCGGGTCACCGGCCCCTTGGGAATCAGCACGGCCGCCCACTTCTGGTCGGGATAGTTCTGACGCATAAAGTTGACCATCCAGCCCCCTTCCAGCGTCATCCCCACCAGCTTCTTGCCGATCGCCTCACCACACCAACTGGCCCCCACATCTGCCGCCGTCACCAGGCTGCCTTCTTCCTTCATGTCATACACATACTGGGCCATCTCCTTGACCTGAGGCGTGTCCAGCAACGCCTTGCTCAGGTCATCACTGGCATAAGCTCCGCCGTTGGAAAAGACCCAGGGAGCAAAACGCGCCCAGTCGGCGTTCTGACAAAAACCGCCATAGTCGGTCTTGTCGGCTATTGTCCTGGCCGCCGCCCGCAGATCGTCCCACGACCATTCCCCGGTCGGATAGGCCACCCCTGCCTGGTCAAACACCTCCGGAATGTAGACCAGCCCCAGCGTCCCCCAGTCCTTGGGCAACCCGTAGGTCTTGCCCTCCAGCGTAAAGATGGTCAGCAGGCTGGGGATAAAGTCGTCGCGGCTGACCCCCGCCTCGGCCATGTAACCATCCAGCGCCAACAACTGCCCTGTCGGCCCGAAGGCGGTCATGAGCTGGTCGTCCACATAGAACACGTCAGGCGCAGTGCCCCCCGCCATCTGGGCTTTCAGCTTGGTCTGAAAGTCGGCCGGAATCGGCTCATAGTTGACCGTCACCGTGGGGCAAACCTTTTTGAACCGCTCAATGCTGTCACGGTAGATCTTTTGCTCCGTCTCGTCCCCCCACCCCGAAAAGGTGATGACCGCCCCATCCTCAACAGCCAGAGGGCATTTGGCTTCCGCCGGTTTGGCGGCCTCGGTTGGTTTGGCTGCTTCTGTGGGTTTAGCGGCCTCGGTTGGTTTGGCTGCTTCTGTGGGTTTAGCGGCTTCGGTCGGTTTGGGGGCCTCAGTCGGCTGCGGGGTTGGACCGCAGGCAACAACCAGCAAGGCCACCACCAACAACGCACACATCAGACTGAACCATCTGGCTTTCATTTTGTTCTCCTCCTGGAATTTTCTCATCGTTTTGATGGACAAATCGGCCAACGGCTTGAAACGACAGATCAGCTCCTGATTGCGATACGATTCACCTCCTTTTCCTGCACCTGCCCCATCCGCATCGCCTGAGGAGCTTTTCATTGCGGGCCGGATATGGTATAATCGGCCTGTCTCCCGGTCTGTGCGGCTGGGGAGCCAGGGGAGCCGTCAGCACAACCTTTGGTCGGGCAGGGCGGACGGCTCCCCACGTTGTTGTCAGGGGTGCTGGCTCTCCTCCTCGCCGGGCCGGAAAGCCCGGCCTGTTGTGGGATGGGACCCTGTTTTCGTCTGGATCAGGCGGGTGCGCAGCTCGGCCCAACGCACCCCCTCCAGGCTGGGGAGCAGGAGGTGGGCCGCGCCCACCCGTTCGGCCGGTCCCAACCCAACGGCCCACATGCCGGCGGCCAGGGCTGCTTCTATGCCCGATTCGGCATCTTCCACCACGACACACTGCTCCGGGGCAAGCCCCAACTGGCCTGCGGCGTGCAAGAATAGATCGGGCGCCGGTTTGTGTCGCTCCACGCTATAGCCGTCCGACACAGCATCTACCAGCCTTCCGATTCCCAACTTTTCGATCACCGACCTGGCGTTCTTGCTGGCCGAGCCGATGGCGATTTTGATCCCTGCCCTCCGCAGCTCCTGTAACAACTCCAACGCGCCGGGCAGCAGGTTGGCCGGTGTCACCCCCTCAACGAGCTCCTGGTAATAGCGGTTTTTGCGCTCCATCATCTCCTGGATCTGTTCCCCGGTAACCGGGCGGTTGCCCAGGATGCGCAACAGCGACTCACGGCGGGGGATGCCGCGCAGCGCCTCGTTGGCCTGGCGATCAAAGGGGAGGCCCTCCTCATCGGCCAGCCGTTGCCAGGCCAGGTAATGGAACTCGGAGGTGTCGGCCAGGACACCGTCCAGGTCAAAAATCACCCCCCGGATGTCAGGAAGCTGTTGGCCGGAATGCGCCGGTTGCTCCAGATCGAAATCGTACCACCGGCCGCGATACTGGAGGCGGAACTTGAGGCGAGTCCAGTGGGCTGGCAGGCGAGGGGTGGTGACGGGGCCGGTGTCGGTGAAACGGATGCCGCCAAAGCCAAACACCACCGCCTGCCACACCCCGCCCGCCGAGGCGGCATGGATGCCATCGGCGGTGTTGCCCCGCAAATCTTTCAGGTCCATCAGCGCGGCGTGCGTGAAATGGTGATAGGCCTCCTCCAGCCTGCCCAGCTCACAGGCCAGGATGGCATGGATGCACGGCCCCAGGGAGGAGCCGCAGGTATGATCGGTGCGGGGGGCGTAATAGTCCCAGTTGATCCGAAGCGTCTCCCGGTCAAACCGCTCCGGCAGCAAATAGAGGAGCATCAACACGTCGGGTTGCTTGATGACCTGTACCCGGTTGGTCCGCTCGATGCCCAGAATCGCCTGGATAGGCCGGGTCCGGGGTTCATACTGCGCCAGGTCCAGATCCTCCAGGTCGAAAAAGCCCTCGAACTGTTCGAGCAGGCCGCTCTCCGGGTCGTGGGGCACAAACAGGCAGCCGATGATGTCGGCCCAGCGCCGCAGCCGTTCCTCGGAGAGGTCCAGGCAGCGCTCCAACCCGGCGGCGCGTTCCGGCGCGGTGCGGCGCAACCAGGCCAGCACCTCCAGGGCGGTTGCCAGGTGCCAGCGCACCATCTCGTTGGTAAAGGCGTTGTTGTCCACATGCTCGTGGTACTCATCGGGGCCGATGACATCGCGGATTTCGTAGCAGCCTCGCCGTTCATCCCACTCGACGCGGCTGCCCCAGAAGCGGGCCGTATCGAGCACGATCTCGGCCCCGTAGCGTTGCATCCATTCATCGTCGCCGCTGGCCTGCCAGTAGCGCCAGACGGCATAGGCCACGTCGGCACTGATGTGCAGTTCGATGTCACCGCACCAGATGCGCACCAGGTCCCGACCATCGGGGGCAGGGACCCAACGTGGAGTGACCTCATCGCCGGTGGCGGCGCTCTCCCAGGCAAACATGGCCCCTTCATGGCCGGCGGCCTGGGCGTTGCGCCGTGCGCCAGGCAGGGTATGGTAGCGGTAGCTGAGTAGATTGCGGGCCAGGTCGGGGCGGGTGTGGGTCAGGAAGGGGGCGATAAAGATGTCGGTGTCCCAAAAGATATGGCCCCGGTAGCCAAAGCCGGACAATGTCTTGGCCGGGATGCTGACCTGATCGTCGTAGCGCGGGGCGGCGATCAGGAGGTGGAACAGATTGTAGCGCACGGCTAATTGGGCTTCCGGATCACCTTCAATCACCAGGTCGCAATCTCGCCACAGTTCGGCCCAGGCGGCCTGGTGGGCGGCGAGCAGGGTCGGATATCTCTGGCCCTGGTCGCACAGCTCTTTCAACCTGGACCGGGCCAGTTGGGCAGCGGTGCAGGACAGGACTTCACCCGTCTCGGCCCGGAAGGAGGAGATGGACAAAGGCTGGCGGGGAGGTACCTGGGCCTGGTAGAGGGCCTGCCGTTCGGCCCGCATCCGTTCCAGATCGCGGTCGGTGTAGATGCTGACCAGTTTGGTAACGGACACCCTCGCCCCGCTGCGGGCCTGGCACCGGGCGGTCTGAGTGGGCACCCCTTCACCCATCATGGTGCGCCGGTAGATCCGCCCTCCCCCCTGCGCCAGGAGCACAGCGGCCATCCCCAGCCCAAGGCCGGTGTGCCGGGTGCGGAGGTAGAACCAGATGCCGGGAGGATCCTCCCCCTGGTCGACCAGTTGCCAGTGCCCCACCCCCTGGTTGTCGGGGTAGCCGTTGAGCGCGGCCTGGACCTCGATCTGGCCGTCAAAATCCAGCGGGGTGATGTGGCATTGGACCGCCGCCAGGTGTGGGTCGGCCAGGCTGGCAAAGCGTTCAAAGTGGAGGTCTACCGTCCGGCCGGCCGGACTGCGCCAGCGCACCTGACGGCTGAGCACCCCACACCGCAGGTCAAGCCGCCGTTCATAGCTCAGCACCTGGCCCCGGTCCAGGCGGAAGCGTTCACCGTCCACAAAAATAGCCAGCCAGGTCCAGTCCGGGCAGTTGGCCAGCTCGGTGTAGACGATGGGCACGTCGTCATACAGGCCGTGGATCAGAGTTGCCGGCCAGGCACCGGGATATCCCTCCTCGAAGGTGCCCCGCGTGCCGAGATAGCCGTTGCCCACGGTAAAGAGCGTTTCCTGATGGTGCAGGCGGACCGGGTCGAATTCTGTTTCGGTGACAGTCCAATCGTCCATAGTCATGGCTTCGGTTCACGTCGTGACAGCAGCGTCGAATCGCGCACAATCAATCGCGGCTTGAGCAACAGATGGGCCGGCGAAGGGGTTTCACCGCGCACCAGATCGATCAACATCGTGACCACCCGTTCGCCGATCTCGATCAGGGGCTGGCGCAGGCTGGTGAGAGGGGGGCGCAGGTAGCCGGCCACGGGCGAGTCGTCAAAGCCGACCACGGCCAGGTCGCGGCCAACCACCAGTCCGGCATCGGCGGCGGCGTTCATCACCCCCATCGCCATCAGATCGCTCAGGGCCACAATCGCCGTCGGGCGGCGGTCGGGCGGCCGGGTCAGCCAGGGTTGAACAGCCCGGTAGGCATGCTGGTAAAAGTTCTCGGTGCGGATGATCCCGCCAGCCTCCACCTCCAGGCCGGCGGCGGCCATCGCCCGCCGGTAGCCCTCCAGCCGATACTGGCCGGTCAGCGACTCTTCCGGCCAGGCCAGGCAGGCGATGCGGGTATGGCCCAGCTCCAGCAGGTGGTTCACCGCCTGTTCGACGCCGTCCGCGCCATCCACATCCACCCAGACAAACTCCCATTCCGGATTAGAGCGGCCAAAGGCGACAAAGGGAAACTCGATGTCCAGCAGGTAGCGGATGCGCGGATCGTCGAGGTTGGTGTTGGACAGGACAAAGCCATCCACCCGGTCTCGCTCGACCATCTCGTAGTAGGGCGTGATCTCGTCTGACGGTTCGGTGGAGGGAAAGGCCAGGACATGGTAGCCGTGGCGGGCTGCCGCTTCGGCCATGCCATGGAGGAACTTTTCCAGGATGGGGTTGAACTGGTCGGGGGGCATGGGCTGCCAGGAGTAGCCGATCATGCGGCTCTCACGGGCCTGCAGGCCCTGGGCGAGCACACTGGGGCGGTAGCCCAGCCGTTCCACGGCCTGCAGGACCCGCTGGCGGGTCGGTTCGCTCACGACGCCGCTGTTGTTGAGCACGTAGGACACGGTGGCGATGGACACACCTGCCTCGCGGGCGACATCTCTGATGGTGGGCACCTTTTTCTCCCTCTGATTTAAACGTTTAACTCCCGCCCCTTAAAAAAAGTGTGTGCCTTAAACGTTTAACCCCAGTCCCTAAAAAAAGAGGCTCGCGGCTTAAACGTTTAAATTATAGCACAGATCGCCCACCCTGTCAATACCCCTGCCGGGTATTATGGAGATAAAAAAACAAGGCCTCCCGCAAATTCCCAACCTGCGGGAGGCCCGTTCGGCCTCTCGGCGGCAAGCAACCCCCTGTGGCCGGATGGGGCCTCAGCCCCATACGCATAAGTTAAGCGACTCAAGTCGCACCTCAGGGGCCTGCGGTCGGGCATCCACCGGCGTGGATGCCTCCGTCCGCGCAGGCGGACGGCCGGGTAGCCGAAGGCATTGCCTTCGGCTACCCGGTGCGATTTCCAATCGCCCGCTTGATGCCAATGGGCCTCAGCCCAGGGCAACGACCAGGGCCACCGCAACCTGGCGTTCGTGCGACAGGCTGATGGCCCACCGGCGCCACCCCTGTTCCTCAGCCAGGGCAGCCGCCCGGCCTGACAGATG
>DAOTYI010000204.1:0-2199 GCA_034434895.1 Anaerolineae bacterium
CTGGCGATTCTCTCCTTAGCGCCGTTCTGTATAAAACCACGAAGGCCTCGCCCTGAGGGCTCGGCCCGAAGGGACACAAAGGCCTCATAAAGGTCACAAAGGATTTTATTAGACTTCATCGGAAATAGGACGCGGATGAGTACGGACTTTTCATATCTATTGTCTATTGGCACAACCCTGACGCCGCGCGCTAATTTCCGATGAACTCTATTGTCCCTTTGTGTCCTTTGTGAAGTACTTTGTGCCCTTTGTAGTAGGTAATTACCCGTTTTCCAGCAAACTGAAGGAGGTGTGCGATGAACGGTCAGTCCAGATTCCAGAACGTTCTCTCCAAAATCCAAATCCATAACAGGAGGTGCGAAATGAAAGGCAAGTGGACTCTTTTGGGGAGCATCCTGGCGGTGCTCCTGCTGGCGCTGGCGGCGGGGCTGACCCGGGCCCAGGGGCCGGAGCCGCCGGGGGAGGGCATACAGCCGGAGGGAGACGTGAGCGTGCAGGCCGCTGTAAGTGCGGTCATTCCCATCCAGGGCCGCCTGACGGATGCCAGCGGCAATCCCGTTCCGGACGGCAACTACAGCATCACCGCCCGCATCTATAACGTGGCCACAGATGGCACGGCTCTCTGCTCGGACACGGACACCGTGGCGGTGTCCAACGGGTTGTTCTATATGGACATAGATTTTTGCACCCCGGCCATTCTCAACGGTCAGCAACTCTACCTGGGCATCCAGGTGGGCAGCGATGCCGAGATGACCCCGCGCAAGGCCATCTACCCCGTGCCCTATGCCTGGAGCCTGCGGCCGGGGGCCATCATCAGCAACACCGCTACTTCCGGTCACGGCCTGGATGTGTGGAGCGCGGCTGGCGACGGCAGGACCGGCACTGCTCTGTGGGTGGAGAACACCAGCACCGCCAGCGGTATCGCCCTTTGGGCCATAGCCCACGGGACCGACGCGACCCTGATCGCCAGCAATGACAGCTCCGGTCCTCTGATCAAGGGCTTCGGCGGCGATGGCGGCGAGGACGAGTTCCGGGTGAACAACCAGGGCTCCATTGAGACCAAGGCCGACTCCTACATCTTCGTCCCGGGTACTGAGGCTACTGTGAATGGGGCCAGTGCTGCGACCACAGCATTGCGGTATTATGGCGTGGGACAGGTGGTCGTCGATCCTTCTACTGCAGGCACCAAGTACATACAGTTCGGAGTGGTTCTTCCCTCCGTCCTGTATGGACAACCGGTAAAGGTGGAAGAGGTCACCATCTTCTACAAGACATCAAATGCCAGTAGCTACATTGATGAAACACGAGTGTATCGGCAAAAGGCTACCGGCGCTCCTGATGCTTACAACCTTGTGACTGATACGACCGATCGTACCAGCACAACATATACCAGTTACTCTGTTACGCCCACTGCCGACAATACCCTGAGTGCCGGAGAAGGGTTCGTCTCCGTGATGCTGACCCTGTACTTTAACGATGAGAGCCATGAAATCATCATCGGCGGGGTAAGGGTGCGGCTCGGCCATCACAGTTTGTACTGAGGAGGTGGGCCATGAGGGCGCGAAAAACCTTTTTACCGGTCATCGCCGCCGTGGCTGCCCTCCTCCTGCTGGCGGCAGGCGTTCTGGCGATGTCCTCCACCCACTACCGTCTGGACTGGTTCACGCCGCTCACCGGCGGTGGTGGCGGGCCGGCCAGTTCGGCCCACTACGCCGTCAACTTCACCGTCGGCCAGTCGGCCATCGGCGCATCCGCCAATACGAACTATAGGGGCTGCCTGGGCTACTGGTGCGGCGCTGTGATCCCGTACCGCGTCTACCTGCCCCTGGTGCTGCGGAACTCCTGACCTCAGCGGGTGGGCGAGGGCGCTGCCCTCGCCCACCCCCATACCTTTCCCCAGAGAGGAGGCCCAATGATGGTCGTCCGACGAATCATCGCGGTGCTCACCCTGGCCCTGGGGCTGACCCTGGGCCTGCTGATCGCGTTCAGCGCCTTTTCGCTCGTGCGGGCCGACCCCGGCGTCCTCTTCGTCAAGCCCGACGGCAGCGGCACCGACTGCTCTCAGGCCAGCCCCTGCTCCCTGCAGACCGCGCTGGCCCAGTCCAGCGACGGCGCCACCATCTACGTGGCGGGCGGCACCTACACCGGCACCGGCGCCGCCGTCATCACCGTCACCCGGAGCATCACCCTCTACGGCGG
>DAOTYI010000205.1:0-9506 GCA_034434895.1 Anaerolineae bacterium
CCGGAGTTGATCGCCCGTGGGGTGGGGGCCGGGGCGTTGGGGGGGCTGTTCGCCGCCTTTTTCCCGGTGGTCACCGGCGGCATCGGTGGCTTTCTGGCCGGCCATGCCACCGCCCAGCGTGACGACCGGTTGTTCATCGTCAGCCAGGGGGCCAGCAAGCTGGTCTACTATGTGGGTGCCTTTCTGTTCTTCTTTGTGCCGGGGTTGCACCTGACCCGTGGCGGCATGGCCTGGATGTTGAGTGTGGTCTATACCCCTCACACCCCGGCGATCTACTGGGTGGCAGTAGCGGCCATGTTGCTCAGTGGGGCGTTGGCCTTCCTGCTCCTGCTGGGGCTGAGCCGGGCGGCCATCTGGCTGGTGAGCCGGGTGGACTATCGCTGGATTTCGGCGGCGACCCTTGCCCTGTTGCTCGGCGTCGTGATCGCTCTGACCGGCTGGGGTGGGTTGCTCATCGCCGTGGTGGCGACCGGCATCGGCCTGCTGCCGGTGATGTGGGGCTCGCGGCGGATGAACTGCATGGGGGTGTTGTTGCTGCCCCTGATGTTGAACATGGCCGGCCTGGGGACAACGGTGGCCGGGTGGCTGGGATTGGTGTAAGTTGGGAGGAGAAAGGGTATGACCCATCCTTTTGAAGTCGGGAAAACCTATCGGAACCGGCAGGGCGAATATGTCGTCCTGGCCCTTGACGGTGACAAGATGACCATCCGCTATGTGGGCGGTGGGACGCTGGTCACCGATGTGAACATTCAGGCCCGCATCTGGGAGAACATTCAGTTCGAAAGGCAGATGGCCCGGGCCGAGGAGCGGCGGCGACAGGCCCAGGAGGCCAGGCAGAGGGCCAGGCAACAGGCCGCCCGGCCTCGACGGGCCCGGGCCAGCCCGGTCTTTGCCGGATTTCAGGAGAGCGATTTTGAAACCGGCAGGCGCGGTGTCGCCTGGTCGAGCCGCGAGGAGTTGGGCAAGGCCCTGACCCAGGAATTGAATCGGCTCACAGGAGAGTCTTTCAGCCACTGGCTCGTCCCCCACCAGGCGCTGATCCAGATCGCTCTCCGGGGAATGTATGACCGGGAGGCGGTGGAGCGCAATGCAGCCTTTTTCGTAGCGTTGGGTGGGGGAGGGGTGTCTTATGGCTTTCGCGTCGGCAAGCCCGATGGCCCGGTCCAGGCCGACTGGCCCTGGGTGGCCTTGCTGTCCGCTGTGGCCGACCAGAAGGTGTGCCGGGCGCTGTGGGCCGCGATGGCGGCCCATGACCTCAGCCTGGACCTGTATACCACCAAGATCCGGTACGGCCAGGTGGCGCGCCTGACCGTCCAGGGTGAGGGGTTTCAATGGCAGCACCAGGACGCCGACCAGGAGGTGGTCCGCCCCATGAGCCTGGAGGAATTCGCCGGCTATCTCCAGACCTTTGCGCCGGAAAAGCGGTGTGAGTTGTACGTGCGCCGACAGGTGCCGACGGCCGAGGCGGTGAAAGCCGGGGTTGAGATCGTGGGGGAGATGGTGACCCTGTTCCAGGCTTTGCTGCCGGTGTACCACGCCAGCGTCAGAAGGTGAAAAGCCAAAGGTGCCCGGTGCCTGGGTGGGTAGGATGAAGCAGTTGCGGGGCACACCCCTCAAGCGTTTTCTGCGGACTCTACCAGGGCCGCCAGCGCCGACCGAGCTGGTGATCGTCTGTCAGAGCGTGGCCTATCCGGTCAACGTCGGCTCGATCTTTCGCCTGGCCGATGCCCTGGATGCCGTTGAGGTCGTGCTGACCGGCATCACTCCCACGCCCCCCCACCCGACCATCGCCAAAGTGGGGCGCGACAAGGAGCGGTATGTGCCCTGGCGCTACGTGGCACGGCCCGAAGCGGCTCTGGAGGAATTGCGGCAGCGGGGCTACTGGCTCGTGGCCCTGGAGATCACCGACGATTGCCGGCCCTACTATGCCGTGGATTATCCGCCGCGGGTGGCCCTGGTGTTGGGCAACGAGGATCATGGTGTGACCCGTTCCTGTCTGGCCCTGTGCCAGGCAGCGGTCTTTGTGCCGATGTACGGCCAGGGAAAATCGCTGAACGTTCATGTGTCGCTGGCCGTGGTGGGCTATCACATTCTGCACCGCCGGGAGGGAGGATCATGAGCGACCTGTTCGACAGGCTGAAAGAGAGCGCCGGTCAGGTGATCGCAGAGGTGGACAAAGGGGGCCGGATCCAGTCAGCCATCAGCAGCCTGCGCCACCAGATGGCCGAGGCCGACCGCAAACGCAAGATCGGCCTGGTCAAAGAGCAGCTCCGCGACCTGCAGGGGCGAGAGGCCCAGGCCATCAACGCCCTGAGCGCCCAGGTGTGGGCCTTGTATGAGGCCAGGACCCTCACCCAGCCGGAGCTGATCAGCCTGTGTCGGAACGTGGAGGAGATCCGCGCCCAGATCAGGGAGAAAGAGGCAGAGCTGGCACAGTTACAGCCGCCGCCTCAGCCGGCAGGGGTGGAGGTCAGGGCCGGCCCCCGTTGTCCGCAGTGCGGAGTGACCGTCGTGCCCGGTGCCGCTTTCTGCCAGGCCTGCGGCGTTCGTCTGGCCGGGGAGGAAAAGCCGGCCCCGGCCCAGTTCTGCATTCACTGTGGCGCGCAGTTGCGCCCAGGCGCGCGCTTCTGCCCGCAGTGCGGCCAGGGGGTATCCTGATGAAAGGCATTGCTCATTTCATCACCGGCGTGGCGGTGGCCACCTTTTTCCCCGACATCGTCCACCAGGCCGCGCAGGAGCTGAGCTTCGGACCGCTGCTGGGTGGCCTGGCTGGCCTGCTGCCCGACACCCTCGACTTTAAATTTGTGCGCTACTTTGACCGGTTGGACGATGAGATTGACCCGGCCAGACTCACCACCCCGGCCGGCCATCCCGATCCGCAGCTCATGGCCGACCGGATCGCGGCGGCGATGAATCGCGCCTATGAGAGCGGCCGGCGGGTCAAGGTGCACCTGCACACCCTCAAACTGGGGGCCGACCTGTGGCGGCGCTACAGCGTGGCCTTTGACCTGGAACACAATCAGGTGGTGGTCCGCATCGGGCCGGTGGTGACCACCGGGCAGGTGCCCTATGCCGGCAGTGAGATCGCCGGCCTGGGGCCGGGTCGGGCACAGGTCAAGGCCCCGATCCTGTACACCTATGACGCCGAGACCAGGATTGACATCTTTAGCGGCCCGTCGCTGGCCTTTGACAGGGCCGGTGAGGCGATTGAGGTGACCTTTCTGCCCTGGCACCGGGCCTGGACCCACTCGCTGACAGTGGCCCTGCTGTTGGGAGCGGTGGGCCTGCTCATCGCCCCGGTCTACGGGCTGGCCATGGCCCTGGCTGCCCTGGCCCATGTGGTCGAAGACCAGCTTGGCTTCATGGGCAGCAACCTGCTCTTCCCCATCACCCGGAAGCGGACGATAGGCCTGAAATGGCTCCGCTCGGGCGATGCGGTGCCCAACTTTCTGGCCGTGTGGCTCAGCCTGGCAGTCATCCTGCTCAACCTGGATCGCTTCTCCGCGGCCCCGGCCATTCCGGTGTTGCCCTACCTGCTGACCGTCATGGTCGCTCCGACCGCGATCCTGCTGGCGGCCGGTGCCTGGTCCCGCTGGCACGCACGCCGTCAGGCAGCCATGAGGCCCCAGATGATGGCCGCCGTGGAGGCGCTGGACGAGACCGAGGAGGTGGACATCTAAATGGAAGGCAACTGCTCGCAGTTGCCCTACTGACGAAGGAAGAATGACCGGGGGGCTGCGTTGCTGATCATCACACTGCCTGTCGGGCTGATTCAGACGAATTGTTACATCGTGGGTTGTGAGCAGACAAAAAAGGGGGCGATCATTGACCCTGGCGGCCACCCGGAGCGCATCCTGGCCGAGGTGAAGCGCCACGGGCTGGCGGTCAACTATGTGCTCAACACCCATGCCCACTTTGACCATACCGACGCCAACCGGGCCGTTGTCGCAGCGACCGGTGCCCCCCTGGCCCTGCATGCCGCCGACCGGCCCTTGCTCCAGGCGGCGGGCGGCGCGGCCCTCTTTGGCCTGCGTGCTGACTCCAGCCCCCCGCCCGACCTGGAGTTGCGTGACGGCGACGAATTGGAGGTGGGCCGGTTGCGCCTGCAGGTGCTCCACACCCCAGGCCACACTCCCGGCCATGTCTGCTTCTACGAAGCGGATGAGGGCGTCCTGTTCGACGGCGACCTGCTCTTTTACCAGGGCGTGGGCCGCACCGATCTGCCGGGAGGAAGCTGGTCCCAGCTCATGGACAGCATCCGGCGCGTCCTCTTTGCCCTGCCCGATGAGACGATCGTCTACCCCGGCCATGGCCCGGCGACGACCATCGGTCAGGAGAAACGGTTGAACCCCTGGCTACGGTAGCCGGGATAAAAGAATAATCAGGAGGAATCAATGGGGAATCAACAAGAAGTGGTTATTGTCGGTGCCTGCCGGACGGCCATCGGCCGCTTTATGGGAGGACTGGCGACCATGCCGGCCCCGCAATTGGGTGCCGTTGTCATCCGGGAAGCGGTGCGGCGGGCAGGCATTGACCCGGCAGTGGTGGATGAACTGTTCATGGGCTGTGTGGTGCCGGCCGGGATGGGCCAGGCCCCGGCCCGCCAGGCAGCCATTGGCGGCGGGATCCCTCCCCAGGTCGGCGCCGTGACCCTCAACAAGGTGTGCGGCTCCGGATTGAAGGCGGTCATGCTGGCGGCGGGTCTCATCCGCGCCGGCGATGGGGAGGTGTATGTGGCCGGTGGCATGGAGAACATGAGCCTGGCCCCCTATCTGCTGCCTCAGGCGCGGGCCGGCTACCGGTTGGGCCACGGCCAGCTCGTAGATGCCGTGGTCCACGATGGGCTGTGGTGCGCATTTATGGACCATCATATGGGCAATTCGGCCGAGTTCATTGCCGCGCAGTACGGCCTGACGCGACAGGAGCTGGACGAATATGCCTATCACAGCCATCGAAAGGCGATAGAGGCCATAGACGCCGGGCGCTTCAAGGCCGAAATTGTGCCGGTGGAATTGCCGCAACGCAAAGGCCCCCCCCTGCTCTTTGAGACCGACGAGTGCCCCCGCCGTGACACCAGCCTGGAGGCCCTGGCCAGGCTCAAGCCCGCCTTTCAAGAGGGGGGCATCGTCACCGCCGGCAACTCGCCGGGCATCACCGACGGGGCGGCGGCGGTCGTGGTGATGAGCCGCCGCAAGGCCGAGGAACTGGGGGTCAGGCCTCTGGCCCGCATCCTGGGCTATGACCAGGCGGCAGTGGACCCCCAATGGCTGTTCATTGCCCCGGCCTATGCTGTGCGCCGCCTGTTAAAGCGCACCGGCACAACCCTGGCCGACTATGATCTGGTGGAAATCAACGAAGCCTTTGCTGCCCAGACGCTGGCCGACGGCAAAGAACTGGAAAAAGAGGGGTGGGATTGGAGCCGGGTCAATGTCAACGGCGGAGCGATTGCCCTGGGTCACCCCATCGGCTGCTCAGGAGCGCGGGTGTTGGTGACGCTGCTCTATGCCCTGCAAGACCGGGGTCTGAAGCGGGGCCTGGCCACCCTGTGCCTGGGCGGTGGCGAGGCGGTGGCTATGGCCATAGAACTGGAGGAGTAAACCGTGAATTACCGTGAGCTGGGGCGCACCGGCTGGAAAGTTTCGGAGATCGGCTTTGGGGCGTGGGGTATCGGCGGCGATTGGGGGCCGGTGGATGATGCCGAATCAATCGCCGCCCTGCACAAGGCGATTGACCTGGGTATCAACCTGATTGATACTGCCGACGTGTATGGTGATGGCCGCAGCGAGCGCCTGGTTGGCCAGGTGGTGCGGGAGCGGAAGGGGGAGCGCATCTATGTGGCGACCAAGGCCGGCCGCCGCCTGTCGCCTCACGTGGCCGATGGCTACAACCGCCAGAACCTCACAGCCTTTGTGGAGCGCAGTCTGCGCAACCTGGGTGTGGAAACGCTGGACCTGCTCCAGCTCCACTGCCCACCCACCGAGGTCTACTACCGGCCTGAAGTGTTTGGCATCCTGGATGACCTGGTGGCTGCCGGCAAGATCCGGTTCTACGGTGTCAGTGTGGAAAAGGTCGAGGAGGCACTGAAGGCCATCGAGTATCCCAACCTCCAGACGGTGCAGATTATCTTCAACCTCTTCCGCCAGCGACCGGCCGAACTCTTTTTTCCGCAGGCCCGGTCAAAACGTGTCGGCATCCTGGCGCGGGTGCCGCTGGCCAGTGGGTTGCTGACCGGCAAGATGCGGCCCGACACACACTTTGAGCCAAACGACCATCGCCACTACAACCGCCAGGGGGAGGCATTCGACGTCGGCGAGACCTTTGCCGGCGTGCCCTACGAGGTGGGGTTGGAGGCCGTCGAGGCGCTACGGCCGTGGGTGCCGGCGGGGGCGACCATGGCCCAGATGGCCCTGCGCTGGATCCTGCAGTTCGAGGCGGTCAGTTGCACCATCCCTGGCGCCAAACATCCCGCGCAGGCGGCTGACAACGCGGCGGCCAGTGACCTGCCGCCGTTGAGCGACAAGACTATGGCCGCCGTGCGGGAGCTGTATGAGCGGTTGATCCGTCCTTACGTCCACCAGCGCTGGTAGCCAGTAGATATTCTGCTCCGGCAAGGCCTTTGGCCCCGGGGCCGGCCTGCTAGATCAATTCGGTCACGGTCACCTGGGTGAGGATGCCCCGCTTCTCCAACTCCTTGAAGAACGGCTCCGGCTCCAGGGCCACCTCTGGGGGAAAGACGCCCGCCGCCACGCGGCCCTCGGCCAGCCACCGGGCGGTGATGGACGGGGCGACGCCGGTAGGCAGGGAGCCTTTGACGGTCAGAGTCCCCAGGCGATAGGTCACCGGCCGGCCAAAGCGTGTGCCCCTGACCTCGGTGACGATCTCCTTGGTCCAGTCGGGGGGCTGGTTCCTGGGCGGTTCCAGAAACGAGGTCAGGGGCGGCACATAGCTGCCCAGCAGGGTGAGCATCAGGTCACGAGGGACAACCTCGACCTCCCCCACCCGCACCGGCTCGCGGCCGGCAAACCCCAGGTCGGCCAACACCCTGACCTTCTCCACCGTCTCCGGCGCCATGCCCCAGTAGTTGATCTTGAAAAAGCACTCCCGCACCCCCTTATTCCTGAAGGTGAGGGGGAGGGTGGCCACTTCGGAATGCAGGGAGAGGTGCACAGGCAACAGGCCGAGGGGCGGGGTGAACCAGTAGTCCTCCAACTCGCTCAGCGGCTCACAGACAACAAAATCGCCGTCGCGATAGACCACCGGTGACAGGGTCAGCTCATCCACAATGGTCGGCACGGCATAGCTAAAGGCCACCGGGCCGGGAGGCGGTGGCTTGATGCCATCGTAGATGCGGATTGACTCGATCGTGTCCAGCCGTTCGGCGGCGTAACGGCACTGGATGTTGGGCACGCCGGGCGCGCTGCCCATGCCCAGCACGGCGCACAGGCCCGCTGCTTTGAACTGTTCGTGCAATTGCAACTGCTTGCGGGTGGTGTGGAACAATCCCCCCAGGTCGGTATAATGGACCCCTGCCTCCAGGCAGGCACCCATCACCTCCAGGTTAAAATAGTAAACGGTGGCATTCAAGCAGCAGTTTGCGCCGCGCAACAACCGGACCAGTGCCTCGTGGTCGCGGACATTCACCTGTGCCACCGAAATCCTGGAACTGTGGAGATAGTCTGCGACCTGCTGCCCCCTTTCCAGGTTCAGGTCGGCGATCACCACCTCGTCCACCCCTTCGCTGCTGACCAGGTCCTGGACCGCGATGCAGCCCATCATCCCTGCGCCGCCCAAAACGACAATTCTCATGATTCTTCCTCCGGTAAAGACTGGAGTCGAGGCTTCAGCCGGACTTTTCCGCCTGAAGGCTTCACTCCCATTCCCTGTCTAAACCACGCCATGTGCAACTTATTTTTTCCCAGAGGCATTTGGGGCCCTCTGGGCATGACACCGGCCTGCCCCTCCCCGCTGCCCCCCTCCCCGCTGCCGCTGCCGGCACGGAGAGGGGGAGGAATTGGGGTTTTAAGGTGGGCAGCACAGCCGCCCTCCTCAAAACCCCACCTGTTCTCCCCCTTCTCCTCCCTGTTTCGGGGAGGAGAAGGGGGTCAGGATATGACCCGTCACAGCCTATCAAAAGTTGCACATGGCGTAAACCGTATCCCCTGGTGCCTTTGAGACTTTTATGAAACAGGCTCCTGGACGATGCGCCAGCCGTGGGTATACACATTCAACGCTTTGCCCCGCAGGTAGCCCAACAGGGTGCAATTCAGCGCCTGGGCCAGCTCCACGGCCAGGGAGGTGGGGGAGGAGATGGAGATCAGGATTGGGATGCCCAGCCGCACCCCCTTGGCCACCATGTCGTAGCTGGCCCGGCCGGTGCTCACCAGGATCTTGTCCCCCAGCGGGATGCCCCGCAGCAGGCAGTAACCGGTGGCCTTGTCCACGGCGTTGTGCCGGCCGATGTCCTCACACACCACCACCGCCCGGCCATCGGCTTCAAAGATAGCTGCGGCGTGGATGCCACCGGCTGCCCGGTAGGCGGCCTGCTGGCGCGTGATCTGGCCCAACAAGAGGGGGAGCCGCTCGAACGGCACCTGCAAGCTGGCGGTGATGGGGGCCAGGTTTTCTGCCAGCGCCTTCACCTCCGTCCGCCCGCAACCGGAGCGGATCAGCAGGACAGCATCAGGTTGCCGGCCGGGATGGGCCGCGCCGGGCAACAGGGTGATGTCCACGCGATTGCGCGACCGGTCCAGGGGATCCTCCTCGACCGGGTCTCCTTCGCCGGCAAAGAGCGGCGGGGATGGAACCCGTCCGCAGTGGCGGACGAGGGCAATGTCTGCCATGCTGGCCACCAGCCCTTCGCCCAGGCAAAAACCGGTGGCCAGCTCCTTTTCCAGGCCGGGGGTGCGCATCAAGACCGCCACCGGCTGGCCATCCAGCCGGACCTCCAACGGCTCCTCGATCACCACGCCTCCCTCCACGGTGAGGACCTGCTGCGCCGTCAGGTGCTGGATGCGCCAGGGCATGATGGCCCCTCCCTGCGCCTCATCAGGGCGATAGGGGCGGCTGTAGCGCTTCAAAGTTTCTCCTTGATCACCACCACGGACACAAGGGACTCAAGGGGCACGTTGGTCATTGGGTCAAGGTACCCGGAGCAAGAAATCCTGTCCGACAATGATCCGAATATCAATCTGGCTGCGGACGTTGGGACTCTGGCGCACATTTTCCGGCGCGACCTGGAACAGTTCTACCAGCCGACCCAGGGTGTAGCTCTTGCCGGTATAGTCCACGATCACCGTGCTGGCATAGTCCAGCCGGTCGGCATCGCCAAACTCAACCACCTGGTAGCCCTGTTCCATCAGCAGGGCCGCCACACGGGCCGCAAAGTTGGGCTCTGAGGTGCCGTTTTGCACGGCAATGCGCGCTCCCTCGGCAGCCAGCTTTTGCAACCCTTCCACCTGGACCGGTGCCAGCGTGGGGGTTGGGGTGGGCGGTGCGAAGGTCGGCGT
>DAOTYI010000206.1:0-16130 GCA_034434895.1 Anaerolineae bacterium
TGCTGACTCGCCTGCGGTCGTGTTTGATAGCTACCTGCCGGCTGAATCGGCGCAAGAAACATCCCAGTACCTATCAGTTGCTGCTCGATGTGCCTTAACTTGATGCATATGGGGCCAGGCGCCGCTCTGCCCCTACTTGAGTCGCTTAACTTGACGCATATGCCCCTACCCTCAACTTTGGCTTTTTGCCCGTGGCCCCTTGCATGGGTCCCTGACGGCTTCCACGGCCCCCAAAAGAAGATTAATTTTTCATTGCGAAGGCGCAGCCTTCGCAATGAAAGATTTTCTTTTTGTTCTTTTGGCCTCGCCGGAGGCAGGTTTGGGAGATTTTCCCGCCCCACTCTGAAAAAGGCCAAACTTCAGAGGGGAGGAGGGGTCAGAGTCGGCTCACGCCCCTATTCCAGAGCGTCCAACAGCAGTTCGGCTTCTTCGGGTGTGATCTGACCCTGTTCGACCATCTTGAGGATGCTCAACCGCTCCTCATCCAGGCCTGGTCCCCGCTTCGGCGGCCTGTCAGCCTCCCCGGCCTGCCGATCTTCCCCGCCGACCTCCACTCTGGCCCCCCACCGTTCAGCGCGGCGTGCCTCCCTCTCGGCCCGGCGTTCCAGCCGCTCCTGATAACGAGCAGCCCGCTCAGCCATCCGCTCCATATCCCGCTGCATCCGTTCCATAGCCCGTTCGATGGCCTGCTGGGTCTGACGGCCAATCCGATCCCAGTCTATCCCTTCCAGCTTCACCCGCAGGCGGGACATGGCCTGTTCCATCTCCTCACCGACCCGCCGCCCGATGGCTTCCAGGTCAATGGCTTGCAGTCCTTCCTCTACCTGCCGAGAGATCTCTTCTCCCAGATCCACATGCACGGCTGCTCCGCCGCCGCCCAGCAGGATATTGCCCCCGGCTTCGACCGCGATCTCGGCCCCGCCATCCCCCAGCCGGCCGCTGAGCTTCCGCCCCTGGCGCACCTCGTCGGCCAGCCTGACCGAAGACAGGATTGACCCCCGCGCTGTCAGGGTCAGGTGGGCGCTGGCCTCCTCCGGCAGGCGGAGCAACGCATTGCCATCTACCTGGAAGTGGTAGGAGCAGCCTGTGCCCAGCTCCCCGTTCAGCGTCAGGTTGCCGCCGATGCGGCCAACCCTGGCCCCGCCGGTCAGTCGTCTGGCTACCAGATTGCCCGCTACCCGGTCGAGGGCCACCTGGCCGCCGATGCCCTTGAGCATGGCATTGCCCCCTACCTGATCGGCCGCCAACTCCCCGACCACCTCTCTGGCCTGCAAGTTGCCGCCGAGGCGTGAGACACGCACCCGCTCCGCTTCCCTGATCTGCAGGTTGCCGCGCACATTCTGGAGATCGGCGACCGATACCTCGTCCAATGCCGTGTCGCCATAGACCGTGCCCACCACCCGCAGCGAATCGGCCTCGTCGGCCTTCAGGTGGCCATACACCTCGGCCGCGACCACCTGGCCGACCTCCTTCAGTTTCAAGTTGCCGCGCACCTGTTCGGCGTTAAGGTCAGCCAGGCCCTTCACCTTCAGATTGCCCATCACCTGGCGGACGGTGACCGGTACGTGAGCCGGAACCCGCACCTCGCATGAGACCCGCGCCGACACGGCTGGCCCGCTCTCCGTTGCTTCGACGGTCAGGGCCTCCTCTCCGCCGTCGGGCAGCCGGAGAAGCACCCCGGCTTCCTCCCAACCCTCCACGGCCACATCGCCGGCCATCTCCACCAATATCAGGCGGCCCCCGGTTTCGATCTGAATTCGCTTTTCAACCATTTTGCTCCTCCTACCTGCCTTTCAGTAACTCGACCGCCTCAGCCGATGTGATCTCGCCGGCCGCCAGGCGTTCGAGGATCGCTTTGCGCTCGTCAGCGGAAATGGACGGCGCCTCTTCATGCACTTCGTAGCCCAGGGCCCGGATCACCTCGGTCAGGCGGGCGCGGGCGGTGGGATAGGAGATGCTCAGCTCCTCCTGCACCCGTGTCAGCTTGCCCTCACAGCGAATAAAGGTCTCGACAAAGGCCAGTTGCTCAGGAGAGAGCCGGTAGAAGCGCCCCAGGCTGAACTGGCCTTCGAGCGCCGAGTCGCAGGTGCGGCAATAGAGCCGGGCTACAGTCATCGTGTCGCCACAGACCGGGCATTTGCCCATGACAGGATACATCGTTCACCTCCTCGCTTCCAAAAATCTCGAACCTGGCTGCATTATTTTAACACAAAATTTGAATTTTGTCAAGAGGCAAATTGAACTTTTTACATTAAAATTTCAAAATATAAAAGTAGTGGTTGAAAATATCTATTCAGCCTGTGCCCGCCGGATGACAATCTGGAGGCTCCTGGCGCGGGTTGTGGCCCGCGCTGCGCGTGTGGAGCAGGACGCGGCCCGGTCAGGTTTGACCATTTTCTGGGCTTGTGCTAAAATAGCGGCAATCCGATGGTCGGGGGTCGTCTAACGGCAGGACAAGGGACTTTGGATCCCTGTATTGAGGTTCGAATCCTCGCCCCCGAGCTCGATGGGCCCTTAGCTCAGTGGCAGAGCGGCCGGCTCATAACCGGTTGGGCGCAGGTTCGAATCCTGCAGGGCCCATAAGGAGGAGGCACGGCAGGAGGCACAGAGGAGCGATGAGCCAGGTGTTGGTCCTGAATGCAACCTATGAACCGTTGAGTATCGTCTCGGTGCGCCGGGCCGTGATCCTGCTGCTCAAGGAAAAGGCCGAGGTGGTCGAGGCGGCCGAAGCCTGGTTGCGCTCCGAGCGGATCACCCTGCCGGTTCCTCTGGTCATCCGCCTGGTCTGCTACGTGCGCATCCCCAACCACTTTGCCCTGCCCCTGGCGCGGCGGACGGTGTTGGCCCGTGACCATTACACCTGCCAATATTGCGGCGCTCAACCGGGGGCCGCCGGCCTGACCGTGGACCACATCGTGCCTCGCTCGCGGGGAGGGGAGACCTGCTGGGAGAATGTCGTCGCTGCCTGCGGGCCGTGTAACCGGCGGAAAGGCAACCGGACCCCGGCCGAGGCGGGGATGCTCCTGCGGCGACCGCCCCGCCGGCCACGCTACCTGGCCCTGACGCTGTTGCAGGGGAACCGGGTGCCCCAGGCATGGGACAAATATATGTACTTCTGAGCCGGGTGCCGCGCCCTTTCCGGCCGTAGAAGCGGCTTCCACCCTCCGAGCCTGTCTGAACAGTCTACCACGAAGACAAGAAGGAATGGACAGAGATTCTTTGTCCTTCGTGGTTTTCAGACCATCAGACCGGCATGGCTGGAGGCCGCTTCCTGGCCAAAGCAAAGGTGAGGATCGACAAGATGTTCCGGGAACGGATCAGCCGCAGCTATCAATCCCTGTCCCCCAACTTTAAAAAGATCGCCGACTTTATCTTGACCTCACACCGGCGTGTAGCCTTTATGAGCGCCTCTCGATTGGCCAGACATCTGGGCGTAGATGTGGCCACCGTCACCCGCTTTGCCCAGTATCTGGGCTACGAAGGCTATGTCCAACTGATCCGGGAGATTCAGGAGGCGGTGGCCGAGGAGATGCGTCAGGCCCGTGCGGCAACGGCCGAACGGCTGGAGAGCGCCCAAGGGCTGTTTGCCCAACTGCTGTGGCGCGATTGGGCCAATCTGGAAAGGACGATCCAAAATCTGCCCCTGGATCGGGCCGAGCAGGCGATTGCTGCCCTCCGCTCGGCCAGGCGCATCTACCTCGTCGGCGAGGGGGTGGGCGCAGCGCTGGCCCGGGCCGCCGGGACCTATCTGCGCATGGTCCACGCCGATGTCGTGGTGCTTGACGAAGGGCTGTTTGATCTGGCCCTGGCGCTGAAAGATCTGGAGCCGCAAGACCTGGTCATCGGCATCGGCTTCACCAGCTATGCCTTTTCCGCCACCCGCGCTCTCGAACAGGCACGGAAGGTCGGGGCCCGGACCATCGGCGTGATCTCCCAGGCCGATTGCCCGGTCGCCCAGGTAGCCGAGATCCTGTTCTCCTGTTCGGCGGTTGAGAACGGCTACCTGCCCTCTCCTACCGGAGTCGCCGCCATTCTGTTTGCCCTGTGCTACAGCCTGTACCTGGACGACCTGGAGGGATACAACCGGCAGTTGTTGCGCTTCCAGAACACCTATACCATCCTGACCGAAGGGAGTCCGCAGAGTGAGGTCAATGTGGTCCACGACCTGATCCAGCGGTTTTAAGGCGGTGTGGAGGCAGGGGTGAGCGGTTGTGAGTGCCTGAAGCGCAGATTGGCCGCCGTCTGTGGCCGTTACTGCGGCCGCTGCGATGCGTATCAGCAGGAGATGTGCCGTGGCTGTGGCTACCAGTGGGGGCAGACGCGCCGGGGGGAATGTGCCCTGTTTCGGTGCTGTGTTGGTGAGCGCGGCCTGGAGCATTGCGGGCTGTGCGTTGACTTTCCCTGCCAACTGTTCCTGAGCCATGCCCCTGCCCTGGAGGTAGCCCGGTGCTACCGCGCCCTCTGCCGGCGGGCTGAAGTCGGCACGGTGGCCTGGCTGGAGGAGCAGGGGGAGGACGCTTGACAGAGAGAAACCGGGCCTCCGCCGGGACCTGGCCCTCATGGCCCCTTCTGCTGCTCCTGATGGGCGTGGCTCTGGCCCTGCGCTGGCGCTATATCCGGGAGATCAGCCTGTCGGTTGACGAGTTTAACACCATCTGGGCCGCCCGTCAGGTCTGGAGGCACGGCCTGCCCCTCTTTCCCTCCGGCAACATCTACCCTCATGGCTTTGTATTCACCTACCTGCAAGCCCCCTCTGTCCTGGGCCACTTTGACGAGGTCGTGGCCCGGATTCCTGGCCTGTTGGTCGGCCTGGCCGGGCTGCCAGCGGCCTGGTGGGTCGGGCGGCGACTTTTTGACCGCCGGGTGGGCCTTTTCGCTGCTGCGGCAATGGCCGTGGACCCCGACTGCATTGTGTGGGGTGGGCGGGCGCGGATGTACGGCCTGTTGCAACTGCTCACCCTGCTGGTCCTCTATTTTTACTACCGGGGGTTGGCCGACGACCGCCCCCGCGACCGCTATCTGGCTATGGGGCTGTTGGTCGCGGCCATCTTTACCCATCTGGAGGCTGCCCTCCTGTTGCCGGCCCTGGGCCTGGCCACCCTCCTGTTCTGGCCACCACGCCGTCTTGGGCGCCGGAGTGTGATCCTGCCCTTTGTGCTGGCCGCCGTGGGGGCCGGGGTCTTTTTCCTGATCTCCAAATATGGCCAGCCGGGTCACCTGGAGGCCTTTGAGCAGGAAAACCGCTTTTATGTGACCCTGCCCACCCATCCCCTCGGCGGGTTGCGGGCTTTTGCCCCCTTTTTCACCGCTCCGCATCGCCTGCCCTTCACCCTGCTGGCTCTGGTCGGGCTGTGCCTCCTCTTCCGGCCCCGCTTCGACCGGCGTTCCCCTCTGACCTGCCTGTCTGTCATCCTGCTGGCCACCCTCATCCCGCTCCTCACCCTGGCCGGGCCGACATGGCAAAACCTGCGTTACCTCTTTTTTCTGCTGCCCTTTCTGTTCCTCATCGCCGGGGAGGCCCTGAGTCGCCTCCTTGACCGGCTGATGCCGACACAGCACTGGCAGCCGGCCTTGCTGACCGGCGTGGTGGCCCTCTACGTCGGGCTGACCGGCGCACGGCTGGCCTACCAGCCGGAACTGGGCTACGATCTGGCCTTCCGCCATCTGCGCGAATGGCGGCAGCCCGGCGACCTGGTGCTCACCATCTCACCCAGCGCCTGCCGTCTCTACCTGGAGAGATGCGACTATTTTGCCATCCAACGCGGATACCAGGAGTTTGTCGTGGACCGCCCCGGCGACGGCCTGAGCGCCGACCTGTGGACCGCCACACCGGTGCTCACCCGCACGGCTGAGCTGGTGGAGCGGCTGGCCTCGGCTCCCCGCCTCTGGTTCGTGACCGACACCTGGCGCTTCCAGACCCGCTACGATGCCGATTTCATCCAGACGGTGCTGGAGCAGATGGAGCTGGTATCCAACGAAGGGGGGGTGCTGATCTTCCGTGGGGAGGGCTATGCTGCGCCACCACAGCCGGCCTTCTGGCGCGAACGCCGCGCCGAATTTGGCCAGGCGCTGGCCCTGGTCGGCTTTGGCCTGTCGTCGGCCAACCCTGAACCGGGTGAAGAGCTGGAAATTACGCTGAACTGGCAGGCCCTGGAGAAGCCGGGCGTGGCCTATACCCCTTTCCTGCACCTGCTTCGGCCCGATGGAACGGGGGTGGCGGGTGTGGACGAACCGCTGCTGGGCGGCCTCTATCAGCCCGATTTCTGGCCCCGTGGGATGGTCTTTGCCGACCGCCACCGCCTGACCCTGCCGCCCGATCTGGCACCGGGCTGCTATCGCCTCGACCTGGGGCTGTACCCCACCGGCCGGCCCGATGATCTGTTGCCTGTTGGGGGCGGCGACCGGCTGCCGCTGGCCATGCTGACGGTGGGACAGGCGGCTGTGCCGGAACCGCCCACCTTCCGCCGCGACATTGACTTTGGCGGGCAGATGCGCCTGCTTGGCTACGATTTCACGTGCGAGCCTGAACCCTGCACTCTGCGGCTTCACTGGCAGGCCATGGCCCCGATAGACCGCGACTATACCGTCTTTGTCCACCTGCTCGCCACCGATGGTACACTGCTCGCTCAGGACGATGCTCCACCCGGCGATCCCTTTTTCCCCACCTCGATCTGGCTGCCCGGCCAGGTGGTGCTCGACAGCCACACCGTTTCCCTGTCCGGCCCCTATCACCTCCTCGTCGGTCTCTATCACCTGCCCGGCGGTGAGCGCCTGCCCGCTGTGGACGCCGACGGCACCCCGCTGGGGGATGCGGTGTCGCTGCCGCTCCCCCCCTCCGGTGAGTTGCCCTGATGAAACGTGACGGTCATGAACCCCCGAAAACATCTGTAGGGCAACGGCGAGCAGTTGCCCTGATGATCGCGCGCCTTCGAACCTGGCGGGGCGAATGGGCCGTCTGGGCCTTGATTGCGCTGTATATCGCCTTCTTTGGCACCCTGACGGTCCAAAAACAGAATGCCTTTCAGACCACCGCCTTTGACCTGGGCAATGTGGACCAGGCGGTGTGGAACACCCGTCACGGTCGCCTGTTCGCCATGACCAACATCGAGGGATTGACCAACCGCCTGGGCACACACGTCGAGCCGATCCTGCTGCCCATCTCCCTCCTCTATTTCATCTGGAGTGACCCGCGTGCCCTGCTCCTGTTGCAGACCTTCGTCATCGCCCTGGGGGCCTGGCCGGTCTACCTTCTCGCTCAGCAAGCAGCAAGCAGCAAGCGGCAGGCGGCTGACAATATCCAACATCCCCTACCCAATACCCGCTCCCGCTCAACCTCCATCCTGGCCCTGACTCTTTCCGCCGCTTACCTCTTGTTCCCGGCCCTGCAATCGGCCAACCTGTTCGATTTTCATGCCGTTTCGCTTGCCCCGACCTTTTTTCTATGGGCATTTTACCATCTGGAGAGAGGGGAGTGGAGCCGGTATGCCCTCTTTGCCCTGCTGACCATGAGCTGCAAAGAGGAGATGCCTCTCCTGGTGGCCATGCTCGGCCTGTATGCCCTGTTGGTCTGCCGCCGGCGGTGGGTGGGGCTGATCACGATCCTGGTGGCTGCCGTCTGGTTCTGGCTGGCGGTGGGCTGGCTGATGCCCCGTTTCGACACGCAGGGGGTCTCCCCCCTGGCCGGCCGCTATACCCACCTGGGGGACAGCCTGCCGGAGATGGCCGTCACGCTGCTCACCCGGCCGGGCGTGGTGCTGGAGCAACTACAGCGGGCGGAGGCCGGGGCCTATGTGCGCGACCTGCTGGCCCCGACCGCCTTTCTGTCACTCCTGGCCCCGCAGGTCCTGGCTCTGGCCCTGCCGACGCTGGCCGTCAACCTGCTGAGCAGCGACGGCTTTATGCACCAACTGGAGGGTTTTCACTACGGTGTCACCCTGGTCCCCGTCGTTGTGGTCGCAGCGGCCTATGGCGCGGAGTGGCTGATCCGCCGTCTGCCTGGCATCCGGTCCCTGCCGCTGCTCCTGGCTGCTGCCATCCTGGTGGCGACGCTGGTGTATCACCGCACTCACGGCTACACGCCGCTGGCGGCCGGGTTTGCGGGGAGCTGGCCGCAGGTGACCGACCATCACCGCCTGGGGGAAGAGATGGCGGGTCGCATCCCGAGCGGAGCGTCGCTGGCGGCGCTGCCCTACCTCAACCCGCACGCCAGCCAGCGCCGGCAGCTTTTCACCCTCGACCGCGTGGAGGAGGGCCTCCTGGCGCCGCTCCACCAGGCCGACTATCTATGGCTGGATGTCACCCATTCCTGGCCGCTGCACCCCAACGACCTGAAGGCCGCCGTAGAGAAGCTGCTGGCCGGCGACTATGGGGTCGAGCAGGCGACCGACGGCTGGCTGCTGTTGCGGCGCGGCGCACCCGGCAAAACCCTGCCCGACTCGTTCTACGACTTTGCCCGCGCCCCGGACCCTCAGCCTCAATACCCCATGCACCTGCAGTTCCTGCTCGACGGGGAGCCTGCCCTCGAATGCCTCGGCTTTGACCTCCATTGCAGCCTGCGCCCGGCGGGCTGTGCTCTGACCTTCTACTGGCGCGCCCTCCATCCCCTGCCGTCTGGCCTGCGCCTCTACCCCTTTTACATGGACGACGCCACCGGCCAGATCCTCGAAGACACCGGCCTGCGCCCCCTGGTGGCCACCCTCTGGTATCCCCCGCAGCGCTGGCGGGAGGGCGAAATCGTCAGGACCGATACCCTGCCCTGGGATGTTGGCCCGACCTTCAGCGTTGGCCTGGGCGTGGTGCAGGGTGACGATTGGGGCCAGGTCGGCCGGCGACTGCCCATCCGTGTCGAGTCGTCCGACCTGGTCGTCCGCCTGTTCGACGGCGACACCTGGGCCCGCCTGCTACATGTCGAGGGGGGAAAGCGGGTGGAGGAGTGGCGCACCTTCACCCCTCCCTCGCCCCAACATCCTCTCGACGCCGATTTCGGCGGCCAGATCCATCTTTTGGGCTATGACCTGGCCTGCACCGCTACAACCTGTGATCTGCGGCTTTACTGGCAGGCCCAAAAACGCCTGGAAACCAGCTACACCGTCTTTGTCCACCTGCTTGGCCCGGCCGGCAACCTCCGCGCCCAGGCCGATTCGGTGCCTCGGGGCGGGGGTTATCCGACGGTGTGGTGGCTGCCCGGTGAAGTGGTGGCCGACTCCCTGACCCTGCAACTCCCACCCGACACCCCCGGCGACCTGCCTGACCGCCTGATCGTCGGTCTGTACGATCCCGTCAGCGGGGAACGCCTGCCGGTGATCGGCACCGGTGCTGACGCGGTCGAATTGACCCGGTTGCCATAAACTTTTGGGGGCCCTGCGTCCGGCCTGGCTCCCTCTCCTTCCGGTCGGACCGCCATTTGCCCCAGCCCGGCCTTTTGAGTATAATGAGGGGGGCGGCACAGGTGTCGCCCATCTCACTACAGCGGAGGGATCGGGTCAAAGATGGCAAAACAAGGGCGAGTCTTCAGCGGGGCGCGGCCCACCGGCCGACAGCACCTGGGCAACTACCTGGGGGCGATCCGCAACTATGTGGCGCTCCAGGATGAGTTCGAGTGTATCTATTGCGTGGTGGACCTCCACGCTCTGACCACTCTGGAGGATACCCATCGGCTGAAAGAGTGGACCTTCGAGATGGTCCTCGATTGGCTGGCGGCCGGCATGAGGCCCGAGGAGACGATCCTCTTTGTCCAGTCCCATGTGCCGCAGGTCACCGAGCTGCACACCATCCTGTCCATGGTCACGCCGCTGGGCTGGCTCACCCGGCTGCCCACCTTCAAAGAAAAGGTGCGCCAGCAGCCCGACAATGTCAACTATGGGCTGGTGGGCTACCCGGTGCTCATGGCCTCCGACATTGTCCTGTACAAAGCCAATGTGGTGCCGGTCGGGGTGGACCAGGCCCCGCATCTGGAGTTCACCCGCGAGATTGTGCGCCGTTTCAATCACCACTTTGGTCCGGTGCTGGTCGAACCCGAGGCCCGACACACCGACTTTCCCAAGGTGTTGGGCATTGACGGCGTGAACAAGATGAGCAAGTCGCTGGACAACCATATCGAGATCGCCGCCGGGCCGGACGAAATCTGGCAGCGGGTGCGGATGATGGTCACCGATCCGGCCCGCCGCTACCGCACCGACCCCGGTCACCCCGAAGTGTGCAACGTCTTTAGCCTGCATGGCTTTTTCTCGGCGGCAGAGGTGGCCCAGATCGAGGCCGATTGTCGAACGGCGGCCATCGGCTGTGTGGAGTGCAAAAAGCGGTTTGCCCGGAACCTGAGCGACTATTTTGCCCCGTTCCGTGAACGCCGGGCGCAGTTTGCCGCCGACGCCGACTATGTGTGGGATCTGTTGGCCGATGGCGCACGGCGGGCCAGGGCCATTGCCGATCAGGTGCTCGGCGAAGTCAAGGCTGCCATTGGCCTGCCCTGAGCGCCCGTCCCATGTTCCGGGGCGACCACTCCCCTGCCGCCTTTTATCTGGCCCTGGCTGCCAACTTTTTTTTCTTTGCCAGCTTCCAATGGACCTTTGTCACCCTGCCCGGCTATGTTCAGCAGCTCGGTGGGCAGGCGGCCCAGATCGGTCTGGCCATTGGCCTGGCCACCCTCAGCGCCGTGCTGGTGCGGCCTGGGGTTGGGCCCCTGGTGGACCGGTGGGGGCGCAAGCGGCTGCTGCTGGCGGGGGCCGGGCTTTTCGCTCTGGAACCGATCCTCTATCTCCTGACGCCGGGGGTGTGGCCCTTTCTGGCCGTGCGGCTGCTGCGTGGCCTGGGCCTGGCGGCCTTTACCACGGCCTACACCGCCCTGGTGGCCGACCTGGCCCCGCCGGCGCAGCGGGGTGAGGCGCTTGGCCTGGCGGGGGTGACCAACAACCTGGGACTGCTGTTCGCCCCGACGTTGGGAGCTCTGGTGCAGGCTCGCTGGGGCTATCCGGCCCATTTTCTGTCTGCGGCGGCCATCGGCGCGGCCAGCTTCCTGACGCTCTTGCCACTGCCGGCCTCCCGGTCGCAGGCGGAACCGGCGGTGAAGCGGATCGGGCTGTGGACTGTTGCCCGGTTGCGCGCCGTGCAGGCAGCAGCTCTGGGCAGCACCGGCCTGGCTGTGGCCTATGGCGCGGTGTTGGGCTTTTTATCCCCCCTGGCGGCTGACAGGCAGCTCACCGCAGCCGGGAGCTACTTTACCACCTTTGCCCTGACCATGATGGTCTGCCAGGCTGTTGCCGGCTGGCTGTCAGACCGGGTGGGACGGCAGGCTATTGCCGTGCCCGGCCTGATCGTCGCCGGGCTGGCCACCGCCGGGCTGCCACTGGCGCGCACCGACACTGCGCTGTTGACCTGTGGTGCGGGCCTGGGCCTGAGCTGGGGTCTGGTGCGGGTCGGCCTGGACACCGCCGTGGTGGACGCCGTCCCGGCGGAGGGACGTGGCTCCGCCCTGGGCTTTCTCTACACCTGCTTCGATGCCGGGATCGGGGTCGGAGCCTTTGGGCTGGGGATCATCGCCCAGGCGCAAGGATACGCCGCGACATTTGTGGTCGCTGCCTCCTGGGCTGCCGTCGCCCTGGCAGTATTTGTCTGCCGCCGGGAACGCAAAGAGCGCTGAGAGTTCTCTGTGTCCTGGTGTCTTTGTGGTTAACTGCGTAACTCTGTACAAAAACTACTTGTTCTTCAGATTTTGATAACAATCCTTGCAATACACGGGGCGATCGGCGCGAGGCTCAAAGGGGACCTGGGTTGGCTTACCGCAGGCGGCGCAGATGGCATTGTACATGCGGCGGGATTGCTCTCCACGGCCCTGACGGTCAGACGCGGGGGAACTCCGGCCGCTGGCCGGACGGTCGCTACCGGGGCGGCCGGACTTGCGCGCTGCCCGGCAAGAAGGACAGCGCCTGGGCTCTGAAAAGCCGCGCTCCTGATAAAATTCCTGCTCGCCGGCTGTGAAGATGAAGGTGTTGCCACAGTCGGCACATTCCAGCTTGCGATCTCGGAAGCTTGCCATGAGAATCTTTTACTCCTCCTGAACAAAAAGACCGCTGGACTGTAGAAGTTCCCAGCGGTCACTCCAGCACAGATTCTTCCGACGGGCCCTGCCACATCGTTAACAATTGTATCTCAACTTGCCGGAAATGTCAAATCGTCGGCGTCGGGCCACCGTGGTATTGATTGTATAACGGGCAGCCTCCCCCGCACAAGATCTGGTCGGGGCAGTGGTAGCATTTCTCCATCATAAAGTCACGGCGGCGCAGATAGCGGGCCAGCTCATGCTCCCAGATCGCCTCCCACGGGTCGGTCAGGATGTTGCCCAGGGCCACATAGTAGCTCTGACAGGGGATCACATCGCCGTTAGGCTCGACACACATGTTATAGTGAGCGGCGGTGCAGCCTTTGACCCCCAATTCCATGCCCACCGGATCGAGTTCGCAGTATTGGGTGGGAGTGTACCAGATGAGGCGCAGGTGGTGTCGGGCCGTTGCCTCTTTGACCCGCTCCAGAATGGGGGCCAGATCGCCCTCAGCAATGCCCTGGCCCACCGCCACCGCCGCCCCGGAGTAGATCAGGCTGTTGCAACCAAAGGTGGGCACACCCAGGGAGGCCACAAACGCGATCGTCTCCTCAATGCCGTCCACATTGGCGGTGGTCAGAGTGGTGTTGGTCATCATATACACATCGGCGTTCACCACGGTCTTGATCCCTTCGACCGTTTCCCGCCAGGCCCCCGTGACCCCTACCATCCGGTCGTGGACCGCTTCGTCATGGCTCTCCAGGGTGATCTGGATGTGGTCGAGCCCGGCCAGCAGCAGTTCGTCCAGGTAAGCCCGGTCGCGCAGCCGCCGCCCGTTGGTCTGCAGGCCGGTCACCAGGCCCACATCCTCGGCATAGCGGACCAGTTCCACCAGGTCGGGCCGCAGGGTAGCCTCGCCGCCGGTAAAGGTCAGGTGCGGGATGCCCAGCTCCCAGCAACGGTCAATCACCTGCTTCCACTGCCCGGTGGACAGCTCCGGGAAGTCGCGGGGGCGGCCGACATAGCAGTGCGGGCAATCGTTCTGGCAGCGGTAGGTCAACGCCAGGTCCATGCGGTAGGGAGCGGACAGCTCGGCGCTCAGCGGTTCGATCTGCTCGATCTCCAGGTAGGTGACGGGGCAGACCTCCTCGCCGGCCTGGGCGATCTGCCAGATGGTTTCCCGCAACGACTCAAAGTCGGCCTGGGCTGTGGCCCGGCTGACGTTGTAGCGGCGGGCGATCTCACGGACAGCCTCGTCGGTCCTCTTTCCCTGCAGGATCAGGGCAGCGTGCTCTGTGGCCGTCTGGTTGAGGTGCAGCACCCTGGCGGCGTTGATGAGCAGCACCCCCCGCCCATCTTTTTCCACCCGCAGGTGCAGTCGGAACTGCTGCGGTGCATCGGGCGGCGTCTGATAGTGGTAGATGCCCGGCGCCAGCGGCCGGTGCGGTTCAAACCAGCTTTTCACACGATCCAGAAAGGGCATGTTCCCCCCTTTCAAAAGGGACATGGTTACTACCACCTACCGCCCCCCGCCGGCACAGGCGCAGGCGCACCCGGCACAGGCACAGGCACAGGCACAGCTATAGCCCCCGCTCCGGCTGCTGGAGCTGGAAGGTTTGGGCGGTGGATTGGTGGTCTGGGTCACCCTGTCGGTAAAGCTCTCGATATTACTGACCACTCTGTTGGCTGCCCTTTCGATGCCGCTCACGACGGTGTTGGCAAAGTTGGCGCCGGGCAGGGTGGGCAGTGTGACCGGCACACCGGCACCCGACGGCGTCGGGCGGGGAGCCGGAGCTGTGGCCGGCCCGACCTGATCCGCCCACGGCCGGTAGCCCCACCACCATGAGGGTACCACAACCGGCCGGTCATGGAAGACGCGGCGGGTGTGGCCTTCCCAATCCTCATCCAGCATCGTCCATTCCAGGCCCTCACCCCAACGCTGGCCGAGCAGTTCGGGCGTGCCGGCGGCCTCGACCTGCTGCCAGGCGCGGGCAGCAATGTCTTTGTAGTACTCCCTGGTCTCTTTGCGGTTAAAGCCGGTCAGCTTCTTGTTCACGTCGCCGATCAGATCCACGGCCATCTCCCGCAGTTTGCCCTCAATCAGCTCTCCGTTATCCCCAATCGCCTGCAGGAACCGGTGCTCATAGGGCCACAGCCTGATCCCCTGGGGCAGGGGGTCCACGGCCCTGACCCGCAGTGGCTTTTCTGATTCGACAGTGACGATCCCCTTCTTGACCAGCCCAAACAGGATCATGGTCAACACCTTGTTCAACGGCGCTTCCAACAGCACCGCCGCTTCAACGGCGGTCAGGCCGCGCTTGACGCCGGTGCCTTCCACCGCCAGAGAAGGGGGCAGATACTGTATCTTGCGCCGCTTCTGGGACCAGCTACCCATGATGGCCAGAAAGGCCCATCCGCCGCCGAACAGCAGGAACCAGCAGATGGGGCTGCTGCAGAGCGCCTCCAGGTTGATGTTGAAGGCCGGTGCTTTCTGTACCACCCCTTCGGCCAGGTACTTTTTGGGGAACGACGCCCCATAGACATACTTCTGGCTGCCGCTGGCGTCCTCTTTGATCCAGGTATAGACCACCCGATCATCCTCAAAGCCCGCAACGGTGAACTCCTGTTTGTGATAACGCGGCTCTTCGGCCGTCACCCCTGGCGGGAAGTGAAAGTTGACTTCCAGGCGGGTGGTGCCGTGCACAAAGTCGCCGTCGAACCAGGTGGGGGCAAATTCGAGGCTGGCATATTCGGCATCCTTGCTGTCCTGGTAGATCAGGTTGCGCACGATCGCTTCTATATGGAGGGTGCCGGTCTGGCCGGGGCCGATAGCGTGGCTGCCCAGCCCCACGGCCACGCCCGGCTTGACGTATGGCGAGTCGCTGATGTCGGTCAGCCGCACGCCGGCGATGGAAGCCCGGATCTCACCCAGGCGATAGGTGTTATTGGGCAACCCTACATCCACCACATCAATGGGATGGGCGCCACGGTCGCAGGCGAAGGTCAGGTCATACACGATCCGCACCGTGCCGTCGTGGTTGATATACAGATGAACGCGGTTCTCCTCCAGGTTGAAGCGGTAATCCTGGGCCTGAACGGCCGGGGCGACCAGAGCCAGGGCGATCAGGATGATGGCTCCGATCATGGCCGATCTCTTGCACATGGCAGTTCCCTTCCTCAGAGCTGGTTTAAAAAGCTTACCGCAAAGACACAAAGGCCACAAAGGAACACGAAGGAAACGAATACCCTTGGTGTCCTTTGTGTCCTGGTGGTTTTCAGACAGGCTCTCAGCCGAAGCACAGGTTTGAGCCCGGGCTACCATTTAGGCTCTTCGACGATCTGGTAGGTGGCACGGCAATAGGGGCAGGTGACCATCACCGCCCCCTCAACCAGGCTGATGGCGCTCCTGTCGAGTTGTGCGCCACAGCTCTGGCACTTGAGCGCCTCCATCGCCACATTGCCACCCAGGTCAATCTGCTGGCGGATGACCACCTCCTGTTTGGGCCTGGGCTCCCGCAGCCGTATGGCGACGATCAGGCCCAGGCCGAGGAGGACCAACACCCCACCGACCAGCAACCGGCCTCCGGGGCTGGCTGCTTCGGCGCTGAAGGCCGACAGCAACCACAACACCCCAAATAGAAGGAAAATCCCGGCCACGATATATCCGACGGTCTTGCCTGCGCTCATCCTTCCTCCCTCTGTTCATGGCAGGTCATCTGCCACCTGCCATGCTATACGCTATTTCCAGAAAAAGGTTCGGACCTCGCCGGGTGGGCTGATCACCTGGCCCAACCAGGTGCCATCCTCAGCCGTGCCGGTCCGGCGCATGACCAGGACCTGCCAGCGGAACCGAAGCGGCCGGGCCTGACCGGCCCCGTACAGCTCAGCCGGCACGCGCCAGGAGGTGGCCCTGGTCCATATCAGGGGAAGCTGTTTCGTCCGTTCAGACAGACGCTCCAGGCGGACCACATACCATTCCTCCGGCTTCAGGATGCCCACCGAGGCCCAATTCAGCACGATCGTCGCCTCGGCCCCCTCGAAACTGGCGCCATCAGGTGGGGTCAGCAGGGCAGGCGCCGGTCGGGGCGGGCTGGGG
>DAOTYI010000207.1:0-5948 GCA_034434895.1 Anaerolineae bacterium
GATAAAAGGAGGTGAGCGGGGGCACACCCTCCGGCAGGGCGGGCGGGGGCCTTTCCGGGATCCCTCCTGGCATTGGATCACAGAGCATAATCCGGGTCCTCCCCCCGATGCACCCGGTAGCAATCCCACGGGTTGCGGGCGTTCAGTTGGCCGGTCAGATAGAGCGCCCCGGCCGGGTCGCCGCCGGTGCAAAAGCCCTGATAGGGGCAGTTGCGGCAGGTGTCAAGCGTCTGCAACGGGATGGTGCGCCGCCGGCGCAGGGCCTGAAGCAGCGGATGTTCGAGCCACACCTGCCGCAGATCGTCCACGCCGATGGTGCCCAGGTGCAGGCCGGCCAGTTGATGGCAGGGCACAATCGTCCCGTCGTGGTGCACCGCCAGTTTGGAGAAGGGACAACCACAGGCGGACAATGTCCCCCGGCCGGGCAACCCGCTGAGGCCGGCAGCCAGGCCCTCCTCGATCGCCTGAAAGCCGCGGGCCAGGGCCAGCGGACCGGCGTTGGCGACGATCCGCCCCTCGTAGCGGGCGGCCAGGGCGACCAGCCTCTCCATAGCCTGCCGCCGCTGGGCCGGCGTCAGCAGGATCTCCTCCGCCTGGCGTTCCAGGATGCTGCAGGGAAAAGCCTCGTTGGTGCTGATGAGCGGCAGGCCCAGGTTGTCGAGCAGCAGGTGGACGATATTTTCCAGGTCATCCACGTTGTGGCGGTTGATCGTCACCCGCGCCACGGCCTTGAATCCTCCCTCCACCAGAAGCCGCAACCCCTGGATGGCGCGTTCGAAGCTGTTGGGGCGGCTGCGGTCATGGATCTCCGCCCGCGAGCCATCAATTGAAACCTGAATGTAGTCCAGGCGGATCCGCCGCCTGCCCTGGTCAAAGCGGGCCAGCAGCCGGTCGGTGAGCAGGGTGCCGTTGGTCAGGATGGCATAGCGCATCCGGTTGGCAATGAGGCCATCCAGCAGGTCGAACAGATCGGGCCGGGTGAACGGCTCGCCGCCGGTCAGATAGACCCGGTGCACGGCCAGGCGACCCAGCTCCTCGAAAAAGGCCAGCCACCGCCCGGTGGGCAGGTCACGCCGCCCCACCATCTCGTCGGCGTAGTAGCAGTAGCGGCACCGGAGGTTGCAGCGCCCGGTAATGGCGATGTCCAGCTCCAGGGGAGCGGATGGCAGCCGTGACAGGGCCTGTTCGCTCATGCGACGACACCCTGGTAGAGGCCCACGAATCCTCTGGCCACCATCTGCTCCAGGAATTCGCCCACATCCTGGAGGATCTGGTCTTCCGGCACGTTGTTGCACCTTTCTGCCAGCGCAGCGGCCACCTCGCTCTGGGTGTGGGGATCGGCCAGTATCTGCCAGATCAACAAGCCGGTGGGGTTGATCACCGCTACCTGGTCGGTATCGGGGTTGAACAGCAGGGCGCCGTCCGGCCCCTCCTCGCGGCACGAGACATCGGGATTGGCGATGTACAATGTCGGATCGTGCATGATCCCGGCTCCTTTCACACCTCAGGGGAGCAATCCGACCTGCTCCACGAGGCCCAGTTCCACCATCTGGGCGACAATGGCCTGCACATCCTCCAGGATCGCCCCCAGGGGCTGGCCATAGTCATTGGCCATCTCCTCCGCCACCTGGTACAGGCTGGCCTTGCCATCCAGCCGCAAGGCGATATCGCGGGCGGTGGCATTCAGTTCCACCAGCCTCAGTTCCTCACAATGCAGAGCCAGTGAACGTTCTCCAAAATCCTCGATGGCCACGGCCGGATTCAGCAGATAGATCTCGTGGCCCGGGCTCAAGCCTGGATCACCGGCCTGGGCTTCAGGTTCGGCATCAACAGCCATCAGCCCTCTGGTCACCAGCCCGGCCACCAGCTCAAGGGTATCCTGCAACGCCACGTCCGGCGCTACGTCATAGAGTTCATTCACGGCAGCAGCAATCTCGGCAATCGTCCTCTGCCCATCCGCCAGGTTCCAGATGGCGGTCCCCACCGGGTTCAGGGCGCAGGGCATCTGGCCCTGCTGGGCGATGAGGATGGTCTCGTGGCCAAGTGCCCGGCACAGCACTCCATCGGTCACACACCTGAGCCGGGCCTGGGTGGAAATGTGGGTCATCGGCTGTCTCTTTCAGGATGCACAGGTTGGTGGAGTGATGTCAAATTTATCATATCACAGACAATGGCTCTTGTCAAATTATCTGAGTAGGGCAACTGCTCGCAGTTGCCCTACATGCACTCCTCTCGATTTGACAGGGGCAGGCGATTGTGCTATACTTTTTGTGTACCCCTGGGGGGTATGAGGGGAGGGGGAATCCTGCATCGAATCATCCCCCGGTGGGCAGGGAATTGCCACAAAGGAGATCAGGCATGGTGGAAGAGGCCGACAGGGAGCAACTGGTTGCTGATTTCATCAACCGGCGGGTGTGGGCGGTCGTCGGTGTCAGTCAGGACCGGAGCAAGTTCGGTAACCGCGTCTTTCGCACCCTGCGGGAAGCGGGCTATGTCGTTTACCCGGTCAACCCCCGGGGCGGCGAAGTGGAGGGGGCGCAGGTCTATCCCTCCCTGGCCGACCTGCCTGAGCGGCCGGAGGTGGTGGATATGGTGGTTCCGCCGGCCGTCACCGAACAGGTGGTGAAGGAGGCCCACCGCCTGGGCCTGACCCGCATCTGGATGCAACCCGGCTCCGAGTCGGAGGCGGCCATTGCCTACTGCCGGGAGCATGGTCTGGAGGTGGTCTATGACACCTGTGCCATGGTCCACAAACGGCGGTGGGATTGAAATTCATTTTCTGTGGAGGAAACAAACATGCCCCTGATTTCTGCTCAAGATGCTGAGCTTTTGCGAAACGAGTTCGCCAGCCACCTGGTTGACCCGGTCAAGCTGGTGATGTTCACCCAGACCATCGAATGCCAGTTCTGCGCCGAGACGCGCCAGATCGTCGAAGAGGTTGCGGCCCTGTCGGATCGGATCACCGCCGAGATTTACAACTTTGTCACCGACAAGGCAGTGGCCGACCGCTACGGGGTGGACAAGATCCCGGCCATCGCGATCCTGCGGGTAGAAGAGGGCCAGGATCGGGACTATGGCATTCGCTTTTACGGCATCCCTTCGGGCTACGAGTTCACCAGCCTCATCGAGGACATCCTGGATGTGTCGCGGGGCGAGTCGGGCCTGCAAGCCAGGACCCGGCAGGCCGTGGCCGGCATCTCCTCGCCGGTGCACCTGCAGGTGTTCGTCACGCCCACCTGCCCCTACTGTCCCCAGGCGGTACGGCTGGCCCACAAGCTGGCCATTGAAAGCGACCAGATCCGGGCGGACATGGTCGAGGCCATCGAATTTCCACACCTGGCCAACCGCTACAATGTCTATGGCGTGCCGCGCACGGTGATCAACGACAAGGTCCACATCGAGGGGGCGGTGCCTGAGCCGATGCTGCTGGCCAAACTGCTGGAAGCGGTGGGCCGGGCCCCGGCCTGAAGCAGCCTATGAACGTCGTCGTCTATACCACTCCTTCCTGCCCCTACTGCTACCAGGTGAAAGAATTCCTTTCACGGCAGGGGGTGCCCTTTGTCGAAAAGAATGTGGCGGCTGACCGTCAGGCAGCGATGGAGATGGTCCGTCTTTCGGGGCAACAGGGGGTGCCGGTCATTACCGTGGATGGACAGGTCGTGGTCGGCTTTGACCAGCCCCGGCTGAGGCAGTTGCTTCAGCAGGCCCATCCCAGGCTTGGCGCTTCCGTTGCCGACGCGGCCTGGCAGGCCGCCAAACGACCCGGCCTGCCGACCTCTGGTGCCTATGTCGGCCGGGTGGCGCCCGGATCGCCGGCGGAGCGGGCCGGGCTGCGCCCCGGCGATGTGATCGTCGCCCTGGGCGGCCGGCCGGTGACCCGCGCCGCGGACATACAGCAGATCCTGGCTCAACTGCCGAGGGGCCGTGACCTGTCGCTCGCCTTCTGGCGCGATGGTCAGGAGCGGAATGGGCTGGTCAGGTTGTAACTTTTGTGGCAAAATTCCTGCCTGCGATCCAGGAATCTGGAACCGGGGAGGCAACCCCTTCCCGGTTTTGGTTTTCTGCCCACTTTGTGCTATAATCAGCCGGGCTGTGAGGAGAAGCAACGGTGACGGGATCATCCTGCGTGTTCTGCGCCATCCTGCAAGGCCAGGCTGAGGCCAGCCTGGTCTACGCCGACGAGCGGGTGGTGGCCTTTATGGATATCCAGCCGATCAACCCTGGCCACCTGCTGGTCGTGCCCCGCCTGCACGCCCCTCACCTGGCCGACCTGGACCCAGAGACCGGCGGCCACCTCTTCCAGGTGGGTATGAGGCTGGCGGCAGCGGTGCGGCGGTCTGGAGTCCGTTGCGAGGGGGTCAACCTTTTCCTGGCCGATGGCGCGCCGGCCGGCCAACAGGTGCCTCACCTTCATCTCCATGTGGTGCCGCGCTTTCGGGGGGATGGCTTTGGCTTTCGTTTCAACCCTGACTATTTCTGCCGCCCCGACCGGGCTGCACTGGAAAAGGTGGCAGAGAGCATCCGACGGGCGATGGGGTAAGAAGGCGTGGGTTGTAACGGTTCCGACATCCGTCGTCTGATCCTGGCGTCAGGTTCGCCCCGGCGGCGGCAGCTGATATCGCTGCTGGGTCTGCCCTTCAGCATCAAAACGGCCAGGGTGGATGAAACGCCGCTGGCCGGTGAACCGCCGACCGAACTGGTGCTGCGGGTGAGCCAGGCCAAGGCTTTTGCCGTGGGCAGTGCCCGGCCTGATGAGCTGGTCGTCGCCGCCGACACCATCGTGGCCGTGGACGGCCAGGTGCTGGGCAAGCCGGCCGATCCGGATGAGGCAGTACGGATGTTGCGCCTGCTCCGTGGCCGATCACACCTGGTCTACAGCGCCATCAGTGTGTGGCATACCACCAGCCGGCGCATGGTCTGTGGACTGGCAGAGAGCACGGTCTGGATGCGCAACTACAGCGACGAGGAGATCGCGGCCTACGTGGACAGTGGCGATCCTCTGGACAAGGCGGGGGCCTATGCCATCCAGCATCCGGGGTTTGACCCTGTGGCCCGCGTCGAGGGCTGCTGGCTGACGGTGGTGGGCTTGCCTCTGTGTCACCTGGGGCGGATGCTTTCCGGCCTGGGCGTGGTCATACCGGCCTCCGTACCACGGGCCTGTCAGGCGTTCAACCAACGCGCTTGTACCCTGTCCCCCGCGATTCTGAGAGGAGCATCTGAATATGGAGTGTAATCAAAAGCGCAACCTGCAACAGTGCACCTGCACCTACGAACCCTGTCCCCGCAAGGGCCTGTGCTGCGAGTGTATCGCCTATCACCGGCAGCAGGGCGAACTTCCCGGCTGTCTCTTCCCGCCGGCGGTGGAACGCACCTACGACCGCTCCATTGCCCGCTTTGTGGCCGCGTATAGCCGTCGGTAAGGCCCATTCGCTCATTCGCTCATTCGCTAAGGTTGGGGATGCCAGAGCTGCCAGAAGTCGAAACAGTAGCCCGGGGGTTGCACCAGGCGCTGGCAGGACGGACGATCCGTGGGGTGGTGGTTTTGTGGCCGCGCACAGTAGCCACCCCGGCGGTGCAGGAGCGGATCGTGGGGCGGCGGGTGCAATCGGTCTCGCGGCGTGGCAAGTATGTGGTCATCAGCCTGGATCAGGGCTTTGTGCTGGTCCATTTGAAGATGAGCGGTCGGCTGCACCTGGTCCCGGCCCAGACCCCCCTGCACCGGCACACCCGCTTCTTCCTGGACCTGGATGACGGCCGGCAGTTGCGTTTCCAGGATGCGCGCAAATTCGGGCGGTTGTACCTGGTAGACGATGTGACAGAGGTGACCGCCCGGCTTGGGCCGGAGCCTCTGGCCGACGAGTTCACCCTGGATGAATTTCGTCGTTTGCTGGCGCGGCGCTCGGGACGGCTCAAACCGCTGCTGCTGAACCAGTCATTCCTGGCCGGGG
>DAOTYI010000208.1:0-7422 GCA_034434895.1 Anaerolineae bacterium
CCCCCAACCCCCTTCCCCTCTCCGCCGCGGAGAGGGGAAGGAGGCCAGGGGGTAGGGGTGAGGTCCACCCTGGCTGCCATTTATGTTGATTTTACATTGCTGAGATAATCAGGAGAGGAAAATGAGCATACCGATTACCCACGTGACGTTGTACAGGCACGGCGTCGGTTTTTTTGAGCGTCGGGCGCGGTTGAGCGGCGAGAAGGTCGAGCTTTCCTTTCGCGTCGAGGAGATGAACGATGTTTTGAAAAGCCTGACGGCCATTGATTGGGGCGGTGGCCAGGTGCTGAGCATCAACTATCCCACCCCTCAGACGCGCCAGGAACGGCTGGCCGGCTGCTCGGTGCGGCTGGGGGATGACCGCAGCCTGCGCGACCTGCTGGTGGGCCTGCGGGGACGGCGTGTGCGGCTCCGCCTCGATCAGGAGGAGGTGGTGGTCGGCGCGCTGCTGGGTCTGGATGAGGTGGCCGAGCGCCAGCCGATGGCCACGTCGCTGGTGTCGCTGCTGTTGGACGACACGGACCGGGTCCAGACGGTCACTTTGGGCCGGGTGCAGGGGGTGGAGATCCTGGATGAGCGGGGGGCGCAGGACCTGCGTTTTTTCCTGCAGACAGCCCTTACCCAGGAGGAGTATCGCCAGGTGGTGGTCCATCTTTCGCCGGGGGAGCATGACCTGTCGGTGAGCTACATCGCCCCGGCGCCAACGTGGCGGGTCAGCTACCGGCTGGTGACGGAAGAAGGGGGCGACGGCCCGCAGGCTTTGCTCCAGGGTTGGGGCATTTTTGACAACCGCCTGGAGGAGGATCTGGAGGGCATCTCCCTGTCGCTGGTGGCGGGAATGCCTATCAGCTTTGTCTATGACCTGTATACCCCCTTTACACCCACCCGGCCGGTCGTCAAGGAGGAAGCCCGCGTGGCTGCTGGGCCGGTTGAGTTTGCCGAAGCGGAGCCTGTGCGCGGTGCAGAACTGGAGGAGATGGCTGCAAGGCCGATGGCCGCTCCGGCCCCGGCGGCTGCTCCCCTGGCCCGGAAGGCCATCAGCCGCGCAGCGTTGGACCAGGCCGCCCAGGTGACGGCCAGGGGCGAATCGCTGGGCGAGCTATTCCAGTATGTCATCGGTACGCCGGTGACGGTCGGGCGCGGCCAGTCGGCTATGGTGCCCATTGTCGCTGCCGACCTGAGCTACCGCAAGGACCTGCTCTACAACGGCAGCAAGATGCCGACCCATCCGGTGGCCACGCTGCGCCTGAGAAATGAGACGGGACTGACACTGGAACGCGGCCCGGTGACGGTCATCGAGAAGGGGGAATATGTTGGGGAGGCGGTGCTGCCCTTTACCGTCGAGGGGGGGGAGATCGTGGTGCCCTATGCCGTCGAACTGGGGGTGAAGATCGGCGAGGAGAGCGGTTCCCGCCGGGAGATCCACACCCTGACGATCCGAGGAGCCTATCTCCACTTTGAGGAGTGGGACCTCTGCTGGCACGAGTATCGGCTCCACAACAGTATGAAAGAGAGGGTAACGGTGCTGGTCGAGCACCCCCGCCGCGCCAGCTATGAACTCTGGGATACGCCCCAGCCGAAGGAGAGCACCGACGAACATCTGCGCTTTGAGGTGGTGGTACCGGCGCGCGACCAGGTCCGGCTGCGGGTTCAGGAACGCCGCCTGGTCAGGCGCTATGAGGAGGTGCAGAAGCAATCTTACGAGGCGTTGAAGCAATATTTGGACCGTGGACTGCTCAATCGCCAGAACTATGATCAGATGGCCGAATTGCTCAAACTGTGGGAGAGGGTTGCGGCCAACGAAAAGCGCCTGGCCGAAGTGGAAGCGGAGCGACAAAAGATCTACAAAGCTCAGCAGCAGATCCAGGGCAACATGGGGACGCTTTCGACCACAGGCAAAGAGGGGGCGCTGCGTGCCCGCTACGTGGAGCAGTTGGAGGCCAGCGAGAACCAGCTCCAGGGGTTGGCCCAGCGGGAATCGGACCTGCAAGCCGAGATCGAGCGGCTGAAGGGCGAGATCGAGGCCAGGCTGAAGGCGCTGGAGTAGCCCCGTCCAGGAGCCGGTTTGAAACCCACTGCAGAAGCCTGTCAATGTATTTGTTTCCCGCGCCTCAGATCCACCGCAGAGACGCGGAGAACGCCGGGGAGACAGGGGAGGTCAGGCCGGAATCGAGGCTTCAGCCGGCCTTTTCCGCCTGAAGGTTCCACTCCCATTTGCTTCCCTGAGGCTCATGGGGAAAGAGATCTCTGCGCCCTCTGTGTCTCTGCGGTAAACAAATACCTGTCAACTCAGCCCGGCAGCGACTTTTCAATCAGGCGTGCTGCCTCCGCGGCTCCACCGCAGGCTTTCATTCTTTCCCCGATCCTTTTGGCGTTTTCGGCATAGGAGGCATCTGACAGGATGTTGAACAGTCGGGTGCGCACCTCCTGGGCAGAGAGCCATTTCTTTCTTCCTGTGGCATCTATTTGGGGCACGATATAGTCACCGGCTCCCTGAGCAGCAATGCGCCGGGCGTTGCTCTCCCGCTCGGAAAAGGTGGGGAGGATCAGGGCCGGTTTCCCCGCATACAGCCCCATCTGGCTCGAAGCATAGCCACCATGATGGATAAGCAGGTCACTTTTCTCCGCCATCGCCAGGCCGGGAACATAGGGTTCGTGCCGAAAGTTTGAGGGCAGGGGGACAAAACGGCGGGGGAGGGGATGATAGCCGGTGGTAAGAATAACCTGCACCGCTTCGTCTGCCAGCGCTTCAATGCATGCCTCTAACACGACTGCCGAATCGCCAAAGGTGCGATAGCCGCGCATATACTGAAGGTTGCCCGGATACAACCAGATGACAGGCTGCTCTCTGTCAAGGTCCTCAATCCAGGCGGGCAACCTGTCCTCCGGCTTTTGCCATAGAACCGCTCCGATGTATGTCACCCTGGCGGTTTCTGGCAGGGGGTCCATTTCTGGCAGTCCGAGAACCAGCGTCATATCGCCAACCAGGAGGTCAGCGATCTTTTCGATGAGGGGCAGGTGATAATCGGCCAGCACCTGATTGGTGGCCAGAACGGGGGAGGGCTGAAGGTCCAGAGGGGGTCTCTTCTTCCACCAGATAAAGCCCTGGCTCTGGGGATGCATATCCGGCTGGATGACGGTGATCAGTGGCTTATGGCTGGCCCTGGCGGCGATGCAGGCGAATGGGTTCCAAAAGTCCACGATCGCATCCGGCTCCCAGGTGCGGATCACCTCTATCAAAGCCTCCACATTGACCCGGATGAATCGTTCATTCCACATGCCGAGCAGGTACATAAAGTGATCGGTGTCCCAGATTTCTGCCGTGCTGGCTTTTGACATGTGCCTGATGAGGGACAGCAAGATCCGGACATTTTGTCCCCGATGTTGCCAGGTGAGGAAGCGGGCGATCTGTTTGAGACTGACATCCCCGGTCAGGAGGAGGAGATAGCGATTGGGCAGAAGGTTATCAAAACCTGCCCCGCTTATCAGCCTGCTCGGGGCCTGGGCCGGGTTGCAAAAGGTTACCTGATGTCCCCGCTTTCGCAATTCCTGCGCAATCGGCAAGGATCGTGCGGGCAGACCCAAATCGTTTGTCGGCAGGGTGGTCAAGAGATATTTCGACATGGTCAACCGTTGGTATGACTCAATCGCTTGGGGCCCCAAAGGCTGAGCACCCCTGCGGCTACCAGAGCCAGGAGCATGATGGTAAAGCCGATAATGGGAAGATTGACCTTCATGGTGTTGGAGCACGGCCCCTGTAAGCTGCAAAGAGAGTGCCTCCCACCAACAGGGGGAGGATCAGAGAGAGGGCACAAACCTTCCCCTTTCTATCGGTGGGCTGGGCTGGTGGGAGGGTGGAGATGGTGACCTCCCCCACCGCTCCTGTCAGGCCAAAGGCGGCCCAGTAGTAGGGGTGGGCTGTGGCCGGGTCGGCCAGCAGCGCTTGCTGGGCAGACTGGAGGGCGGAGGCCGGGCCTGCCCCTGTCTGCATTGCCTGGTAGAAAGAGGCCATCAGTCTGGCAGTGGCGGCATCTTCCACCGGCCACAGGTCGGCGATGACCGCCGGGGCGCCAGCAGACAGAAAGGCCCGGTTCAGGGCCATGACTTCGTCGCCGTTGCTGACCTGGCCCGCCTGGGATCGGCAGGCACTCAGGACCACCAGATCGGTTTCTGTCAGGTCCAGGCTGTAGATTTCATGGACCTCCAGTCGTCCATCTTCTTTCCCGTCGGCAGCCAGGTCCAACCTGGAAAAGAGGGGTGACAGGGGTTGGTAGACGCCATGGACGGCCAGATGCAACAGGTCGGCCTTTTTCCCTTGCTGCTTGACGGCCTCTTCGGTGGCTTCCCGGCCCAGCAGGGGAGTGACTCCGTACAGGTCGGCAATGGCTTTGGCTTCAGCGGCAGCGTAAGGCAGGGAACCGTCGGGGTCACCCAGGATCAAGGCACGGCGGCCTATTTTCGTCCCTTTGTCCTGAAAAAAGGGCAGGCTGCTGGCACTGGGCAGATAGGAGAGGGTGTAGTCCTGGATCAGATCATGCTCACCGTCGTTCAGGGCAGCAAAGGACAGCCAATGCAGTGGGCCATGAGGAACGATGAGCAGGCGGGAATGACGAATGTAGGGCCGCAATGGGGCCAGGAGCAGATCATAGAGCTCTCGGTCGGCCTGGGATGCACCTGCGCTGCGGTTGGTGACCAGATTGTACCAGTATGACACTTTCTGAGCCAACCCCTTATCGTCCACAGGCAAAGACAGCAGGGTGGCCTTCTCGCCGTCTATCACCCAGGCCAGTGTGCCCAGAGGCGAAGTGGCATATTCGATGAGGGTGACCTGCCGCCCGGCCAGGAAGTGGGCCTGGAGTTCGGTCAGGGGAAGGATAGAGGGATGTTGCCACTCCTGATAGGCGGGATCCTGGCTGTGCATCTCCAGCAGCAGGTCGGCGTAAGCACGGCGCTGTGCTTCCAACTGCTCCCCCACAGCAGCCAGGCGATCCGGGTCTGGTGGAGTCTGAGCCTGGGCCTTTTCCAGCTCACTGAACAGACGGGCAACCTCCCCCCGGATGCGGGCCTCTCGCTTCGCCAGGTCGGGGGCGATGTCGGCCGATAAACCGCCGGTCAGGTGCAGATTGGCCAACTGTTCCAAGAGAACCCGCGACTTGCTCTGCTCTACATACTCGAAGGCTCGTTCAGGCTGGTTCTGTTGATAGGCCAGGTAGGCAGCCAGGTCGTACAGATCGGCCAGCCTGTCCAGGAAGGTCATCTTGAGCTCAGGGAGAGTGAGCAGGCCGTGCCAGGCTTCCAGACGGTCAACAGCCTGCTGGAAGGCAGCCAGAGCCGCTGCCGGATCCCCTTCTTTCATTGCCTCGTAGCCCTGTCCCATCCAGGCCAGTAATTCGCCCCGCACATCGCCAATGGCTGTAGCCTGTGTCTGAGCTTCGACAAAGGCCTGTCGTGCGGCCTCCAGGTTGCCATGTTCGAGCTGGATCAGTCCTAACCCAACCCCAGCTCGCACCTGGAGCAATCGGTTGCCTGTTTCGGTCGCCAGCTTGAAGGCCCGGGTTTGAGCACTCAGGGCCTGGTCGGCGTGACCCTGCTCCTGATAGATGCGAGCCAGATAATTCAGGGCCAGCGTCTGGCCATCTCGATTTTCCAGCTCCTCCCACAGGGAGAGGGCGGCCTGAAGGTGGGCTTCGGCCTCTGTCAGAGGGTTGAGGTTTGCTCCGGGTGGAGTTGAGGGGAAGAGTAGCCAGAAAGTGCCCAAGGCATAATGGCTGTTGGCAATGTTCATCGTCTGGCCGGTGGCCTGGGCCTCTTCCAGCGCCTGTTCCAGGTGGACCTGCGCCCGCGACAGATCGCCGGCCAGCAGGTAGGCCTGGCCCAGCAGGGAGGCGACCTGAGCCAGGCCGGCCCGGTGGCCATATTCTTGAAAGATCGCCAGGGCCTGGTGGTAGTGGCCCAAGGCGGTTTGGACATCGCCCTGGTTGGCGTAGAGGTTCCCCTGGTTGGCCAGGATGTGGGCACGGGCCAGACGGTCGCCCAGCGTATCGGCCAGGCGCAGTGCCTGGTCATAGGTGGCCTGGGCCTGCTCTATCTGACCGGCCCCGGTCCGGGCGGCAGCCAGGTTGGAGAGCAGTTGCAGTTCTTTGGTCTGGTTCTTTTCTTCCTGCCAAAGGGCGATGGCGCGGCGAAAATAGTCCTCGGCCTGAGCATAACGGCCCCGCTGGAGGTCAAGGGCGCCCAGGTTGGTCAGGCTATCGGCTTCACCGGCGCGGTCGTTCAACTGTTGTTGGAAGCCGAGGGCTGTTTGCAGGTAAGCCTCGGCCTGGGCGTGGCGGCCCAACTGGATCAGGGCCAGGCCTCCCCCGTCCAGGGAGGCTGCCTCGTTTCGCCGGTCGCCGATGGCCCGCCAGTCGGTCAGGGCCAGTTCATACTGTCCCAACGCAGCGAGGTAAGCCCCCTGGAGCAGGAGGGTGTTGCCCCAGTTGTGGTGGACGGTGGCCCGGTTCGCCACGTCTGCCAGGGCCTCAAAGATGGGCAGGGCCTGGGTGTATAGGGCCAGGGCCTGGGCATAGTTGCCGCTCTGACCGTAGGCGTTGCCCAGGTTTGTGCGGGTGACGGCAAGCTGTTTGTCATCCTGTTCAGCTTCATACCGGGGGATCAGTTCGCTCCAGATGGCGATGGCTTCCTGGAAGCGACCCTGCTCGTAGGCGTGCAGGCCCTCCAGGTAGCGCACATCGGTAGCGTCCCCCACGGGGAAATCCTCGACGAGAGCCAGGGCGTCCAGAAGTGTCAGTAAGGCATTGAGCGCCCCCCACAAGGGATCCTGCTTGAAATAAGCCTGTGACAGAGCAACCAGGGCCCGCACCTGGCCGGGGGGATAGCCGGCGGCCTGGTAGGTGGTGGCGGCGTCCTGCAGGTCGGTGATGGCGTCGTCGTAGCGACCGGCTTCATAGGCGTCCAGACCACGACGGTAGAGGGTCTCAGCCTGAGGTGATCGTTCGGCATCCAGGTTGGGGAAGCAATCCGCCGGTGTGCACAGCTCCTCATAGGCAGCGGTGGCAGCCAGAAAGGCCAGGTTATAATAGTTCATGGCGCTTTCCAGGTCGGAGAGCAGGCGGTTTGGGTCCTGGATCATCTTTTGCAGCAGCTTTTTCAGATCCGGCCGTTCGTTGCCACCCACCGGGAAGGGGGAACAGGCATTGGCTGCAGCCAGGTAGGCATCAGCTTCCCGCAAGCGGTCGAATTCATGGTAGAGGGTGGCGGCTTCCAGCCACCGGGCGATGGCTGCATCGCGGTCGCCGGCGGCCAGAAGGCGCTCGGCTTCGGCAAAGGCCAGGTCGGCCCGGATGCGTTGCTCGATGCGAGGGGTGGTGGCGGTCACGGGAATGGGGGGAGAAGGAGGCCAGAGATCAGGCGGAGCAGGAG
>DAOTYI010000209.1:0-6812 GCA_034434895.1 Anaerolineae bacterium
CCCGCCCCCGGTCCCGACCTGATCATGCCGGCCGTGGAGCTGGCGGAGAAAAACTTCAAGACGGCCATCACCCTCTTCCTGGCCCTGATCCTGGTCCTGACCGCCCTGAGCATCAAACCGAAAAAGGAAAGCGGCAAGAAGTAGCAGCCATGGGGCCGATCGAAATCTTGTGGGGCGCGATTGCGCTCATGTTCATTGTGATCGCCGTCGCGCGCGGCTACAACAAGGAGCTGGGGGCCACAATCCTCATGCTCGTCGCCCTGCTCATCCTCAATCTGCTGGACAGCCGGTTGCGGCTGAACGAACGCCTGCCCAGACTGCTGGAAACCTACCTCTTTCGCCAACCGGAACAGGAGGAGATGGTCAGGCTCTGTTCGATGCTGGTCTATCAGGCGGTTTTTGTGGCTATCACCTATGCCAGCTACGCTGGCCGGGTGTTGGAGTGGGAAGGGACGACGGCCGGCGGGAGGGTGAAAACGGCGCTGAGCTTGCTGGTGGGGGCGATCAACGGCTGGCTGGTATCGGGGACGCTGTGGTACTATCTGGACCGGTACGACTACCCCCTGCCAGAACAGATCATCCGCCTGCCGCTCACCCCCCTGGCCCAGGAGCTGGTCAAGTTTTTGCCGCCGGCCGTCCTGACCACCAATGCCCTGGTGTTGATCATCGCCGTCATGCTGGTCTTGCGGGTGCGAAAATGAACGGGTGGCAACTCCAGGACCTCACCGCCGTCCATCTGGTGGGCATCGGGGGCATCGGCCTGTCGGCCATCGCCCGGGTGCTGCACGGCCGGGGCTATCGGGTCTCCGGCTCTGACCGGCAGCCGTCGGCCCTCACGGCTGCCCTGGCTGCCGAGGGGATGACCATCTACATCGGCCACCGCGCTGAGCAGGTGGCCGGCGCCGGGCTGGTGATCGTCTCTTCGGCGGTGCCGGATGAGAACCCGGAGGTGGTTGAGGCTCGACGGCGGGGGCTGCCGGTGGTCAAACGGGAGCAGTTGCTGGGTGAGTTGACGGCCGGCAAGAAGGTCATCGCTGTGGCCGGGGCTCATGGCAAGACGACGACCACGGCCATGATCGCCTGGATCCTGCTCCAGGCCGGCCTGGACCCCACCTTTATCGTCGGCGGCGTGCTGCAAAACCTGGGGACCAACGCCCGCACCGGGGCCGGGCCGCACTTTGTCATCGAGGCGGACGAGTATGACCGGGCCTTCCTGGGGCTGCACCCGGACGTGGCGGCGATCACCGCCCTGGAGCATGATCATCCCGACTGCTACCCCACCTTCGACGCCATGCGGGGGGCATTCTCCGCATTTGTCGGCCAGGTGGTGGCCGGCGGCCTGCTCGTCGTCAATGGCGAGGATGAGGAAGCCAGGCATATGGGGGAACAGGCTGCCGGCCTGCGGGTAATCACCTACGGGCTGGACAGGCGGTGGGATTGGTGGGCTGCGGGGGAGCAGTTGGGCAGCAGCTCCGCCTTCGAGGTGTGGCGGGGCGGCGAACGGCTGGGGGTCTGCGCCCTGCAGGTGCCGGGCCGGCACAACCTGCTCAACGCCCTGGCAGCTCTGGCCGTCAGTGCCGGGGTGGGGGTGGAGTTCGAGCCGGCAGCGGCAGCCCTGACCCGCTTCCGGGGCACGGCGCGCCGCTTTGAGGTCAAAGGCCACGCCGGCGGGATCACGGTGGTGGACGACTATGCCCATCACCCGACCGAAATCCGGGCCACCCTGGCCGCAGCGCGGCTCAAGTATCCGGGGCGGCCCCTCTGGGCGGTATTCCAGCCCCATACCTACAGCCGCACAGCCGCCCTGCTGGACGGCTTTGCGGCCGCCTTTGACCAGGCCGATCATGTGGTGGTGACCGGCATCTATGCCGCCCGGGAGCAAGACACGCTGGGCCTTTCCGGCCAGGAGATCGTGGCCCGCATGGACCACCCCGACGCCCGCTATGTCGAAACCTTGGAGCAGGCCGTGGAGGTCTTGCAGGCCGGCGTCCGGCCGGGCGACCTCGTCATCACCCTGGGGGCCGGGGACGGCTACCTGGTGGGCGAGTGGTTGTTGGAGAGGCAGAAAAGGTGACCGCCGACAGCCCCGACCTGGCCCTGCGCCATCTGGCCGACGCTCTACGCCTGGCGTTGGGGCCGATGGCGGTGCGGGAGCGCCAGCCGCTGGCCCGCCACACGGCCCTGGGCATCGGCGGGCCGGCAGACCTGCTGGCCGTGGCCCACACGGCCGACACGCTGCGTCAGATTGTGTCCCTGGCCTGGCATCACCAGGTACCGTGCCGGGTGTTGGGCGGAGGGTCCAACGTGCTGGTCAGCGACAGGGGGGTGCGTGGCCTGGTGGTGCTCAACCGGGCGCGGGCGGTGAGCTTTGTCGGCACGCAGGTCAGGGCTGAAAGTGGTGCCCTGCTGACCAGGGTGGCACGGCAATGTGTGGCCCGGGGTCTGGCCGGGCTGGAGTGGGCAGCCGGCATTCCCGGCACGGTGGGAGGGGCCATGGTGGGCAACGCCGGAGCCTGGGGGGGAGAGATCGCCTCCACCCTGACTCGGGCAACCGTTCTGGAAGCGGGCCCTGGTGTGGTCGAATGGCCAGTGGAACGGTTCGGCTACGGCTACCGGACCAGTGTGCTCAAGCAGAACCCACAATCCGCCGTCGTGCTGGAGGCCGAGTTTGCCCTGCGGATGGAGGAGCGGAAAGGGTTAGAAGCTCGCCTGGCCGAGATCGCCGCCCGGCGCAAGGCCGCTCAGCCGCCCGGTGCGAGCTGCGGTTCGGTGTTCAAGAATCCGCCGGGCGATTACGCCGGACGGCTGATCGAAGCAGCCGGGCTGAAAGGGCAGCGGCACGGTGCAGCCGAGATCTCACCGTTGCATGCCAATTTCATCCTCAATCATGGCCGGGCCACAGCCGCCGATGTCAAAGCCCTGATAGACCTGGCCCGCCAGGAGGTCGAGGCGCGGTTTGGGGTGGTGTTGGAGCTGGAGATCGAGCTGCTTGGCGAGTGGGAAAAATAGTACTCAAGGACTAGTAGTTCAGGACTTGCAAGATACTAGATATTGTGGTATAATGAGCCATGAAGAAAAAGCTGCGAGTGGGGCTTATTTTTGGCGGCCGTTCAGGCGAGCACGAGGTCTCGCTCATCTCAGCTCAGGGGGTGATGAACGCCCTGGACAGGGACAGGTATGAGATCGTGCCCATCGGCATCACCAAAGAGGGCCGATGGCTGGCCTCGGGCGATCCGCTGCAGGCCTTGACTTCCGGGGTGGTGGCTGCCAGCCAGCCGGCCGCCCTGCTGGCCGAACCGTCACAGCGAGGGCTGATGCGCCTGGAAGAGCAGGAACAGCAACGGGCCCTGCGCGCCATCCAGATCAGCCAGTTGGATGTGGTCTTTCCGGTGTTGCACGGTCCTTACGGCGAAGACGGGACGGTCCAGGGATTGCTGGAACTGGCCGGCATTCCCTACGTCGGGGCCGGGGTCGCTGCTTCGGCGGTGGGCATGGACAAGGCGCTGTTCAAAGATATCGCCCGCGCCCACGGGTTGCCGGTGGTGCCCTACCTGGTCGTCAAGCGCAAAGCCTGGGAGCAGCAGCCAGAGGAGACGATTGCCTACATTGAAGCGGAGATCGGCTACAACTGTTTTGTCAAGCCGGCCAATCTGGGTTCCAGCGTCGGCGTCTCCAAGGCCCGCAACCGGGCCGAACTGCGGGCCGCGCTGGAGGAGGCTGCCCGCTACGACCGCAAGTTGCTGATCGAGGTGGCGGTGGACGCCCGGGAGATCGAAGTCAGCGTGCTGGGCAACGACGAACCGATCGCCAGCGTGCCGGGGGAGATCATCCCCAGCCGCGAATTTTACGACTATGCGGCCAAGTATCTGGACGGCCGCTCAGAACTGCTGATTCCGGCGCCGATCCCGGACGAAACGGCCCAACTGGTGCGCCGGCTGGCGGTGGAGGCTTACCTGGCTATTGACTGTGCCGGCATGGCCCGCGCCGATTTTTTGCTCGACCGGCACAGCGGCCAGGTGTACCTGAATGAACTGAACACCATTCCCGGCTTTACACCCATCAGCATGTATCCCAAGCTGTGGGAAGCCAGTGGCCTCTCCTACAGCGAGCTGATTGACCGGCTGATCGAACTGGCCCTGGAGCGGCACGCCGACAAAAGCCGCTCGGCCACCTCGTACCAGAGGCTGGAGCAGGACCATGCGCATTGAGCTGGTCGAGCCGGACGGCAGGCGGCGCAGGCGCAAGGGAAGGCGTACCCCTGCCCAGACCTTCGACATCGCCATCGCCCAACCCCGCCGTCAGGCCGAAAAAGGCCGGGGTGCACGGCGCAGCCAGACCCGCTCCCGGCCCCGGGCCAGAGAACGCGCTGCCCGCGCCGAAACCTTGATCAGGCCCAGGAGCAGTTGGCGGACCTTCTGGGTGCGGCTGCCGGCCCTGTTCCTCCTGGCCGGGTTGATCGCAGCGACCGTTTACCTGTCGCTCGACCCCCGGTTTTATGTCTATGAGGCCCAGATCGTGGGCGCTCATCACCTGGAGGCCAAAGCCATCTACCGCAGGTCAGGTGTGGACGAGCATCATATCTTCTGGATCGAGCCGCAGCAGGTGGCCGGCCAGATCTCCCAGATGCCGGGGATCAAAGCGGTGCGCGTGCGCTGCGCCCTGCCGGCGCAGGTGACCATCGAGGTGGAGGAACGGGAACCGGTAGTCCTGTGGCGGGCCCTTGCCCAAGGCCGGGATTGGTGGCTGGACGAAGAGGGGGTGGTCCTGCCCTACCATGGCGATGTCAACTCACCCACCACGCTTTTCGTGGTGGATTCCAGCCAACGCTTCCTCCAGGTCGGGGAGCGCCTGACGCCGGAGGGGATCGTCCATTCGGTGCAGCAGTGGGCCGCTGCCCTGCCGGGGGTAAGGGTTTTTTTCTACGAGGCTGAGCGGGGATTGAGCTTTACCCACCAGGCGGCCGGCGGGCAATGGCCGGTGTATGTGGGCGACAGCCAGGACCTGCAGCGCAAGATCGAGGTGGTCCAGGCCCTCCATGAGCGCCTGAGGGCCCGGGGCATCCAGCCGCGCTACGTGGATGTGCGCTGGGCCGATCACCCGGCCTACGGCAAACCGATCGCTCAGGAAAGCGGAGGAGGTAATTAGCTTAGCGGTGTGGTGGCTGCCGCTTCTGGGGTTGCTCATCGGCCTGGCGCTGGGCACGGCGCTGTCCATCACCGTCCCGGCCCGCTACTCGCGCTATACGGCGATGGCCATCCTGGCCGCCCTCGATTCGGTGCTGGGAGCGGCCCGGGCCGGGTTGGAGGGCAGCTTTGACAACCGGATCTTTCTGAGCGGCTTTTTCACCAACATCCTCCTGGCCGGCGGGTTGACCTTCCTCGGCGACCGGCTGGGGGTCGAACTGTATATGGCCGCGATTGTCGCCTTTGGGGTGCGGCTGTTCAACAACCTGGCACGCATCCGGCGAATACTGCTGGAGAAGATGGAAAGTGGTAGAACCGAGAACGATCGTCGGCCTTGACATCGGCACGACCAAAATCTGCACCCTGGTCGGCGAAGTCCACGACGACGGTCAATTGCGCATTATCGGCGTGGGGGTGGCTCCATCGCGGGGACTGCGCAAAGGGGTGGTGGTCAACGTCCACGAGGCCACCGAGGCCATCACCGCCTCGGTGCGCAAGGCGGAACGGATTTCGGGCTACGAGATCAGCAGCGCCTATGTGGGGGTGGGCGGAGGACATATCTCGGCCATCAACAGCCGGGGGGTGGTCGGCATCTCGCGCGGCGAACGGGGCATCACCCAGTCCGATATAGACCGGGCGCTGGATGCAGCGCGGGCCGTCGCCATCCCCCACAACCGTGAGATCATCCACACCATCCCGCGCGGCTATGTGGTGGACGGCCAGGAAGGGGTCAGGGACCCGATCGGCATGCAGGGCATCCGCCTGGAGGTGGAGGCCCATATCGTCACCGGTGCTTCGACCTGTGTCAGCAACCTGGTCAAGTGCGTGCGCAACGCCGGGGTGGAGATTGATGACCTGATCCTGCAGCCCCTGGCTTCGGGCGAGGCGGTGCTGAAAGAGTCGGAGCGGGAGATGGGGGTGGTGCTGGCCGACGTAGGAGGGGGGACCACCGACATCGGCATTTTCATCGAGGGCAGTATCTGGCACACGGCGGTGTTGGGCACCGGCGGTGAACATCTGACCCGGGACGTGGCGGTCGGGTTGCGCACGCCGCTGAACACCGCCGAGGAGCTCAAGATCAAGTATGGGAATGCCCGACCGGGATCGCTGCCCGGCGATGAGATCATCGAGATCACCTCCTTCGGTGACGCTGCCCGCGAGACGGTATCGCGGCGACAACTGGCCGAGGTGCTCGAGGCCCGGGCCGAGGAGATCCTGGAGCTGATCCTGCGCGAGGTCAAACGCTCCGGTTACGATGGGCTGCTGGCCGCCGGGATCGTGCTGTGCGGGGGCACAGCCGAACTGGCCGGCTTCCCGGAACTGGCCCAGCAGGTGCTTCGCCTGCCGGTGCGGGTGGGAGCGCCGCACGACCTGCAAGGGTTGGTGGACACACTGGAAAGCCCGGCCTACGCCACGGCGGTGGGGTTGCTGCTGTGGGGGATGCGCCACGGGCCGGCCATCGCCGCTGGGTCCAGGCCCAAACGCCCCCCCAGCCTCCTCTGGCAGCGGATTCAGGGGTGGTTTCGGGCTTTTCTGCCTGGTTAATGACTCGACATTGTTAGATTCGACCTCACCCCTACCCCCTGGCCCCCTTCCCCTCTCCGCCGCGGAGAGGGGAAGGGGGTTGAG
>DAOTYI010000210.1:0-1620 GCA_034434895.1 Anaerolineae bacterium
CGGCTGTGCCATACCGCTGAGAGGGGTCTTTGGCCAGCGCCCGGCCGATCACCGGTTCCAGGGCAGCCGGCGCCCGGGGGTTCAGGGAGCGCAGCGGCGGCGGGGGATCGTAGCCGTGGGCGTGCAGCACGGCCAGGGTGTCACCCACAAAGGGCGCCCGGCCGGTCAGCATCTCGTAGCACACCACCCCCAGTGAGTAGATGTCGGAGCGGGGGTCCACATCCTGTCCCCGGGCCTGCTCCGGCGAGACATACTCGGGTGTGCCGATGAAGATGCCGGTTCGGGTCAGGCTGGTGCCGGTCAGGGCCTTGACAATGCCAAAATCGGTCAGGGTGGCCTGGTCGCCGGGGCCGATAAGGATATTGCCCGGCTTGACGTCGCGGTGCACCAATCCCTGGGCATGGGCATAGTCCAGGGCCGAGGCTATCTGCTCCGCAATCCTGGCCACCCTCTGGAGCGGCAGGGCCCCCTCCTGTCGGATCACCTCGGCCAGGGTACGGCCTGGCAGGTATTCCATGACAAAGTAGTAGATGCCATCCTGTTTGCCCACGTTGTAGATGGTCACAATGTGGGGGTGTTTGAGGTGAGCGGCGGTCCTGGCTTCACGCAGGAAGCGGTCCACCAGGCCCTGTTCCCAGACCAGATGGGGAGCCAGCACCTTGATCGCCACGTAGCGATCCAGAGCTGTGTCGTAGCCTTTGTAGACTGTGCCCATGCCGCCATGGCCTATTTTCTCCAGAATGCGATATTGTCCCAGCGTCATGCCGATCGGTTCTTTCACCTGTACACCTCTGCTGTGATCTACACCCCTCTGCTACGACTGCAGCCTGGCGGTTTGGTGGAGAGAGGGTGGGTGGCCTGTTGATTGGGCCCTCTCTGCTCTGGCCTGTCTGTCCCGATGTTTGTCTGAGCGTTTTATACCTCTATTCGGGCGGTTTGTCAAGTCGCGGCCTGTCATTTTTCCCGCTCGCCGGTCGGGGTGGAGCGCCGCTCTGCCCGTACGATCCCCCGGCCAGGCCACTCTGGGAGGCCCGCCGCCGGGTAGCTGACGGCAGAGGTTTTTTTTTGTGGGTCTCCTCTGCGGTTTCAGTGCCTCTGCGGTGGGTTCAGGACGTGAACCATCATGGCAGGATTAAGGGACCAGCCGGATCAGCGATTGCGCCAGGTTGATGGGCCGGATGTAACCGAGTTTGCCTGTGATCTGCACGTCTGTACCGACAAAGGTCGGGATGCCGATCAGCTCCCCGGCATCGTTAAGGGCCAGGCCGCCACTGTTGCCCGGATTGATCTCGGTGTCGGTTTTGATCCAGGCCCGGGCCAGCCCTGCGTCGTCGTGAAAGCCCGACACGGTCCCCCTGGTCAGGGTTACCGTCTCACCACCCAGTTCTGGGAAGCCGAGCACCGACAGGGTGTCGCCAATCTGCACCGTGTCCGAGTCGCCGATGGGCACGGCGACCAGGCTCAACGGACCGGGCAATGGGTCGCCATTGGCCAGGGCGCTGATGCGCAGCAGAGCCAGGTCCAGGTCGGTGTTCACCTTCACCAGTTCGGCCCGGTAAGCGACCTCCGGGGGTTGATCCTGGGCCGAATTGACACCGATGGCGATCAGGCCATCACGGT
>DAOTYI010000211.1:0-22174 GCA_034434895.1 Anaerolineae bacterium
GTAGGCGATCTCTTACAGCATCTGTCCGGTCAGCATCTTTGCCATCCCCTCTTTACCAAAACTTCCACCATTTGCGTCGTTCCTCCTTCAGGTCGTCGGCGATGGCTTGCAGCCGTTCAGGGCTTCCCGTGCCTGGCTGCGCTGATTTTGCAGTAGACGGGCCAGTTCGTCCAGGCCGGCGCCTGCCGGCGGAACAAAGGGCATAAGCAGCCCCGGGGTCAGCTTCAGGTCGGTCAGGATATGGTCGGCTTGTTGGGCCAGGTCGCGCACCTGTTTCCAGGCAGCCTCGGCACTCTGGCGAGCCTGCGCATGTTTCTGGCGGGCATCGGCCAGAGCCGCCTGACGCCGGTGGGTTGCAGCATCCTGGGCCTGTCTGGCCTGTTGCTCGGCCAGTTCACACCGGCGGATGGCATCGGCACAGGCTTTCCGTGTTTGCCATAGATTATCCACCATTTGTCACTTCCTGTCAAGAATCATTACCTGTAGAGCAAATCTGGATGGTGTGAAGAACGGCTCACCGCCGGGCACGCAGAGAGAAACCCGGCAGCTTCTGTGTCTCTGCGGTGCAAAAGCCTCCTGGACCAACTTTGCCGCCGACAACGCATCTGCACACCGCCGAGCGCGCAAAGAACGCAGAGGAATCATAAAGGACCCGGCGTTGTCGGCGGCCTTCTGCAGTGTCAAGATCACCGCAGTTGCGGAAACAAGATCTTCCCATCCGTTCCCTGCGCGGCGCGTTGCATAGCTTTTTCACCGAATCTATGCTGGATGAACCAGATCATCACGCCGGCGACCAGGCCTGTCAGGATCAATGCCCCAGAAGGCAAAGCAGGAAACAGCGTTCTGGCTATTGCCAGGAAAGCCAATCCGGTGAACAGGCCGTTCAAACCTGCCACGATATCCCTCAATCCTCCCAACAGGGTCCCTCGAACGCCCACCGGTGGGCAATCATCACAGGCAGGCCAGTAGAAATATGGCTGGACCGTGGGGTCTTTGTCCACAAAGTAGCGGTGAATGCGATTGATGGCCCGCAAGTATTCTACCGAACGAACCCGTCGTTCAACAAGTCTTCTATAGGTGGTCATGCCGACCGCTACCACAATGATGAGCATGGTCAACTCAAACAAAATCAGGCTATCCGATTGGGGCACAAATTCCCTCACCCCTATCAGCAAGGCAACTGCCAGTGAGACAGCGGTCAAATAGGTCGCAACAAAATGGTCGCCCATTGTGACGTTGTGTTCATACAACGAGGCCAGGTGTTCGTGTTCAGCCAGCAATATGGCGCTGATCGGGTCTATGGAATCCTGAATCGTGTTTTGAACGGTTGAACTGCTCATCTCTGTCCCTCTTCGCCTTTTTTGCACCGCAGAGGCGTAGAGGACGCGGAGCCGTTCGGTTTTCTCTGCGCTCTCCGCGTGCTCGGCGGTGAGTTTGTTTTTACACCGCAGAGGCGCAGAGGAGGCGGAGGTTAATCGGAAACTCCTGTGCTCTCTGCGTCTCTGCGGTGAAACACTCCCGTTAGTCTTCGGAGTTGGCAATGGCTTGGGGGGAGATTGGACACCTCCAGCAGTTGGTCTATGATCGCTGCCGCTGCAGTACCGCTTCTCGGACCAACAATGCTATAACATCTCCCAAATCTTTCGCCTCCGGCCGCCCATCGCGGGCCAGGACATCTTCGCGGGGGACGCCCCCAATCCAGGCCTGCCAACGCCTTACCATCTCATCGGTTGGCTGAGCCAGGATGATGGCCAATGGTTGGATCTGCTCGTCCAGTAGCTCGCTGAACCGGACCAACCCCAGCACCAGCGGGTGCAGCGGGTCGATGGCATCGGTCGGCCTGTTACCGGTTAACTGCAAGGCAGGCCGGTCCGGCACTCGGACAAACACCTGGTTGAGCTGATCCAGGATGACATAGTTGCTGGCATACGCCAGAGCATACAACCGGGCACGACCTATGTTCTCTAACCCGGCCACGACTATGGGATGCAAGATGCGTGGTTGTTGCCTGATTTCCGGGAGGCGTATCTCCAGACGACGGGCATTTTCTTCCGCAGCAAAGACAGCCGTCGGCTCATGACCCCACAGCAACCCCTTCTGGCTCTGATAGATCTCACAGGCATCCTGCGCCGCATATGAGGCTGACAGAGGCACAACATCCTGAGTTTGGACGGTCGTCAGAGCACACGGGTCAGCTATCGGCAAGGTGGTCAGTTGTCGGCCAGCCTGCTGACGCTTCAGCAACTGTTTTTCTATATCACTTGCTTGCAACGCTTCTGACGTGCCGGCCAGGGCCACATGCAGCGTGCTGTTGCGGGCCGCCGCCAGGTTGCACTGCAACAGCGGTTCTGACCAGGCCCACAGATGATCCACAAACCGCTCGGCCTGGCGGGTACTGGCCATCTCTTCCTTTAGCAGCCTGGCCAGGGCACCCCGTTCTCTGTCCCATATATCCCTTGCCACATAGCGGGCCAGGTCCAGCAACGCCTGGGTGAACCGGTCCAGAGCAGCCTGATCAGCCTGTAACACCTCGTCATCCCAACTGCGCAGTACCAATTTCACCTCTCCCTCAGGAGTCTGTTGCCAGAACAGGCGGCCCAGATTTCCCTCCAGGTGTTCATGCAGGTACCGGTCGTACCACTCATTCAAGGTAGCATCATCTGGTTCACCTCGCTGTATTTCGTAGCCCAGATAGCGGCGGGTCCTGATTTCGTTCATGTTAGCTCGCCACTTTAGCAACCACTGGCGATGCTCCTCCAGACGCCCCAGAACAGTGCCCAACCGTTCTGACTCGGGCGTGATGCGGGCAGGTGGCACAATCAGGTCACGTTGTATTTCCAGGCTTTTGCGGGCAACTATCACCTCTTGCTGATAGACCGCCAGAAGTTCGGCCAGGTCCTTCAGACGAGCCTGGGCGACTTTGCCCAAACCGGTAATCCCCTGGCTCCGCCTGGCGATAGTAGCCATCTCCTCTTCCAACATGTTCAGGAAAGCCAGGCAATAGGCCACCTTGCCGGAGCGTGCTACCAGCGGGCTGCTCTGGCTGGAACCATTCAGCATGTAGACCAGAGTTGCATTCAAGTATGCGTGAAATATCTTTCGCTCTGTCTCTTTATCACCCATAACCATCCGTTTCAAGCTGCTTTGCAGGCTCTGTTTGCCTATTTCCTCCCTGGCCAATTGCTCGATGACACCCACATCTATCGCACCAGGAATGGGGGCTTTGTAGTCGTAGTTGCCAGCCAGGAATTCCCGTATGCGCTCACTCAGTTTAGCAGCGTCTTCTTCTTGATTCTGGGTTGGGCGCAGCACAAGCCCTTCCTGGACCTTTCCCACCAACAACAGGATCAGCAACTCCCTGGCCCACCGTGTGGCCAGCGATTCGACCATATCTGGTAGCGGCATGCGCACCTGAAAGCTCCCCAGTCCAGAAACCACCGCCTGGCCGGTAGCTTCCTGCTCGCGGGTAGCATTGCCTCGGATCTGCTGACGGTAGCGGTAAAGCGCCCCTCCTTCTCGGCTGACCGGATCGAGGAGGAGGGTGATTGAGTCAGCCATGGTGGGGTAAAGCCACTTGACCGGCTGTTCGCCCATTAACTGCCCACCGTCGAACAGGTAGATCTCATCCAGAAGCGGCCACTCACACCGGCCATCCAACACCTCATCACCAGGGGCATGTTTGTAACGAATGGGATAAGGTTGTTTACCGGCCATCTGCAGACGTTGAATTTCACGTAACGCAGCATAAGTATTTGTGGCTGCCACTGTCCGGTCGTCCATGAGGGCGCTGAACGCTTTATCAGTAGCCAAATAGGCTTCAACCGTTACCAGTCTGGCCTCACTCAACTTACCGGCCCGCCGGACCAGGTAGGCTATATCAGCCAGGATGCCACTTCCCAAACCACCGGCCAGGGAGCTGATCAGGACCACCCGCAAATTCCTCTGTTCATCCTGGGCAGTTCTGGCTCCCTCCAACAACCGCTGCCACAGGCTGCCCGGCTTGTCAGAACGGAGTTGGATTTCGCGGAACAGCCCTGCTCGGGCCATAGGCCGGCGCTGTCGGGTACCTTCAGAGAGATGTCGTTCTGCTTCGGGCAGCGCCTGGTAAGGACCAGCCGGGAACCAGCTTTTCAGTTCCGGTTCACTATCCTCCTGGCGACCCATTCTGGCAATGATGGGATTCAGGTTCTCATTCAATGTCGTAATACCATCAGCCTCCCGTTCCAGCTTCACACCGGTGAACTCGACCTGTGGCTGGCCGGGGACTGTAGGTTCCTCATCGGCGGTATCAATCAACATGAACCGCACCTGCCGGGGGAATCGGCCAGCCCCGGCATCCAGCAAATTCTTCTTCAGATAAGCCAGCACTCGCCGCCCGGTCCCACCCAGGCCGATGACCAACGCCGGGTCGGGCTGCCACAACGCCTGAGGACCATCCCACGGGGACAACTTATCGGCTGGCGGGAGCACCTCCCTGCGCACTCGCACCTTGACCGGCGCCTCAGCCCGACAGAACCACCACCACAGGAACAGGAGCAAAGGGAAGAGCAACAGGAAAGGCCACAGACGGCGAATGGCTGGCCAGGCCCAAGCAATCATCTGCCATATCGTAATCGGTTCAGCCGGGCCCACATAGGTGGCCAGGTGTTCAAAATCGGTTGTGTTGGCCTCGGCGATGGGGCGAGCCGGGCCGGTGGTTGGGTGATAGACCACACCGGCTTGGGTTTCCTCTTCCTCTTCGATGAAATTTGCCACATAGGTATTAAAGTCGCCCTCACGCTTGCTATTAAAGTATATCTGAGTGCCATCAGGCGACCAGGTAGCCCAGGAGTTGGCTGCATTCTCAATGTGAGTGCCATCGGGCAGGTCATTGAGTGGCAGAGGGATCGGCTTCCCTCCTGTGGCAGGCATGACAAAGATCTTGGCTTGAGGATTGGCGTAGCTGGAACCATCGGGAGCGCTGGTAAAGAGCAGCCAGCGGCCATTCGGTGAATACTGGGGATAGTAGTTCAGCCCACCCTCACTGGCACCGGCAAGCGGTACCGGTTCACCTCCGGCCACCGACACCGTATAGATATCACATGGCCCGCTAATGGCAAAACCACCCGAAGTCGGATCCCGTGGTCGGACGAAGGCGATCGTCGTCCCATCAGCCGACCAGGCCGGCATAGTCTCTACCAGATTCGGATCACTGGCCCCAGGCAGGGGAGTAGAGAGGCGAGTATCCAGGTCCATGATGTAGATGTCCCGATCGTGATGGGAATAGGCCAGCTTATGGCCATCTGGCGACCAGGAAAAGTAGGAACCACGCAATCCGGCCAGGATGCCAGCCGCCCCGTCGGTGCGCTGGATGGTCAGTTCCCCCGCCCAGTCGTCACTCGACTCGGCTGAAATAGCCATCAGCTTACTGGAACCGGAGACGATATGACAACCCACACACTCTTGTTCATGGCGATCCACCTCAAACGGCACTACTTGACGAACAGGGGCTGGCCTGGCGTAATAGAGGCTGGATTCCTGCCCTGCAATGCGCCAGAAGATCAACGTCTGTTGGTCCGCACACACTCCTGTAGATAGAGCTTTGGCCAGGAGCGGCACCAGTAACAACAACCATAGCAAGAGTAACAGGCCCAAAAGTTTGCAAGGCAGTTTGGCACCGCGGAACCAGTTTCTCAACTGACGTCCCCACCGGGTCAAGAACAGAAAAACGAGCAGGAACAACAAAAACAGGACCAGGGCCAAGGGCCAGCAGAGTCCCGCATTGCATAACCGAAGTCGCCAATTTTTTGCCGGAGGAGGTTGAACTGTGCCATAGGGCGGTGGATTGATCTGCACATTGGTTGTGACCGGCAGGGTGGTGGTCAACACCTTAGAGGGGAGCAAGGTATTCGCCTCTAGTCTGTCATCCTCCGCCATGGGCAGCGTCTCATCCCGCGCCTCACAACTGGTAAAGATCACTTCGGCATCGTTCAAGACCGGGTACAGCCCATGAACTTTGGGCCGAATGCGGTAGGTCAGCACCGTGTTCGGTTCATCCACCTGGTCTATCTGCCAGATCACTTTGCCCGGCTGATCGGTGCTGGCTGGCGGGTTGGGCGAGCCACGTACAACCTCAAACCGTTCCGAATCGTAAGCATGCACAACTCGAATGTTGGTGGCCGCGATCGGCTGACGTGCCCGGATGGCGATATTTCGGAACATCTCTTCCAACGATTCACCAGGGGCAGCAAAATAGTAATCGGACAGGTCACTGGCAATGTCCCGCATGAGATGATCGTCCACATCGTATCCCAGGCCCACGGTGACGATCCGGATCTCTTCATCTTTGATAGCCTGGGCCACATGCACAGCAGAGGTATAATCGCTCTGGCCGTCGGACAGCAAGACAATAACTTGGGGAATGCGGGGTCGTTTGGCATGAGAGAGCGTCTCAAATGCCAGTTGGAGGGCATTGGCGATGTCGGTGCCTCCCCCCAGGTCGATCTGTTCAATCTGGCGGCGCAGGGAGGCCTGGTCCTCACTCAACTCATGCACCAGGTCAGCGCCATCATCAAAAGCGATCACCCCCACCCGGTCGGCCTGGGCTTGCCTGCTACCTCGGGCAAACTCCTCCACAAAGGCGATAGCCGCTCGTTTAGCCTCTTCCAACTTCCAACTGGCGCCGAAGGGCCCTCCCATACTGCCGGAGTGATCGAGGACCAACACCGCATCCACCGGATAACGCCGGACGGTGGGTGGACATTTTTCCCCCGTGCCATAGAGGGTAACAATGATGGTATATTCATCCTGTCGGAACAGACCAGACGAGGGGTTTACACCATGCTCAACCTCTAAAAAAGGGTGGGTTTGGGTAAAAATGGAGACAGGGGTAGGGGTAAAAAGGGGCACGGGGGTTCCAAAGAGGATGGCCATAGGGGTTGGAGTGGGAAGGGCAATTGTGGCCTGATATTCCAGCAAAGGAGGTTGAGCCGGGTCACCGGCTGGCCGACTGAACAGGTAACCGTTGCAATCCAGATAGGCACCACCCGTGTGCATCATATACTGGCCAGGAGCCAGGGTAGGGGGTATGTAAAAACGGTAGGTAAGTACCACCTCATCCCCAGCCCGCAGATGATGCAGGTTCCACACCACTCGATTGCCATCCTGATAACCTCCCTGCCCCACATCCAGGATTGTCGCCACGCTGGGGTCGAGAAACTGGTCGGTGAGCAGAATATCCCGCCCGGACAGATCCATCACACCGTCGGCTGCCTGGACAAAAGCGGCGCGTAACTGATCAGGGGATGGGTCGAACCAATACTCGTTGGGTTGCAGCAGTGGTTCCAGGTCAACGGTGGTGATCCGATTGGCCGCGGGAACGCCATCGTTATTGACAATCAGATAGACCTTGATCCCCACCTGCTGGGCCTCACGGATCGCCTGTTCCACGCCACTGCCCGATTGCAACGGCTGACGATCATGGAGGAACAACAAGATCAGCCCAGCTCGACGAGGATCGCGGCCAATAAGCTGGTTGGCGGCAGAGTGGATCAAATCTACTGCTCCAACATCCCCACCTCCACCCAAGGTTGAAACCCGGCTGCGCACAGCTTCCAGGTCGTCGGTCAATGGCTGGACAAGCAGAGGAAAGGTATTGGTCAGGTTTGGACTGTTGATGATCAGACCAGCACGGGATCGATCCTCCGGGGTATCGCGATGGGTGTAAATTGGCTGGGATAGATGGTCAAGGAAATTGGCAGCCCAGACCTGAGTGCGTTCCAGATTGGAGCCCAAGCCCTGGCCGGCGCTCGCCGAGTTATCAATCACCAGCATGGCATCCACAGGACGGACAGGAGCGCCCGCACAACCACCCAGGCGAAGCCCCCGGACCCGGAGTCGGGCCGTCGCCTCCTGACCGGGCGACAGGACAGGGGGAGAGATCTCCTTGATGAGTTGAAGTGAGTTCCCTATCCCTTGGGGTACCGGCACCGTTGGAACGGGCGTCGGTGAGCCAGAAGGCCCAGGAATAGCCGTGCTGCTGGCTTGCGCCCAGGCAGCCGGCTGCAAGGAGACGAGCCAGCTTAAAGTCAGGGCGCTCGCAACCAGAAGCAGGAGGATCAGCCAATGAACAGACCGAAAACGCTTCATATCAACACCTCCTCGTTAAATATCGCTTAAAAATCTCATACAGACATAGATACTCATAGAAAATTGCGAATTGTGAACTCGACGATGTCCGATTCGACCTCACCCCTATCCCCTGGCCCCTCTTCCCCTCTCCACGGCGGAGAGGGGAAGGGGTTGGGGGATGGGGTGAGGTCCATTTAACATCGTCGAGTTAGAACGGGTCAAACCTCGGCTTGACCGGCGAAACCTGGAGCTTTTCCTCAGACACAGCCCCACCCGGCTTCAGGTCCTTGATCCCCTGACGTAGCTTTTTGATCTCATCGCCCAGCATCAGGACAAAGATGCAAGCCAGGTCAAAGTTTTGGCCACCGGTTTGGTCGCTCGGACGCCCCTGGCCCCGTACCTGGTTGTATAGCCGATCGTACCATCCTTTAAGCCGATCTATCTGAGCGGCAAAAAGACGGGCATTCCAAAGCCGTTCCCGATCTTCAATAGCGGCCAGATCGGCAGCCAGGTGGTCAAAGCTGGTGCCCACCTTCCCTTTTAACCATTCATCATTCCGGGGAGGCTCGCGGTTCGGATCATCATCATCGGGACGGTGGCCAATCCGATCTTTCGCATCCTGCTGCCGGACATGCTTGAGCCAGACTTCAACCCGATCATACGGGATCGGATGGGTATAGCCCTCTTCGTGCCCCACCTCATCCCCTATAAAGTTGAAGGTCATTATGGCGTCAATCAAGTTCGGTTCTTTTTTCGGATCGGTTAACCACCAGATCTGTTTTTCCTTTCGGTCCGATTCCCGGTCAAACTCTGTTTCGGCCGGCAAGACCAGTCGCCACAGCACCTGGTTAGGATGAGGTTCATTCAACCCCATCGTGTGACGCTCGATCAGGCCGTAAACGTAACAGAACATAAAGGTGCGGAAGTTATCCAGTTTTTCCAGTTGGATGACCACATGATCCGAGAGGAGACGAGGGGCCTGATTCAGTTCGCCCAGCCGTTCCTCATATCGGATGGCATTCACTTCCGCCGGGAAGAGATGCAGGGTGCTACGGTTCGCTCCCTCCCGTTCGGCGCCGCTCAGATAGGCTGTCCGGCTGTTGCGGAAGGCCTCAATTCTGTCCAATTCGATGATCTCCTCGGTGTGGATCAGGCTACATTTGAATCGGTCGCCAGAGCTGACTACCTTGGCAAACGTCTGGCCACGCCTTTCATCCGTCGCGCCGACCCCCACATTGTTCAGTTGGGTCAGGCGGGCCAGCACCCGGTTCACATAGTCGGATTGTTCCGGCTTCTCCCGGTCATAATAGACGCGCAGATAATTAGCCGGCAGAGGGTTCCCCCCGCTATAGCTCAGCAGAGGGCCACTCTGGCTATGGATATGCTCGGCCAGATCTTCCGGCTGGGAATATGCATACATCAGGTAATCCACGATGGATTCATCCTGCATGGCCCGTTCAAAGGCCGGACGGCAGGCTGCCAGCAACAGATTCAGGTTGTGGCGGGTACCGGTTTGGGCTTCGGCTGCAACCGGCTTTGTTTCCTCCGGCACCCGGATCTTCAGGATCAGTTCCGGCGAAACAATTCCACGGGTCTTGGTGTGTCCCAATTCCCAGGTCAGGCCGGACAGGATGTCACGCACCGCATCCCGGTCACCCCCAGACACATACACATCATACCGCTTCTTCTCATACTCCTCGTTTTCAACCACGTGACGGACGGCCACCTGCCTGTCTACCTGACGATCCGACTTGACCTCTTGCAGGCCGGCCAACACCTGACTGTACAGGCTGTTACGATCCAGGGCAAGTGCCTCGGTCCAACTGCGCACCTGTTGCCGGGTTGCCTCCACATAGGCGATCATCCGACCAACCGTATCCAGCACCGCCTGTTCCATGATCTCACCCCGCAGCAGGTCCACCAACGCCTGCTCTTTGACCAGATATTCCCGCTGGGTCTCATAGGCCTCTTTGCTATAGGTGCCCAGAATCGGCACCTTTTTGGCGGAGCTATCCTTCATGATCTTGAGAGCCCTGCGGGCGGCAGCAATAGCATCTTTGCGCCGATCACCCTCCAATTGTCGCCGTGTGCGGACCTCATTTAGCACCTGGTTGGCCGCATCCAGGTCGCGGTAAAGCTGGTCCAAAAAGCTGCGCAGGTAACCCAACTTGCCGCAACGGGCCTGGTAAAAGTTGTCCCGTGACCGGCCGTTCAGGATGATCAAAATCTGCAAGTCCAACGCCTGCTGGAACCGTTCCAGATGGAGATTGACGTAGGTTTCGAGCTTTTCCCGGTATTTGCCGCCGCTGCGTTGACCGGTGGTTGGATCCTCACGGCCCAGGTGGACATTCTTGAAGTTGCGCACCTCTTCTTCAATGCGCGGTGCCCCCTGGGTGGGAGCCTCCTTCTGTTCATCGCTGGTCTTGATTTTCTGATCCCCCTCGATCAAGCTGGCCGAGAGAACCGCCCGTGCCTGTAACCGGGCATTGATTGAGACCTCATCGTCGCCAGCCGGCTCAAAGTACTCGTTCCAACCCTTCAGATCGCGGTCCAACAGCTCCCCCATCAGGTCAGGATCTTTGTTCAAATACCGTCGGCCGATGGCGCCCAGTTCAGCCAGCAACAGCGTCAGGTTCACCTGGTTCTCGGTGTTGAACGGGTCTATAATCTGGGTGGACTGCATAAAACGCCGCGCCCCTTCACTACCCTGGACTCCCTCTTCCTCGGCATTAGCGTCATCGGCCAGACTGAGGGGCAAGCCGGTCTTTGGATCCTTGAGGGGCAAGCCGGTCCTTGGATCCTTGGGCGGCGGCAGGAACCTGTCGAGCACTTCCAGCGCCAGTTGGTGTGACCAGCCTTTGATGAGGGAATGGATGGGAAAGACCAGGGTGTAGGTGCCCACCGAGCCAAAGGTCGCCGCATCGTGCTCCAGATCCCCCCGGCTGCGGCGGTTGCTCACTTCAGCCTCCACATTGAGAGGGTAGGCCTGGAATGGACGTTCTGGGTCTTCGGCATCCAACGTGGCGCTGATGGCATCGGCCAGGGTGGGCGCGACCCCATGTTTGAGGGGCACATCGGCCAGCGAGTTACGCGCCCGCTGTCCATCCACATAGTAGAGCAGGTCAAACAGTTTGTCACGCACTACTCCTCGCCATACCGGGTCAGTTCCGTGGTCATGGTAGTAGATCGGGTAACCGAGCTTGTAGTCAAAGTTCAGGGTAAAGCGTCTGGTTTCACGCATGGCCGCATGAGCACGGCCCTGTAAGCTCTTCATCATGCTGACGCCCACATCGGTGCTGAACGCCTCCGGCAACACCAGATAGCCCCGCACTGTCACCGGCACACTCACCGTCGGCAGTTCGGCGATCTTGCGCACCAAATGGGCCATGTCCACAAACATGCCACTGCCGGTGCCGCCGGCCAGCGAGCCGACAATGAACACCTGCAACGATGGCTTTTCCACGCCGGCTCCGGTTTCCGCTTTGGGTGTGGTCCCCGCTCGAAAATAATCGCCCGAACTGCGCTTGATCGAGCGCATCGCATCGGTCAGCATATTGTAGATGGCCGACTGGGCCGGGGCGCGCACATCATAAAAGATGGCCAGCCGACCAAGCTGGCGAAACTGGCCAGCCCCTTCCTCCAGGTTCAGGATATTGCGCGAAAGCTTCAGGTAAAAGCCGGTCTGGAGCCAGGAACTGATCTGAGGATGCTCACCCCGATCAGCTTCGTATACCAGACCGTAGGCATCTCCCCCAACGTAGACATACTCGCCATAGTCAAGGGCCACAGCTCCTCCGGCCTCTCCACCCCGTTCTGCTTCACCGCGCCCACCGACCTTGACCGCCGCCCGCTTGACGGTGTCGAAGGCCAGCAACCTCACCTGGGGGGGCAATTGGCCACCGCATGCTTCCAGCAGGTCCTTTTTCAGGTAGGTTACTACCTGCTGGCCGGTTCCTCCCAAACCGATGATGAGCGATGGATTTAGCTTCATCTTTCCCTCCTCTCTTCTCAAGATGATTCGGTCCCTCCAATTTCCGCCCTATGGTCCTGCTTCACCGATCGAGCGGATCCTTGTACACCACCAACTTATGTTTAGGAATCTTTTTGCCTGTCGAGCGCCCCGATCTGGGCGGCCTCAACTCGGCGTCCATCACCTCCTCTCCTTCCAGATCCAGCGCGCGGAGATGCACGATCTTTTGCTCCGCTTCCTCCTCATCAGCACAGGTAAATTCAAGCCGGCTGAAATAACTCTGTGCCTTGCCCAGTTGTTTCCCCTTGTACACCAAACGATTGCGCCGGTGACGATCGGCAGGAAAGGTGATGTTGAACAGGTAATCACCGGTCTCGGTGTCCTGGATCACCACCCGTCCCTGGCAAGGATGCGCCTTTCGCCGGCGGTCACGCCGCACCAGAAGCACGGCCCCCGTTGTCAACAGCAACAACAAGGTCGGCCCACCGGCCAGCAAACCGATCAATGTTGGACTTTCAGTGCGCCGAAAATGCCGGGCGGTCTGGCCAGGCTGGAGAAGGTGATAGCCACATACTGGCTTGCCGACCACCTCCGCTACCAATGTGTAGCGTCCCACTCCCAGCCCTTCGATTGTGCCCTGGAATCGCCCCTTGCCAACCGGCATCAGGTTGGATGTGATCGGCTGGGGCTCCCCCTTTTTGTCCAAAACCGTTACCTGCAATGGGTCCCCTGTCAGGACTCCGGCCGGGTCTATCAGGTTGCCGGCTTTATCTCGCAGTTCCAGGGTCAACGTCAGGGGCAGGCTTTCCAGCCGACAGGTACGAGCCGGTAGCCGGGCATCCTCGGTCGGGGCTACGATCTCAAGGCCCAGGCCGATGGACTGTGCTACCTCGATCGTTCCGGCAGTGCCCCGAAAGGTCTCCCATTCTCGACCGGCCTGGTCACGGGTCGTAAGCAAGACTTCAATGCCCTGAGAACCAGGGCTTTGGGGGGTGATTTTCCCATGATACATGCGTCCATCGGTCGTATTCAAAGGGATGTGGTTCCCATCGGGCAGGGTTGCCCCGGCAACCAGCGCATAACCTGGCGGGATAGTCAACGCCTGGCCCAGGCCATCATCTATCCGGAAGGCCACCTCACCGGCACAATACTGAACCCAACGGCCCGGTTGCAGCACCACGCCGGGAGCCACAACGGTGAAGGAAGGCAATGCTTCCTGGTAGATCCTCTGTCGCAGGCCACCGCTATCGGTCCCGTACAAAGCCAGGTTGCCCAGATAAGAGCCTGTCGCCACCGGGATAAACTCCCCTTTCAGAACGCCGGTATTATCCAACGTCAGAGGGGTGGTCCAGTTTTGCCCTCCCGCGCTGAACGTCGCCTCGGCCTGTAGCCCCATGCCGATATCCGGCGGCTGGCCAGCCACCCTCAGACGGCAGGATAGAGGCCGGGGCTGAAAGAGAGGCTGCCTCTCTGGCCAGGGGCTTTCCAGGCTCAGATCTGGCTCACCCACCTCGAAATTGCCCACCTGGCTCAAAGGAAAGATGGTGATCTCCCGATTGTCTGCATCATGGCTGGTGGCCGATAGATGGACAGTGTGATGGCCGGTCTGGGTGGGTATAAAATCGGCCACATATACATTTCGCTCTGCATCGTACTCCAGAGCCAGCGGTGAAACCTGTCCTCCGACCCGCACCTCAGCCTGCACCTGAAGTGCATAGCGAGGGTCGGTATAGATGGGCAGCGGTTCGCCCTGGCTGGTTTGAACCTGATACACCACCTGGACCGGTTTATTCAGAAGCAGGAGACCGACAGGGGCCAGCAACACACCGTTGGCCCGGATCTGGCGCATGTCCACCTGTTCCAGCGTTGCACCCTCAGTAGCCGAGAGCTTCCAACGACCTGGCGGTGGGTCATAGATGGTGATGATTTCGATCGGCTCATCCTCCCCTTCTACCTGCACCTGGGGAGTGCCAAAGCCAATAGGGGTGCCCTCCAACACTTCAATGGCGAGCTTGTCCACGTCTGGATCGGCCTTGTCCAGAGTAAAGGCGATCGTTTGCAGGTAAGGGGGCACCACGATTGTCGTAGGAACAGTTAGAGATACATCCTGAATCTGGGTGGGATGAGGCTTGGGTAGATTGACCGTCAACCGACGCAAGAGATCACGGAAGGCGCGTCCCACATCAGTCTTGTTAGAGACCACCTGAACTGCACAACCACCTGTGATGGCTGTCCAATGCGGCTCCATGCGCGTCCAAAAGTCACTGGTCACATCGTTCATGGCCACAACACATAGGGTGAACTGGTCAGCCGGGAATTGTTCAGCCACATACTGCCGCACCTGTTGCATATGCTCATCGGGAGTCTGGTTCGGCAAGGCCGGCTCACCATCGGTCAGGAGGATCAAGGCCTTGAGGTGCGGACCGGCCGGGTCGGCCGGGAGCCGGTCGAACATCTGGCGAGCCTGTTGGAGGGCCTGCAAAAAGTTGGTACCTCCCAAATGGCTGCGGTGCAGTTCTTCAAAAGCCATTGTCTGCTCCAGACGCGCTTTTTGTGCTTCCCATTCAGCCGCTTCTGTTGGGGCAATGGTTTGCCAGTCTACCCCTAACTGGATGCGGTCGCCAAAATGGAGCACTGCCAGACGGTAGGTGGTTGCGGTGTGGACCTGAAGCCGGTCACTGCCCAACCAACGCATGGCATGGATAGGAGCATAGAAGCGCAGTTCATTGGGGTCGTTGGGGATCGGATGGTCGGCGCTGCCTCCCATGCTGCCAGACTGATCCACCAGGAAGAGGATATCCAGGCCAACAGGGGGGGAGGTTTGAGCCTGTGCCCATATCGGCAGCCACAACAAACAGCCCATCAGGACAAAAACCGTGATCCCTTTCCTTCCGCCCATGCCCCCTCCTTGTTTCAATTCACAGAGCCTACGCAATAGATGGCATTTCTTCGTGCCTTGGTGCCTGTGTGGTGAGCCTGCCGGGTCAATCGCATAACTCCTGTCATTTCAGCTCGATGACCACCCGGCACCGTTCCTCCAGTTGATCCGCCTGGCCGTGTTCTTCTATCATCTTGATCGTCAGTTGATAACACCCCTGTTGGACCCCACTGCGATCATGGCTGGACCATTCGGCCAAAAGGACGTCCCTCGAACCTCCCCCTACAGGCGCTCTTTGTCTGCCTCCGATCGTCACCCAGCTCTCCGACGGTCCTATCGGCTGCCCTGTCCGGCAGTCCACCTGACGATACTGAACCTCATAATGGGAATAACCTCTCCTGTACATTGCCCCCTCTATTCTGATATCCTCATTTGAAGCAAAGCGAGCACCGTTGGAAGGCCGGGTAATGCGCGCCGGACCAGCATTGCATGGATATGTAGGTGACGGTGAAGGCGGAGTCGGCGATGGGGTCAGGGTTGGCGTCGGAGTCGGCGTGAAAGTTTGGGTCGGTGGTCGGGGCAGATCGTCATAACCCACTCGCGTCACATCTGCCAGCGGAGCTCTGGAGTCGGCAAGGGGAATCGGTGTCCCGGTGAATGGCATCTCAGGGATAACAGCTTTGGTTCCTACCAGGACCAGTATCACGACCGCCAAGGAAGCAGCTACGCCCTGAAGAATCCTCAATTGCCCAGAATCTGACTCCTTTTTTGGATATAAGAAGAGGCCCAATATGAACCCGATGATGCCGGGCAGTACAAAGAGGATAATGATACGAACGAGCAACGGTCCCACCAATAAACGGCCAATCCAGTCCATTGTGATACCCTCCCAGTCTTGCAAAAATGGTTTGACCTGGACATTGTTTGTTCACCGCGGATTGAGTTCGCAGAGGTTTTTTTATCGCTTTTCTCCGCGGCCCCAGCGCCTCTGCGGTGAGTTCAGAAACTGAACCATCGTCATAGTATTAGCCCGTCGGGGATCCTGCCGACAGATTGGCTTTCAATTTCTCCCAGGACTCCTGGGCTTTCTCGAGCCAGAGGAGCCCGTGTCCCACAAGGCCGGTGATCCCGATAGCCCCTATAAAAATGGCGGCGGCGTTTACCACGAGAGCAATACAGCCGATCGCTCCCTGCAGACGGGCAGCATGGCTCTCCCTCTGGGTGCTGAAATATAGAGGAGCAGAGGCAGGAGAAGAAGCTGGGACCTGGGCTCTTACTTCAAGTCTCCAGGCATTCAGTTGCTCACTGTCAATCAAGATCGGCCACTGGTATTCCAGGATAAAGACATTGCGGATCCGGTTCGATAGCTCCTGGATAACCCTTCCCTTGTTCTTAACATGCTCTAGAATCCGCTTCCTGTTTTCATTCCACCCAACAGCCGACGGATCGGGCAGGGGGTCCGGAACAGGCCCAAGGCATATAACCTCTCCACCGGCCTGACGGATCCCGTCCCTGGCAGGCTCATAAGACTGACCCACATCAACGATTACAACAGGAATGTTCTTATCATTTTCGAACCTGTATTCGTTTTCGGTTACAGGCTCCTTTTGCCAGCGCAGAATCACCGCGATCCGCGGGAGCGAAGAGTCTTCATTCAGCCACTTGTTCAAGCGCTCCGTATTTGACTTTTTTACCGCCATGTCCGGGAGTGCAAGAACAAACTGATTGAATAACCTATCTTCATCGGTAGAGACAGGGAAAGACCCCACGGCCACACGGCCCCAGTCCGTTTGCTCAGGATCCCCTTTGAAGTTAAACAGAGACAAGAGCCCTTCCCATACCAGAGCAAGATAATAGTAGCTGCTCGCCGGATCGCCTGGGGGAGCGGTCAACAGATCAGGAGCCAGATCGGCCATCCAAAAAACCTCAAGGTTTGTTCTGTCAGGTGTCAACTCCAGTGGTTTAGATTCCTGAACAAGCCTGTCTCCCTCTTTAAGGCTAAGGACAAATTGTGGCGGCTGTTGAGCAGGGCCTCTACAAGGGAGATACATCACATAAGCAGACGTAACCAGGCAGCCGCTTGAATCACACCGCGCCTCCACTCGATCTGAGGGATATAACCGGACCTGTGGAACACATGGATTTCCCTCAGCCGACGCCAAAGAAGGATGCAGAGGCATGATCAATAAAACAACAATCGGTATAAGCGTGACAGGACGCAACCAACAACCTGTGAACATTGGATCACCTCCTTGCACAATTCATCGAGTTCACCGTTTCATCCCTGGAGCCGACTCTCAGGAAAGTCTGTTGATGATCGCGCCAGGGCAACGTCCGTTCCTCCAGGCTGCCCGGCAGGAGAGGGAGGGGATGGAGGAGGCGAAGAAGGCGGCGAGGTCCCGTCCGAGGAAGCAGATCCCCCCTGGCCCTGCCACGGCTTCAGCCACCGATCCAAAAACCATATGAGAAGCGCCCCTCCCACAGCAGCGAAAGATCCCACCCCGAGCAGATAAGTCAACGACCGCACAGTGTGCAGCAGCAATGTTACCTCACCAGGGAGCAGGCCCCCCAGTTGGCCAGGTCGCTGGCCGACACCTCCAGCACCTCCTGGGCAAGGCAGCAATGTTACTTCCAATACCCACAGTAAAATCTGAGGCCGGAAATATACCGCCACCACCAACCCCGGCCCAAGCCCAAAACCGATCAGAACAGCGCGCCACAACCAGACATAGCCAGGCTTGCTCCTGTTTCTTCGGAAACCGATCCCCGCCCCTACCCATGCCAGAAGGCCCAGCAGGCAGGGCAATATCATCCAGGGGGAGGCGAAAAACCCAAGCGAGCGATTTTCACCCAACAGCCGCCAAAAATCTTGAGGTTGCATCCTATATCCTCCTGATTATGGTTTGGAGGCCAGCAGGGTAATGCTCCAACCCCGCCAGCTTTGTCCCACCCGCGCAATAATCCGGGCCTTCGCCGGCAAAGGTCCGGCGGTGAACCGTGTACTGACCACACCATCTTGAACGATCCCTTCCCCTGGATCCACGGTGCCTCCTTCTGCTTCAAATATAACCTGCACATAATTGACACCTTTCCCCGATGCATCCTGTACTGCGACTGTAATCATCGCCGTAGTGCTCACGGTCATGGTCATCGGAGCCCCCACGAAAGTGATGCTCACAGGGCTGACTTCAGGTGTCACGGAAGGCGTTATGTCCACCACAGGACCTGTTGTTGCGGTGGTCATTGAGGAGGCAGATGGGATCGGCCCAGGCGCCAAACCGTGAAGAGTTCCGGCTATCTGGGAGGTCATCCAACCTTGCCAGATCATCCAGCCCAAGGCCGCAATGATGAACATGACGAGTACCCCGATCGGCCATCCACGGCCGGAGCCGGCCCGAATTGTCGTCTGGAGCTTTTCCACCTGAGCTGTCAAATCGGTCACCTGACCTGGCAATTGTTCCATCTGTCCAAGCAATCGGTGCCAGGTCTGGGCAGGATCAGGGCTCGGTTTCCGGTCCGCCCCACCTGCTTCCAGCCTCTTCAGCGCCAATTCTGCATACTGCTGCGCTTCGAATGGTGCTTTTTTGCTGATCTGGACTGCCTGATAGCCCTGTCGGGCCAGATCTGCCAGGCCGGTCAGTCGCGCCTCATCGGCCAGGGCCAGGGTACGATCCCAAACCGTGAGCCTGCCGGCTGGCTGTTGCTCCGCCAGGCGAGCCAGCAAACGAGCTACCTGTCTCTCTTCTTCGTCAAACAGCTCCACACCGGCCTGCTGTGCCCGGAGCAGGATATCCCGCCGCTGTCCCCTATCTTCCGGCGATGTTGCCTCCCACTCGCGCTTGAGCATGGCCTGTCTGTCCAGCCACTGCCGCACCTCCTCCAGCCACCGGGTCACTTCCTGGCGCAATGACTGGACTGCCGGCAATGAGGTCGAGGTCAACCCGGCCACCCAATCTATCTGCCGCTGAAGCGTTTGCAGGGTTGTCATTGCCTGCCGCAAGCCAGCCGGTGTCCGGGTTTGGGTTGCAGCCTGAGCTGCCTGAAATTTGGGCTTCCAACACTCCTCGAATGCCCACCGGGGGGCTTCTGCCAGGGCTTGCTGAACCTCTGCTACCTGGCCGAAATAGCGCCGTAGCAGCCACCCGGCCGGTCCATCGGGATCGGCCCGCAACTGCTCCAGCAATTTCCGGCACATCTGATCTTGCCGAGATTGTCCCCATTCATCATCTGGAAAAGCACGCCTGAGTAAAGCCAGGCTCTCTAACGTCGCTTCCTCTCTGCCTGGTTCGCTCCAGGTCTTCTGAACCTGCTGTCTCAGACGAGCCAGATGCCACAGCCGTCGCGCCCGGGTCAATTCTTCCGATGGGTCAAGGGCCAGGCCAAGCGCCTTCTCGCTCAGCTCAATCGCCTGATCAAATCGCTCCCTCTCCAAAGCAGCCCGCCCTTCCGTCAGCAGGCGAAGGCTTGCACGCCGGCGATGAGTCTGCTCCAACAGGTGTTGCCAATGCCCCTCGACAGCGCCGATCACCGCTGCCAGTGAGGAGCGATAGGATACCTGCCGCAACAGAGTTAACGCCTTCTGATACTCAGCCGTAGCTTCCTCTCCCGCCTCCTCGAGCCGGTGGGCATGGACCAGCCGTTCGTGACCATGCAGGTCAGCCTGCAGGTCCAGGAACCCTTGGGGACGCAGATCGGCCGGCAATAAGGCCAGGGCTGCATCCCAGGTCTGACGGGCAGCCTCATAGTGACCCTGGTCGGCCAGCCGCACAGCCGTCATCAACTCCGGCAGAACCGGCCGAACTACCCCCATCTGAGCCAGGGAAGCCTGAGCTGCCTGAGTCAGGGCCTGCCAGCGCCGGACCCGCAACCGCCCGCCGGATGTAAGGCCCGAGGAAGCCCAGGCCTGTTCCAACAGTTCCCAGGCCACCCTGAAACGGTTCAATTCCAGGCTTTCCTGGGCTTCGGCCAGCCATCGTTCTGCCTGCTCCTCCCTCTGTTGGCTCAGTTCGGCCCGCAGAGCCAACCAATCAGCCGGCGGCACCGGCAGGCGGCGGCAGGCCAGATCGGCCGCCAGCAAGGCACGGGCCGGATCCCCGGCCTCGCGTCGCGCCAGGGCGATCAATTCCTCCGGCGGCCGCTCCCAACGCCTCAGGTGTTGCTCCAGGTCGGTGTGCAATGCCTGAGCTGTTGAATAGCGACCAGCCGGGTCGGGATACAACACCCGCTCCAGGACGGTCTGCACACCCAGACTCAGGAATTCCCAATAAGGATGGGACGACAGGGGCCGTATAGCCCGCTCCACCAGGTCCGGCAGCGGCGAACCCAGCCATAGCCGGTACCAGCCCTTCCCCCAAGCCAGCAGGTCTTCATCTGCCCGTTCCAGGCCAACCTGTACGGTCAGCCAGTTGAGGGCGAGCAGACACCCTGCCGAGGGGTCCCAGAACAGACAGCCAGGGTCCTGATCCAGGCCGCTGCACCTTTCCTGATGGAGCAAGGTCAACAGGCGGGCATGCTGAACAGCCGCCCGCAAAGATCGCTCTTCAGACAGGCGTCCTCCTGCCTCAGCCTCGGCCCAGGATGCCAGAGAAAGGCCAGGGGGAGTATCCAGGACCAATGCCACCGCCCCATCGTCCAGGCCCCCTCGCCACAGGATGGCCGGAACTGCCGTCCTGTCGGCCTGAGCCAACGTCTGCAGAATCTCCGCTGCCCGCCCCAGCGCTCTCCTGGACTCAGGGTGAGCCTGTGGACCGACTAACAGCACCGTCGCTGCCTGGCCCGTGGTCAATGATTCGGCCCGGTAGACATCCGCCTCTCGCCAGGTGGTCAGCCAGCCGGTCAGGCGATAACCGGCTACCTCCCGATCGGTCATGGGCATCTCCCTGTTGGAACCCCCCTCTATCCTTGTCCCTGCCCCTCTACTACTGAACAAGTTGATGCATGATGAACCAAACGATCAGATCAATCAAGATAACTATGAATAGAAGAACAGCAAAATGAACGGCTTTGGGAGACCATGCCTTTTCACCCGGCGGAAAAGAGACCGGCCGGCCGGCTTCCCCGAGCGTTCTTATCCACTCCTCCAGCCCGCCCAGCCTCCTTTGCAATTCCTCTAACCGGCGAAGGGCCCGTCCATAATCCTCGATCAGTTGTCTCAGCCGCCTTCGGTTCTCCGCTTCCTGACGGAAAACCTGTTGGACCCTGCCCAACTCCGGATCCAGGCTTTTCAGGGATTGGCTGAGAGCCGCACGATAGGCACTGATTTTTTGCTCCGCTGCCAGTTGCGCCCGGTCTATTTCATCCAGAAAGTGCTTTTGCTCCTGAGCCAACTCCCCTCTTTTCTGGTTATACCAGTCCAGGCTTTGAGTAATTCCTCCCTTCTTCTGCTCCGATCCTTGATGAAAACACTGAACAAGACTGGCCACCTCTTGCTTCTGTTGCTCCACAAACCGTTGAAATGAGTCCTTTGCCTCCAACACCCCCTGTTCTTGTTGCCCCACAAACTGTTGAAATGAGGCCTTTACATCCGACACCCCTTGCTCCTGTTGCTCCACAAACTGTTGAAATGAGTCCTTTGCCTCCGATACCCCCTGCTCTTGTTGCTCCACAAACTGTTGAATTGAGTCCTTTTGTTGTTCCACAAGCTGTCGAAGTTGACGGCCTGCCTCGGTCACTCTGTCCCATGCCTTCTTCAAGTCAGCTCCAACCCGGTTGATCAAATCTTCTGCCTCTTGCTTCTTCCGCTCCAGGCTCCTTTCCACCTCTTCCCGATCCCTCAAAAGGGTTCGGAGGCGCTCAATTTCCAGTTCTTGCCAGGTGAACCGGCTCATGCGGTCTATGGAAAAGAAGGGATCGTCAAAGATTTCAATGCCCTCTTTCCTGGCCCACTCCACTGCCTTATCTTGAAGCTGCCGATCCCCTTTCTGGTACTCCAGCGCTATCTGCCGCTGGAGCTGTTGCTTCCTTTCCAGAGCAGTGACCAGTGGTGTGATGATCGGATCAAGGGCTTGAAGGCCAGCATCCCTGGCCAATTGCTGGAGCTTCTCACCCCGGTCCAACGCGGCCCTGACCTCGCCCGGCCGCCTGGCATCACGGGCCTGCCGCTCCAGGCCGGGCAGCAACATGCTGTCGATCAGGCCCTTCGCCTTTTTCCTTACCGCCTCGTGCTCGGGGAAGGAGCGGAGCAACTCCTGGAGCCTGGCCAACACCTGCTCCTCCGT
>DAOTYI010000212.1:0-13108 GCA_034434895.1 Anaerolineae bacterium
GATCAAGAGGCCGCTGCCGGGAAGGTACTGGTCGTACCCGTTGGGGATGGCGTTCTGCTGGCGGTTCTCGACCAGGAAATACTCCTGCGAGCGCAACCCGGTGCTCTTGAAGCGCAGGACGGTGTCGGGGGTCGTCTCGGCCGGGGCCAGACAGAGGTTGCTCATCGGGTTCATAACCAGAGTGGCGTTATCCCAGCCCAGGAGAATGCGGCTCCAGGCTTCCGGCCAGGCCGGGGAGGAGCCGTCGGTGACCCACAGGCCGAGGAACGAGTTCCACTTGGCCGGCCCGTTCCAGTCGCCATAGGACATCAGCCCCCACTGGCCGATGCCGGCGGAGGAGTAGTCCAGGTCATACAGGTCGGGCAGGCCGAAGAGGCCGTGGGCCACTTCGTGGCAGAGGACGCCGATGGTCATGTCGGTCGTGCCGGGGCCGATCAGGCCGGGCTCCAGGTACTCCGGGACGGTGACATACCGGTCCACCAGTACGCCATCGAGCGTCGGTGGGGTACCGCCCATCCAGGAGATGTAGGAGGCATGGGACTGGATGTGGTTGGGGTTCGTGCTCCACTCGGCTCCCGTGCCGGCGTGGATGACAAGAAGGGAGTCTATAGCGCCATCGCCGTCGTTGTCATAGTTGGCAAAGTTAACCAGGGGGTCCACCTGCCCGATGGCCTCGACCACGTAGCCGGCCGCATTCTGCGGGAAGGTGTTGCCCATGCCGTACTGATTGTTGGCGTAATAGGCCATGGTCTGCCAGGCATGCTGCCAGCCGGTGGTGCTGGGCAGGTTGACAGTGGCGATGGTGACAGTACTGCGGGTGACCTCGTCGTAATAGTCGCGCACCGAGCCCCGCCCGCTGACCGGTGCGGCAAAGACCAGGTTGTCCAGGACGGTCAGGTTGGTCACCGTGCCAGGGGTGCCGCTAAAGTCAACCAGAATGGCCAGCAGGTTGACAGTACCCTGGAGCTTCCGAGGTTTGACCGGCGAGGGAGAGGTCTTGAACCGATCCAGGCGGGGGAGGGGCTGTCCCTTCTTTTTCAAATACTCGATCACCTGAGGGGGGGACGAGACGATAGAGGTCACCCGGCCTGTGCCCTGGAGGTCAGACAGGCTGGCTGCCAGGGAGGCCGGCCCGGAATCAGGGGCCAGGTTGCCCTCTGACCGACCGATGGCCGACGGGATGGACAACATCGCCAGGACAAGGCACAGGGTGCCAGACAGGCGGACAACACAATAGAGGTTCATGCACACCTCCTCATACAACGTGGTTCGAGGTGGGGTGCCAGCCCACCGTCCACCTGACCTGTTCAGGAATCTCTGGCATCCTGGGAGCTGGCCCAGGGAGACAGCCTTGCACTCCCGGCAAGGCTGGAACGGCGACACCCACCAGGCTGCCATCTATGAAGGTGAAGAGAGGATGGGTTTGTAGAAAGGTTTGGGATTATCGGGCGTGCAGGCCGCTGCCCCTCAAAAGGTCCTGAGGACAAAGCCGGGGGTATTCAACACCTCCATCACATCCTCGCCAAAGCCCAGGACGATCACCCCCAGCTTTTCACCGGAGCGCACAACACTCTCATCCACATACAGGGAGGCAATGGCCCCAATAAACTTCTTGTCCGCATATTCGGGAAAGAATTCGCGGGCCTGCGGCAGTTGTTCCACAAACTCTTCCACATGCTTCGGAGACAGGCGGCTCCTGGTCTCATTGATCAGAACATACTCGCCACAGACTGCAACGACATCGAACTCTCGCTCCCGGCTTCGGTCGGCGGGATGCACCCTCCGCACCCGCACCGCCGAACTCTCCATGCGGTCGCCAGGACAGCCCACCGTCTCTCGCAGGATGCGGGGAATGCTGGGTGCAACCAGGTCTTCGGCCATCGTCCCCATCTTGTTGGCCAACTCCCCCCACTTCCTGTTCATCTCGATCTTGAATTCGCGCATCTCAGCCTTGAATTCGCGCATCTCCCACGAAAGTTGATCGAGATTCCGCTGGGTATTCTCGATCTGGCGCTGGGTATTCTCGATCTGGCGATCCACCCGATCGATGGTGCGCCATACCTCGGCCATCATGGCTTCCAGGTTGGTGACGCGCTGCGCGACCGTCGTGTCATACATTGCTCCCCTCCACCTGCCGGGCCCGCTGATATTATACCATACAACCCCCTGGGCTTCAAGTCGAGGGGTGCTCTCCCGTCGTGCGCCCTTATGGTTTCGGACCCTTGTCCACCGCCACCGGCCTGCCGTTTTTCAGGCCGATGTAATACTGGCCGGTCAAATAATCCCGGTACAGGCCCACAACCTGGGTCGTGACGGTGAAGGTATAATCACCGCCCAGGAAGGTGACCCTGCCCTGGAACGACCGCTCGCTGCGCCCGCCGGCCGGCACGGCCGGGTCGGGCCAGCGCACGTCGAGGCCGGTGCCCTGGGCGCGCTGCTGCCCCATCTGAGCCAGGACCGTCACATCGCACCGGCACCACGGTTTCTTGTCGTACACCCGCTCAAACACGGTGACATGGTCCCATACTTCACAGTCCGACAGGTAAACCTCGACCTCCTGGCTCGTGTTCTGCGGGTCGTCCACCCAGACGGTATAGTTGGTGAGCGTGCAACGGTCCCTGTCCAGCTCCTCTACACGAATGTAATGGAGATTCTCCTGCCACCAATCATCGGATTTGAGCTCCGTCACAACAAAGGCGGTACCCTGGGCCTCGTATACCTTCTGGTACGTCTCCTCGTAGTAGATATTGTAGGCGTACTCCTGGTATTCATCCACCTTTTTGTCGTGGTAGGTGGTGCTGTCTTTCATGAGGCAGGAGCCAGGCTGCACCTTACAGGCCGGGTCGTTGGTGCAATCCTCTTGCCACCGTTCCTCGCTCTTGACCTGGGGGCCGAACACCGTGGTGACAGTCATCCACTCGCCGTTGGCCCGTGTGGCCTCGACCCACTCCCTGGTTCTCCCCCGGAACAGGGTGGTCGAGAGCAGGATCAACGCCAGACAGACAAAGGCGCCGACGAGGAGGCCGATGATCGGGATCCGTCGGCCGGGTGGGACGGGCGCTGTAACGCCGGGGGCCGGTTCCGCCGGAGTTGACGGCCCCTGTCCTCCGGCAGGCGGTTGCTCTTTCTGACGGATACGCCCGGTTTTCATCGCTCCCTCCCCTCCCCATAGCGGTCCTGTTGGCCTGATGGGGGGGGTGTTTGCAGCCGTGAGCGCCGCTCCCGGATGTCGGGGCGCCGCAACTGGCGCTCAGGCTTCAGGCTGCACAGCCAGTCGTGGACCTGGGGCAGAGCGTTAGCCCGGCGGGCCACCCACAGCGCTTCCCGGATCTTGTGCGGCACTGCTGCGCCGGGCAATTGGGTTGCATCGCTGACGCCGATCTGCCGGACCAACTGCTGAAGCTGGTCCAGGCTGCGCACATTCTGGCAGGCATAGACATAGGTCAGATACAGGTTATCGGCCGGTGGCTGGGGCAAGGGGGGATAACCCTGTGGAAAGCGAAAGTCGTACAGAAAACGGGACACCTCGGCCACGCGGCCCTGCTCCTCCAGTTGTCGGACCATCATCTCGATCTTGCCCGCTTCGTCATCCATCTCGGCCAGGGGATGCCAGTCCACATCCAGGGCAAAGCAGATCGTGTTGAAATCTTCGACCCCCAGGCTCATGCCGAGCAACTGGTCGCGCAGGGCGGCTGCCGCACCGGTCAGTTCCGGGCGGGCCAGGTCGGTGCCGCAGTACAGGCACTCGCGGGCGTAATCCGGGTTCTGTGCCCCACAATTTGGGCATTGGATCATCTTGTTCCTCCTGAATCGCTGGTCATTGCCTGAAAAGCTCTCGAAAGTGCATGACACTCCCAGAAAATACGGGGCACCATGTGCAACTTATTTTCCAGAGCCATTTGGAGCCCTTTGGGGCTTGCGATCGGACTGCCCCTCCCCCCTGCCCCCCTCCCCGCTGCCGCTTCGCGGCGCGGAGAAGGGGAAATTGAGCGGGCCATCCCTTAGAGCCAGTCTGAAAAGCTTACCACAAAGACACAAAGGAAACGAATAAAAAGCGCATGGTGCCCTTGGTATCCTTTGTGTCCTGGTGGTTTTCAGACAAGCTCCTGTGGCCTTGTGTTGTGCTGACAGATAACCATTATAACACACCTCGCTGCCATTAGCCAATTGTCACCGGCGACTGGTGTTCGAAGCAGAAGGACTGGGCATCCCCCCCCTGCTCCCGCCAGGTCTGTGACCTGGCGGCCCCCCGCCGAGCGATGGGGTGCCCCACGCCCATGTTCTGCTTCGAACACCGGCGACTGGCGCAACAGGACACAGATGAAAGCGGATTCAAGGGAAAACCATCGTACCCGGTCATCCGTCGAATCGGTGACCCTTGTCCCGCGCAGGGGAACTTTCAGGTCCCCTGGAACGTCTGAGAACCTGTCTGAAAAGTCTACCACCAAGGCGCACAAGACAAAGAAATGAGGAGAAATTTCCTTCATGTCCCTGGTGGTTTTCAGACCGGCTCTAAAGGGCAAAGCCCCAGGGCTTCTGACTATCGGGGAGAGAGGATGGCCCAACATCACAGGCAGACACCACCATCCGGGACCTGGTCCCGGCCGCAACCCGCCGGAGAAGCAGGCGGAGGAACGGCTACGGCGTGGGGGCAACAGGGGCAGCCGCCAGACCGGCGCCGCCCCTCTCCCTACTCCGGCCAGCCATCGAGGCCGATCCGTCGGCCACAGCTTCCCCCCGGCTCCAGGCTGCCCTATGGCCACCGGGTCCCGGCGCCACCCTCACCGCCGGCCCGGCCTGGCGGACAGGGTCGCCGCCCGGCAATGCGCCTGGCCTCACTCCTGCTCATCGCCATCTTGAGCGCCGTTGCGCTCTTTTTCCTGAGCATGTGCGGACTGACCGCCGCCTACGCTGCCATCGCCGCCGATCTGCCCTCACCGCAGGCCCTGCGCAGCCGTTCGGCTACCTTTGTCAGCACCAAGATCTATGATCGGAACGGCCACCTGCTGTACGAGATTTTCGACCCCAACGGGGGGCGACGGACCCTGGTGCCTTACGGGCAGATTTCGCCCCACCTGATCAACGCCACCGTCGCCACCGAAGATGAACGCTTCTGGCAACACCCCGGCGTGGACCCGATCAGCATCGCCCGCGCCGTGATCCAGAATGTCAGGGAGCGGGACATTGTCTCCGGGGCCAGCACCATCCCTCAGCAGTTGGTCCGCCTGGTGCTCCTATCGCCCCAGGAGCGAACCGAGCAGAGCCTGAGCCGCAAAATCCGTGAAGCGGTCCTGGCTTCGGAGATCAGTCGGCGCTACACAAAGCAGGAGATCCTCGAAATCTATTTGAACGAGATCAATTATGGCAACCTGGCCTACGGCATCGAGGCGGCAGCCGAGACCTATTTCGGCCACAAGGCCGGCGACCTGACCCTGGCCGAAGCGGCCCTGCTGGCCGGGTTGCCCCAGGCTCCGGCCTATTGGGACCCCTACACCAACTGGGAAGGGGCCAAACGCCGTCAGGCAGTGGTCCTGGATCGGATGGTCGAAGCAGGCTACATCACCCAGGCCGAGGCCGAGGTGGCCAGGCAGGAGGAGCTTCGGCTCCGGCCACGGCGGCTTGATATGGAAGCACCCCACTTTGTCATCTGGGTCCAGCAGCAGTTGGAGCAGAAATATGGAACAGAAGTCCTGTACCGCAGTGGCCTGCAGGTGACCACCAGCCTCGACTCCAGGTTGCAGGCCATTGCTCAGGAGGAGGTACAGGCGCACCTGGCGACCCTGGCCGAGCGACACGCCACCAACGCGGCGCTGGTGGCCCTGAAACCCGATAGCGGCGAAGTGCTGGCCATGTTGGGCAGCGCCGATTTCAACAACGCCGACATTGACGGCCAGGTGAATGTCGCCCTGCAACCCCGCCAGCCCGGCTCTTCCATCAAGCCGGTGACCTATATCACCGCCTTTGAGAAGGGTTGGACGCCGGCGACCCTCATCTGGGATGTGACCACCGAATTCCAGGATGGGCTGGGGCGGCCCTATGTGCCCAAAAACTATGATGGCCGGGAGCACGGGCCGGTGCTGGTGCGCCAGGCACTGGCCCAGTCGCTCAACATTCCGGCGGTCAAGGCGCTCGACTTTGTGGGCCTGCCGGCCATGCTCGACACCGCCCACCGGCTGGGCATCGCCTCGCTCAACCGGCCCGACTATGGCCTGAGCCTGACCCTGGGTGGCGGCGATGTGACGCTGCTGGAGATGGCGGGAGCGTATGCCGTTCTGGCCAACGGGGGCCGGCGGGTGCCACCGGTCGCCATCCTGCGCATCGAGGACCCGGCGGGGCGGATCATCGAGGAATATCAGCCGCCACCGGGCGAGCAGGTCGTCAGCCCGCAACATGCCTACCTGATCACCGACATCCTGGCCGACAACCAGGCACGCGCCCCGATCTTTGGGGCCAACAGCCCTTTGAAGCTCTCCCGACCGGCGGCGGCCAAAACCGGCACCACCGACGACTATCGCGATGCCTGGACACTGGGCTACACGCCGGATCTGGTGGCCGGCGTCTGGGTGGGCAACGCGGACAACTCGCCCATGAAGCAGGTGTCCGGGGCGCGGGGGGCCGCGCCCATCTGGCACAACTTTATGGAGAGGGCATTGGAGGGCCAACCGGCCCGCCAGTTCCCCCGTCCAGACGGGATCGTCGAGGTCGAGATCAGCGCCGATGCCGGCTCATTGCCCAGCGCTGCCTGCCCGCCCGACCGTCGCCGCACCGAGATCTTTGCCGAGGGGCATGGGCCATTGGGGCCGGAGTACGACTTTCACCAGTTCGTGCGCCTGGACACCACGACGAACGCCTTGGCAACCCCCTACTGCCCGCAGAATGTGGTCGAGGAGCGGTACTTTTACCTCCTGCCCGGCCCAGAGGGCCAGCGCTGGGCACAGGAGCATGGCATTCCGCAGCCGCCGACCGACTATTGCCCGCTCCATAGCGGACCGGCCCAGGTGGCGTTGCTCCAGCCATTGCCCGGCGAAACGGTGAGCGGGGAGGTGTATGTGGTGGGCCGGGCGAACATGCCTGACTTTGACCATTACCTGGTCGAATATGGCGAAGGGCAGGACCCCATCGGTTGGGGGCTGGTGGCCGGGCCGGTCTACTCGCCGGTAGACAGCGGCCTGCTGGCTGTGTGGGACGTGCGAGGGCTGGCCGACCGCGATTACACCCTGCGCCTGGTCAGCTATGATCATCTGGGCAACAGTGTCGAGGCACGGGTGTGGGTCTGGGTGCAGAACCCGACACCTGCCTGGACGCCCACGCCGACAGAGACCCCAACCCCCACCTGGACGCCAACCCTGGAACCGACCTGGACGCCCCTGCCGACCGACACCCCCATCCCACCGCCGACCGATACCCCCTGGCCGACCGACACCCCCGTTCCACCGCCGACCGGGACCCCCTGGCCGACCGACACGCCGCTGCCCACCTGGACGCCGACCGTCACAGGGACGGTGACGAGCGGGGCGAATTCATAGCCTGCGCTCGTACACCCCCCGCCGGGCATTGCGCCGCACCCGCCACAACTCCCGGGTCATGCGCAGCGCATCTTTGAGGGGGTTGATCTTGCTCTTCTCACCATAGTACCAGGTGACCGGCACCTCGACAATCTGGTAGCCGAACCGCCGGGCGATAAACAGGATCTCGACATCGAACCCCCAGCCATCAATCGTCTGGTAAGGGAAGATGGCACGGGCCACGTCGTGGCGAAAGGCCTTAAAGCCACACTGGGTATCCTGGATGCCCGGCACGGCTATCAGCCGGACCAGCAGGTTGTAGACGCGGCCCATCAGATGGCGGTAGTAAGGCTCGTTGATCCGGCGGGCGCCGGGCGCTTCCCGTGAGGCGATGGCCAGGTCGTAGCCATCGAGCACCGGCGGCAGGAATTTGGGCAACTCCTCGATCGGCACGGCCAGGTCGGTATCGCTGATGACCAGGTAGCGCCCCCGTCCCTGCGCCACCCCGCTCTTGACCGCTGCCCCCTTGCCACCGTGGGGGTTGCGGATCAGGCGGATAAAGGGGTATTTCGCGGCAAACTCTTCGACGATGGCCGCTGTGGCATCCTCGCTGCCATCGTCTACGACAATGACCTCGATGGGATCGGCCTGCTGCTGCACAAAGGCCACCACCCGTTGCAGGCTGGCAGCCATCCGGCGCTCTTCGTTCCAGGCCGGGATAATCACCGACGCAAGTGGTTGGCTCTCTTCCACGCTTCTCTCCACCCCATAGCGAGGGCAGTTGCCCTCGCCCACCCGGCGAGCAGTTGCCCTCGCCCACCCGGCGAGCAGTTGCCCTCGCCTGCTCACATCATACACCGACCGGCCTGCTTTGTCAACCATCCTCCCTGGGGAGGAACTGGAGGCCTAACCCCGTTCCAGCGGGTCGCCTGTTGTCTCTTCTGCGTCAGGGGGCAGGAAGCCCAGGTCACGGAGCGCCCGGCGCAGGCGTGGCAGGTCTTCGCGGCGGACCAGGGCGCTGGTAGGCGACAGGACCCGGCCGATAAGAGGGCGGGTTTCAGGCAACACCGACAGCTCCTTCAACACCCGCGCCTCCTTCACCCGCAACAGGGCCACCTCTTCCAGATGAACCTGGCCAAACCGTCCGGCCCAGGTCTGGAGTTGGGCGACCACATGGGCCGGAACGGCCCCGGCGCTGGCCTGGCGCAGGAAGGCCAGCACCTGTTCGACGCGGAGGCCACGGGCCAGCGCCCGGCCCAGTCCGCTGGCCGTGAGGCGGTAGCGGCATGGGGTCACACTTTCCAGGTCGGCAAAGCGCTCCAACTGGAAGCGGACATAGAGGCTGACCGGCGGCGGCAGTTCGACGCTCAGGTCGGGGCGCACGACGATGGGCGGCGAGGCCGGAACCTCCACCTCCCCGGCCGCCAGCCCAAGAAAACAGGCTCCCGATGCGGTCAGGCGGCAGATGGGGCCGCTTTCCCCGCCGGCCACCGCCACCACGCCCAGCCAGCACAACACCCCGGTCAACAGGTCGGCGATGAGCGCCCCTTCCACCGCATCCCACGACTCAAAGCCGGACAGGTACTCCCCGCTGGCCGCATCGCGGATGTACCAGCCCGTATAGTCGCCGTCAGGCCGCTGAAAATCGGGATCGGTTTCCTTGACGGCAGCCACAAAGGATGAAACCGACCACCAGCCCTCCAGGGGGCAGCGGGCCAAAAGCGCCAGAAGAGCCCGACGGGCGGCCAGTGGATCGTAGCGCAGGTGCCAGCCGGTCTGCTCATCGCAGATCAAACCGGGCACCCGGCACAGATCGTTCCAGTCCGGGTCGTCGCGCCAGGCTTCCTGTAACGTGGCCAGTTGTCGGGCCGGCGAGGCCGTCAGCCAGCGTTTGACCGCTGCAGCCTGGAGCCGCAGGAGCTCACCCTGGCGGGCTACAAATGCCAGCCGTCCGGCCAGGTGCTGCACAAAGGCGAACCGCCGCTCGTCGGCGCCGGTCAACCGGGCACGCAGGGCAGCCAGGTCCCGTCTGCTCAGGCGGCCATCGGCGTAGGGCCGCACGTCGTGGCTGTGAAGGTAGACCAGGTAGGTGAACAGGTCGTGGACCAGCTCAGGCCCTTCATCGCGGTGGTCAGGCGGGGCCGGGACCCTCTCCAGGGCAAGGGTTGACGGTGGGGCCTCAACCTGGGGCAGCAGCGGCCGCAGGTCGTCAGGGATGAAAACAAACTCGGCCGGCCTGCCCACCTCTCCGACGAAAGCGCGAAAGATCAGGCCGGCATACCACAGTTCCTCGGCCGGGTTGGCCGGTTCCCGCCAGGGGGCCTCTCGCTCCAGCCGGCCGGGGCCAACGGGCCGCACCTGTCCAAACCGTCTGGCAAACTGAGGAGCAGGCATCCGCCCCCCCGCAGCCAGCAGCGCATCCAGCGCCCGGCGGCCCTGAGGGCTGAGGCGGGCCAGCGCCACCCGGACCGACCATGGATCGAGCAGGGCCGTCGCCAGCTCCCCGGCCGCCTGGTTCCGCCGGTTGGTGGTCAGTGTGACCCCCCGGTTCTGGGCCAGGGCGCGCAGCATTGCCATATCATAGTCGGCCAGAAAACGTTGCAGGCTGTACATCGCTCATTCTCCGGCTTGCCAGATTCGCCACCCCGGAGTATAATATCGCCCATGTGCGCTCTGGACCGATTCGCCAGCCATTTCGCCCGGCCCATGCGCGACAGGAGGTTCATCATGAGCGAAAAGCCCTCCCCATCCGACCTGAGCCAGGCGGCTGGGGTTCTCGGTGGTCTGCTCCGCCAGGTCCGGCTGGTGTGGCGCTTGCTGCGCGATGGCCGTGTGCCGGGTTGGGTCAAACTGCTCCCCGTGGCCGGCGCGATCTATTTATTGTCGCCCATTGACTTTTTGCCCGATTGGGCGCTCCCTGGCCTGGGCGAACTGGATGACCTGGCGATAGCCCTCCTGATGCTGAAGGCGTTTGTAGACCTCAGCCCACCCGGCGTCGTCCGCGAGCACCTGGAAGGGCTGGCAGGCAGGCGGGGCCAACCAAAACCGGCGGATGACCTGTCCTCCGGCCCGTACATAGATGGTTCCTACCGCGTGTTGGACAAGGACAAAGAACAATAAGACAAACCGCAACGATTCCCCTGCGCCTGCCGGACCACAGGCCGGAGAGCTGTCATACGATTCAGGTGCCAGGCAGATACCTTCAATACAGATAAATCGGGAGAATTTTCATGGCTGATACACGTTACCGCCTGCCCAACGAGGTAGCCACTCAGTTGCAGGTTTCCCCCTCCACACTGCGCCGCTGGTCTGACGAATTTGCCGACTTTTTATCAGAATCGGCCGGCCGGCCTCACCTGGCAGCCGGCACCCCGGCGGCCCACCGGCGCTACACCGACGAGGACCTGGAAACGCTGCTGACCATCAAGGGCCTGCTGGCCGAGGGCCTGACCTACATCCAGGTCGGCAAGCGGCTGGAGGCCCTGCGCCAGCATCGGACCCCTGCCACGGCCGGGGTCGAGGGCGAGGCGCCCCCTGTCACCGCCCTGGGGCCTTTGCTGCGAGATGCCCCCTTTGCCCCGGCCATTTCCGTCCTGGCCGACACCCTGCACACCGTGGCCGAGGGCCAGCAACTGCTCCTGGGCAGCCAGCAGGCCAGCCGTGACCTGCTGACAGTCGTGGTCCAGGACAATTTCAATCTCAAAGAAGAAAACGCCAAACTCCGCGACCGGATGCTCGACCTGGAGCGGGAGATGTCGGAGATGCGGCGGCAGGAAGCAGCCCACCGCGAAGCTCTTGAAGCCCGGTTGCAGCAGCTTGAGGCCCGGCTTCAGCAACCACGTCCTCAGGCTGCTCATCCCCGGCCTGCTGGGCGCCCCGGTTGCCTGGGACAACTTCTGGGCCGCTGAGCGACAGGCGACCGATCAGGTCATATTCCATCGCCCCGGTAATCTGCACCGGAACCATCGCGCCCTGAGGCAGTTCGCCGGGGAACAGCACCAGCCCGTCAATCTCCGGGGCATCGCGGTACGAACGCCCCACAGTCAGGCCGTCGCCCTGGCCCTCGACCAGCACCTGCAACGTCCGGCCCACCTGGGCCTGGTTGAGGGCCAGCGAAATCTGCTGCTGGAGGGCCATCAGCCGGTCATAGCGGTCGGCAGCAACCTCCGCCGGCACAGGGTGAGGCAGATTGGCCGCCGGTGTCCCCTCCTCCGGCGAATAGAGAAAGACCCCCATCCGCTCAAAGCGGACCTCGGCCACAAAGTCGAGCACAGCCTGGAATTCTGCCTCGGTCTCGCCCGGGTAGCCGACGATAAAGACGGTGCGCAGCGCCAGGTCGGGCATGGCCGCCCGCAGGTCGGCGATCAGCCGCCGGACGCGGTCTATATCCGAGGGGCGCTTCATGCGGCGCAGGACGGCAGGATGAGCATGTTGCAGCGGCAGGTCGAGGTAGTGGCATACCCTCTCATCGCCAGCCATGACCTCGATCAGGCGCGGGCTGACATGGCCGGGATAGGCGTACATCAGCCGCAGCCAGTGCAACCCCGGCTCTGAGCCATCGGGCGAGGGGTGGGGGACGGCATCCAGAATGGCCCGCAACAGGCCCGGCAGGGCGTCCCGTTCCCCCCGGTCATGGCCGTAGGCGGTGGTATCCTGGGCGATCAAGATGATCTCCTTGACCCCCTGGCGGACCAATTCGACGGCCTCGTGGACGATGGCTCCGGCAGGGCGGCTGGCGGCCGGCCCTTTGATAAGAGGGATGGTGCAGAAAGCGCAGGGGGCACTGCAACCATCGGCGATCTTGAGGTAGGCCGAGGCTCCCTGCCGGGCGGTCTGAGGGCCGCCGTCGTCGGCACAGGGGACAGGAGTCCCCAGCAACGAGAGGAGACCGGGTGTGTGGCGGTTCTGTCCGGGTCGCAGCCGGGCCACAAGCGTGCCGATTTCGCGCCAGCGGCGTGTGCTCAGCAGGGCATCCACGCCGGGCACCCGCTGGACAAGCGTCTCCCCCCAGAGTTGTGGCAAGCAGCCGGCAGCGACAAGCATCTGGTCAGCGCGTTTGGTGTGGACCAGTTCCTGCAACCTGTCCAGCGATTCCCGGCGGGCAGCTTCGATAAAACCGCAGGTGTTGACAATGAGCACCTGGGCCTGACGCGGCTCCTCGACCGGCAGATAGCCCAGGTGTTCAAGCAGGCGCGCCATGCCCTGGGCATCCACCAGGTTTTTGGGACAGCCCAACGACTCAAGATAAAACTTCATCCTCCCCTTCTGGTCCACCGACAATAGTGTACCACGGGGCAGGCAGCCTGTCAAAGCCTCCCCGCTCCCCAGCAGGCTCTAGCCCACCGACTTTGGAGGTAACTGCCTCCCGTTGCCGACTGAAGTCGCCCGCTTTGGGCCGCAGGCCTTCGGTCAGTCTGCGCCGACCGCTGTTTCCGCGTCGGCGCAGGCCGATGCCCGGCGCCCCAGGCGCCCAGAAAGGCCGATTTCCAATCGGTACACGGCGGCAGGCAGCCGGGGGTAGGTAATTACCTTTGGGGATGGTTCAAAATTGGTTGACACTTTTGTGACCGAAGGCCTGCATCGCCCCTCACCCCCCTTTGTCC
>DAOTYI010000213.1:0-1692 GCA_034434895.1 Anaerolineae bacterium
CTGGACCGGCGGGTGGACGAACGAACGCAGGACCTGGCCATTGCTCTGGCCCGCGAACATGCCGAATTGAGCAAAAACCAGGCCATCCTCGAAGGGATTGCCGATGGTGTTATCGTTTTTGACAACCAGGGCAGGGCCATCGTCGCCAACCCCGCCATCTCGCGTATCCTGGACCAACCCCAGGAAGAGATCCTCGGCCGTGGCATCGAGGAGCTGATGGCCAGGGGGGTGAGCGCCGATGATCAGAAGATGGTGCTCGACCTGTTGAAAGACCGGCAGGTGCGGCGTTCAAGCGTCAAATTTGGTTGGGGGGAAAAAACGTTATCGGTGAGCTTTGCCCCGGTCCATGACGCCCACGGCCGGGTGTCCGGCACTGTGGCCGTGTTCCGCGATTTCACCCGCGAAGCCGAGATTGACCGCATGAAGAGCGACTTTGTGTCGATCGTCTCTCATGAGCTGCGCACGCCGCTGACCTCCATCAAGGGCTACCTTGACCTGTTGCTGATGGGCGCCTCAGGGCCGATTAACAAACGACAAGAAAGCTTTTTGCGCATCACCAGGGACAATGCCGAACGCCTGCATGACCTGGTGAGCGATCTGCTGGACATTTCGCGCATCGAATCGGGCAGGATTGATCTCGATGTGCGGGTGGTCTCGGTGCCGGAGATCATCCGGCGTGTGGCCGATAACCTGCGGATGGAGTTCACTGCCCGGAACCTGACCCTCACCCTGGATGTGCCGCCAGGTGTGCCTGAAGTCTTTGGCGATCCAGACCGTATCGAGCAGATTCTGACCAATCTGCTGAGCAATGCTTACAAATACACACGGCAAGGTGGAGCCACTGTCCGGGTCCGGACGAGAGACTCGGTCTTGCAGATTGATGTCATAGACACCGGCGTCGGGATCTCGAAACAGGATCAGGAGAAGCTGTTTACCCGCTTTTTCCGCGCCGAGGACACCGCTGTACGCCAGCAGGCCGGCACGGGCCTGGGATTGCACATCACCCGGTCGCTGGTCGAAATGCATGGTGGCCAGATTTGGGTGAAAAGCGAGCCGGGTGTGGGCAGCACCTTCAGTTTTACCCTGCCGTTGCCGGCCGGCCTGGTGGATCTGGCGGCGGTCGAGGAGAGAGGGATCGGGCCGATACTCCGACAGCCGGTGAGCATCCCGGTCCCCTCTGGCCCGTGGATCCTGGTGGTGGATGATGATCCGGATGTGGCCTACCTTTTCCAGCAGCAGCTTCAAAGAGAAGGCTATCGTGTCAGTGTGGTCACCCAGGGCAGCCAGGCGGTGCAGGTTGCCCGCCAGCTACGGCCGGAGCTGATCACCCTTGACCTGCTGATGGATGTGGATGGGTTGGCGGTGTTGCGCCAACTCAAGGCCGACCCGGAGACAGCCGACATCCCGGTGGTCATTGTGTCAGTCATTGCCGAACCGGAGAAGGGCCTGGCTCTGGGGGCTGCCGATTATCTGACCAAGCCGTTGAACGAAGGGCAGTTGCTGGCCTCTGTCCGCCGGGTGTTGGGGCAGTTGAGTGGCGGTCCGCGGAACAAAATCCTGGTTGTGGATGATGAGATCCCATATTCCGCACCTTGAGAGACAAAAAACCGATTTTGTGGTATCCTGCGGGGTGGAGGATATCTATGGCAGAGACGACCTATGCGACTCAACAGTTGGATCATCTGGGAATTG
>DAOTYI010000214.1:0-27219 GCA_034434895.1 Anaerolineae bacterium
GGGGATGGGGTGAGGTCCACCTTTGTTGCCATTTATGTTAATTTAACAATGTCGAGATGGTAAAGCGCTCTCGCCTCCTCGGGGTGCCGGGTAGCCCTGCCGGGATTGTATCAGATTTCCGCCCGACTGTCAAACGTTCTGGATGCCGGATAAGGTTCCTGAAAAGTTTGACCTTTCGCTCTTTTTCGAGTATACTATGATTGACGGGGCGTAGCGCAGTCCGGTAGCGCGCCTGGTTTGGGACCAGGAAGTCGTCAGTTCAAGTCTGACCGCCCCGACCAGGCGGGAGTAGCGCAGCGGTAGCGCATCTGCCTTCCAAGCAGACTGTCGCGGGTTCGAATCCCGTCTCCCGCTCTAGGATGAACAGCAACTATGATCCCACTTCAGCTTCGCCTCCGCAACTTTATGTGCTATCGGGACAACGTGCCACCCCTGGACTTCAGCGGCATCCATCTGGCCTGTCTGACGGGGGCCAACGGCCACGGCAAATCGGCCCTGCTCGACGCCATCACCTGGGCGCTGTGGGGCAAGGCCCGCGCCAAACGGGACGACGAGCTGATCCACCTGGGCGAGTCGGAGATGGAGGTCGAGTTTACCTTTGAGTTGGGCGGCACGGTGTACCGCGTCCTGCGCAAGCGCGACAGCAGCAAACAGGGCCGCACCCTCCTCGACCTGCAGGTACAACACGACGGCCGCTTCCGCTCCATCGCTGAGCCGGGTGTGCGCGCCACCCAGGAGGCCATTGTCCGCCTGCTGCGCATGGACTATGACACCTTCACCAACTCGGCCTTTTTGCTACAGGGCAAGGCCGACGCCTTTACCACCCGCACCCCCGCCGAGCGGAAACAGGTGCTGGCCGACATCCTGGGCCTGGGTTTGTACGACGAGTATGAGCAGCGGGCCAGGGAGAAGGCCCGGCAGAGAGACCTCCAGGTGGCCGAGCTGGAAGGCACCCTGCGGGACATAGACCGCGAGCTGGCCCGCCAGCCGGAGTACGAAGCCGAGCATTCCCAGGCCGAAGGCCACGTCGCCCGGCTGAACGCCGCCGTCAACGAGGCCGAAGCGGCATTGCGGGCCCTGCGCCACGAGCAACAGAGCCTGGAACATCAGCAGGCCCGCCTCCGTGACCTGGAGCGCCGTCTGGCCCAGGCCGAACAGGAATTGCGCGAGATCGAAAGCCAGATCGCCGGGCGTCAGCAGCGTCTGACCCTCTATGAAACGGCGCTGGCCGGGCGTCGGCAGGTGGAGGAAGGCTATGCGGCCCTGCTCCAGGCCCGCCAGGTCGAGGCCGACTGGAACGGGCGGTTAGCCCACCATGCCCAGATCCAGGAGCGACAGCGAGCCGTGGAGCGGGCCGTGGATGCTGCCCGGCACGAGCTTGAGCTGTCCCTGAGCCGCCTGGGCGAACGCCGCCGTGAGCTGGAGCGTCGGGCAGCGGAGGCCACCCGCTACGAGCGCGAGCTGGCCGGAGTCCGCGCCCGGCTGACCCACCTGACCGAACGCCAGGCAGAGCGCGACGCAATCCAGGTCCAGATGCAGGCCCTGGCCGAGGAAGCGGCCAGCCTGAAGGTGGTCAACGACCGGCTCAAGGCCGAGATGGAGGCCCTCAAAGAAAAGCTCAACTGGCTGAAGCGTGAATCGGAGCAGGCTCAATGCCCGCTCTGTGGACAGGAGCTGTCGGACGAACGGCGTGACCTGCTGATCGGGCGGATCGAGGCCGAAGGGAAGGCCCTGGCCGATGCCCATCGGGCCAACTCTGCCCGCCAGCGTGAGATCGTGGCCGGGCAGAAGCGCCTGGAAGCCGACATCCAGCGCCTGGATCGGGAACTGAGCGGGCTGCCGGCCCAACAGCGCCGGGAAGCCCAACTGGAACAGGCGCTGACCGAGGCACAACAGGCCGCCGGCGAACTGGAACCGATCCGGGCCGAACTGGCCAGCCTGGAAGCGCGCCTCCGGGCAGGCGACTATGCCCTGGCCGAACGGCAGGAACTGGCCCGCCTGGCCGCCGAGGCCGAGGCACTGGGGTATGACCAGCAGGCTCACGACCAGGCCCGTGCCCAGGTTGCTCTCCTGGCCGAATTCGAGGCCCGCTATCAGCGCCTCCAAACCGCCCTGGAACGGATAGACGAGGAGCGGAAGGAGCTGGACGACCTTCAGGCCCGACAGGCTCGCTGGCGGGAAACCCTGGCCGCCGACCGGGCGCAGCGGGAGGCTCTGGCCGCCGAGGTCGCCCGCCTGCCGGAGGTGATGGCGCGGGTGCAGGCCGGAGCGCAGCAGGTCGAGGAGTTGCAGGCCGAGTCGGCCAAGGCGCGGCTGGCGTTGGGCGCAGCCCAGCAGAAGCTGGACTATTGTCGCACGCTGGCCGCCGAACGGGTGCGCCGCCTGGCCGAGCGGCAGCACCTGGCCGAGGAGAAGGGGATTTATGAGGAACTGCGGCTGGCCTTTGGCAAAAAGGGCATCCAGGCGATGATCATCGAGGCGGCCATCCCTGAAATCGAGTATGAAGCCAATCGGCTGCTGAACCGCATGACCGATGGCCGGATGCACGTCCGCTTTGAGACCCAGCGCGAGACCCTCAAAGGCGATACCGTGGAGACGCTGGACATTCAGATCGCCGACGAGCTAGGCACGCGGCCCTATGAACTGTTCAGCGGCGGAGAGGCCTTTCGCGTCAATTTCGCCATCCGCATCGCCCTGAGCAAGCTGCTGGCCCGCCGCGCCGGGGCACAACTGCAACTGCTGGTCATCGATGAGGGGTTCGGCACTCAGGATGCCGTGGGCCGCGAACGACTGGTCGAGGCGATCAACTCGATTCAGGAGGACTTTGCCCGCATCCTGATCATCACCCACATTGAAGAGCTGAGGGATGCGTTCCCGGTGCGGATCGAAGTGGTCAAGACGCCGGCCGGCTCGCAGATCAGCCTGAACTGAGGGCCGGTGGCAGATGGCCGTTTCCTTCTTTGCCCGGGTCTAGCGGGTGAGGCGGTGCATCCCGCCTTGCACTACAGAGACCACGGAGGCCACTGAGTTTTTTATGATTCCTCCGCGTTCTCTGCGTGCTCTGCGGTGAGAGGGGATATTTTTACGCTCAACTCCCCCTCGATTACTCGACATCGAAAGGAGGCAAAGAATGGCAAGCCGTTCCTATCGTCGCATCGTCAATGCCTGGTGCATGTACGACTGGGCCAACTCGGCCTTTGCCACCACCATCCTGGCGGCCGTATTGCCGGTCTACTACAGCCAGGTGGCCGGGGCCACCCTGCCCAGCGAGGCCACAGCCACGGCCTACTGGAGCCTGGGGCTGACCATCTCCCTGGCCATTGTCGCCATCCTGTCGCCGATCCTGGGCACCGTCTCTGATGTGATGCGTGGCAAGAAGCGCTTCCTGGCTCTTTTTGCCGGCCTCGGCATCGTGGGGACGGCGTTGTTGGTGCTGGTCAGCACCGGCGACTGGCTGCTGGCCTCGATCCTGGCCGTACTGGGCCGCATCGGTTTCAACGGCTCTCTCACCTTCTACGACGCGCTGTTGCCCCACGTCGCCGGGGAGGGGGACCGCGACCGGGTATCGGCGCGGGGGTATGCCTTTGGCTATCTGGGCGGCGGCCTGCTGCTGGCGATCAATGTGGCCATGATTCAGTTTCTGCCCGGCACGTGGGGACCTCGCCTCTCCTTTTTCAGCGTGGCGGTGTGGTGGGCACTCTTTTCCATCCCCCTTTTCCGCCATGTGCCGGAGCCGCCGACGGCCACGGCGGTGCTGGCCCCCGGCGAGAATGTCTTTAGCGTCAGTTTCAAGCGGCTGTGGCAGACGCTCCAGGATATCCGCCGCTACCGGGAGCTGTTCAAATACCTGATCGCCTTTCTGATCTACAACGACGGCATCGGCACCATCATCGGTGTGGCAGCCATCTATGGCGCAGAGTTGGGCTTTGGCAGCGTGGAGTTGATCCTGGCTCTGTTGCTGGTCCAGTTCGTCGCCGGCCCCTACAGCCTGATCTTTGGCAACCTGCCGGTGCGGGAGGGGGATTCGTCGGCAAGCCGGTCGGCCCGACGCCGCCCGATCTACCTGGCTTTTATCCTGTTCAGCCTGGTGGCGCTGCCGCTGGTCGGCATCGCCGGCCGCTTCCTGCTGCCCGGTGAGATCACCGGCGCCCCGCTGCCGCCGTACAAAGCGACGGCGAGCGCCGTCGGCGAGGGGGTCTATCCGGCGGACGATCCGGTGCTCCGCTACACCGGAGCCTGGGAACAGAGGATCGTGCCGGCCCGGGAGGTGCGCGAAAAGCAGGATCTGCTCCATGCCGTCACCGAGGAAAAGGGGGCCCGGCTGGAGCTGACCTTCAACGGCCAGAGGGTCGAAATCCGGTATGCCACCGGCCCTGAGTGCGGCATCTGGGCCGTTGAGATGGACGGCCGGCCACTTCTGGATGAGGACACGGGCAAACCGCTCACCATCGACGCCTATAACCCGACGGTGCGCTATGGCGTGCGCCGGACGTTCCAGGCTGCGACACCGGGTGAGCACACCCTGAGCCTGATCAACACCGGCGAAAAGGCAGCAGATAGCCGGGGTACCTCCCTGGTCGTGGCCCAGGTCAGGGTCCTGCCGCCCATCCGCCAGAGCAACCTGGGGCTGATCATCGGCCTGGTCATCGCCCTGGAGGCCCTCGGCCTGCTGCTGGCCTGGCTGCTGGGCCGGCCGCTCTTGAGCCGGCTGGCCGACCGGTTGGACACCCGGGCCAGCATCATCCTGGCTTTGATCGTGTACGCCGTCATCGCCGTGTGGGGCTATTTTTTGAATTCGGTGATCGAGTTCTGGTTCCTGGCCTGGATGGTAGCCATCGTGCAGGGGGGCAGCCAGGCCCTCAGCCGCAGCCTGTATGCCACCCTGTCCCCGGCAGCCAAAAGCGGCGAGTTCTTTGGGCTGTATGCCATCATGGAAAAGTTCTCATCGCTGATCGGGCCGGCGCTGTTTGCCGCTGCCGGACTTGTCTTCAACAGCAGCCGGCCGGCGGTGTTGAGCCTGATCGCCTTCTTTGTCATCGGCATCCTGGTGCTGACGCGGGTCAATGTGGCCGAGGGCCATCGCATCGCCAGGGAAGAGGATGCCCGCCTGGGGCTGGAGTAGGCCCCTGTCGCGGCCGTGGAGGGTAGAGCGATGAATGTCGTCTTCTTTGATGTCGAAACCCAGCGCACCTTTGACGAAGTGGGCGGACGGCACAACACCCGTCGCCTGGGCCTGTCCGTGGCCGTGACCTACTCGACGGACGAGGGGGCCTTTCATCACTACACCGAAGGAACGGTCGCCGATCTGATCGCCCGGCTCAAGGCCGCCGACCGGGTGGTGGGTTTCAACGTCCTGCGCTTCGACTATGAGGTGCTGAGCGCCTACACCGACGAACGGCTGGACCGCCTGCCGACGGTGGATATGCTGGACCATATCTACCGGCGGCTTGGCTTTCGGGTCAGCCTGGACAACCTGGCGGGGGCGACCCTGGGCATAAACAAATCGGCCGATGGCCTGCAGGCGGTGCGCTGGTACAGGGAAGGCCGCATTCAGGAGATCCTCAACTACTGCCAGCAGGATGTGGAGGTGACGCGGCAACTGTACGAATATGGGCAGCAGCACAGGCATCTCAAGTACCGGGACAGGAACTATCGGCTGCAAATGGTGCCGGTCAACTGGTAAATGGGTGGAACGGGCCGGGTCCCAGGGAGTGACTGACCCCTTGTTACCGATCCTTTGTTCCTTATCCTTTACACTGAAACAGGCTGAACCAGCATACCTGGCTCTGCTCCGTTCCGGGGAGTTGAAGCGCCGCGTCGCCCAGGCCTACGCCCGGCTGGAGGCATGCGACCTGTGCGCCCGCGAGTGCGGGGTCAACCGCCGCCTGAGCCGGGAGGGGGCCGGCTGCCGGACCGGCGAGCGGGCCTGGGTGTCCAGCTATGGCCCTCACTTTGGCGAGGAGGACCCCCTGGTGGGCACAGGGGGTTCAGGGACGATCTTTTTTACCTGGTGCAACCTGCGCTGCCAGTATTGCCAGAACTATGACATCAGCCAGATGGGTCAGGGGCACGAGGTGGAACCGGAGGAGCTGGCGCAGATGATGCTCAGCCTGCAAGAGCAGGGCTGTCACAACATCAACCTGGTGTCGCCCAGCCATGTGGTGCCCCAGATCCTGGCCGGGCTGCTCCTCGCTGCCGAAGCGGGGTTACGGCTGCCGCTGGTCTACAACACCGGCGGCTATGACTCCCTCAAAACATTGGCCTTGCTCGACGGTGTGGTGGACATTTACATGCCCGACATGAAATATGCCGATGCCGGGGTGGCCCGCCGCTATTCCAAAATCAGCAACTATCCGGCCGTCAACCAGGCAGCGGTCAAGGAGATGCACCGCCAGGTGGGCGACCTGGTGCTGGACGAGCGGGGCGTGGCCCGACGGGGGCTGCTGGTCCGCCACCTGGTCCTGCCTGAAGGGCTGGCCGGCACGGCCGAGATCGTGCGCTTTTTGCGCGACGAAATCTCGCCCCATACGTATCTCAATGTGATGGCCCAATATCGGCCCTGTTATCGCGCCCATGAACTGCCGCCGCTGAACCGGCCCATCACCAGCCAGGAGTATGCCGAGGCGGTCTGTCTGGCCCGGCAGGCCGGCCTGCGCCTGGACGAGCGACGGCCCCGGCTGTTGTGGCTGTGGAGGTGAAACAATGGCCATGAACCTGTTAAAAGCCATTCCATCGCCCGTGGGTAAGATATTCGAGGAGACCAGGCGTTTGGCCCCGGTGGAACGCCTGACCCTGGCCAGGTTGCTGTTGGAAAGTGTCCTGGCCGACCAACTGGACGCTGATGCCAGTTGGTCGGCCCTGGGCCTGGAGGCGTTCCAACGCGATTGGGACAACGACGAGGATGCCATTTATGACAACTGGAGAGAGCATTATGGCGTTCCGGCGCGGTGATGTGGTTCTCATCCCCTTCCCTTTTGCTGACCTGTCGGCCGCCAAGACGCGACCAGCCGTGGTCGTGAGCAGTGACCTCTACTATGCGATCCGGTCGGAGCTCCTGCTGGCCTTCGTGTCTTCCCAGATAGCCCAGGCAAACCCGATTTTGGATTACATCCTGCATGATTGGGAGGCAGCTGGCTTGCTCAAACCCTCCTTCGTCCGACCCAAGATCGCGGCTATTGGGCCTGCGCTGGTGGCACACCATGTTGGCACCCTCTCCGACCGGGATCTGCAGGAGGTAAACTGGCGTTTGCGACAGGCCCTGGATCTCGCGTGAACCGGCCTGCGCCTGGACGAGCGACGGCCTCGGCTGTTGTGGCTGTGGAGGTGAAACCATTTTTGAACCGAAAGGATCGCTGTGCTTCGCACCATCCTGAACCGCAAACAAACGCAACTGCTCAAGGACGAAAAAGAGGCGCTGGAACGGCTGCAACTGGCCCTGGCCGGCTTTGAGGTCACGCCGGAGGACCAGAAGGCGCTGCAAAAGTCGCTCCATCAACTCGATGAGCTGTTCCTGCTGGTCATTGTCGGTGAGTTCAACAGCGGCAAGTCGGCCTTTATCAACGCCCTGCTGGGCGAGCGCTTCCTGCCCGAAGGGGTGACCCCCACCACCGCCCAGATCCACATCCTGCACCACGGCGACACTCCCGACCAGGAGGTGGTAGAGGAAGGGGTGCTGGCCATCACCCACCCGGCTGAGTTCCTGCGCGAGATCAACCTGGTGGACACCCCCGGCACCAACGCCATCATCCGCCGCCATGAGCAGTTGACCGCCGAGTTTGTGCCCCGCAGCGACCTGGTGGTCTTTGTCACCTCTGCCGACCGGCCCTTCACCGAGAGTGAGCGGGCCTTCATGGAACGCATCCGCGAGTGGGGCAAAAAGGTGGTCATCCTGCTCAACAAAATTGACCTGCTGGAAGAGGCCGAGATCGTCCAGGTGGTGGAGTATATCCGGCAGAATGCCCTGGCCCTGCTGGGCTTTGCCCCTGACCTCTTTCCCGTGTCGGCCCGGCTGGCGCTGCGGGCCAAACAGGCCGAAACCCGCGCCGAGCGCGAGGCGCTGTGGGCAGCCAGCCGCTTCGAGGCGGTGGAGGTCTATATTCTCAAGACGCTGGACCAGAAGAGCCGGGTGCAGCTCAAGCTGCAAAATCCCCTGGGCGTGGGGGAGCGGCTGGCGACCGGCTACCTGGAACTGGCCCGCAACCGCCTGGCCCTCCTGGCCGGCGACTTGAAAGCCATTGAGAATATTGAGAGCCAGCTCGACCTCTATCGCGCCGATATGCAACGCGACTTTCGCTACCGCATGGCCGACATCGAGAAGGTGCTGCTGGCCATGAATAACCGGGGCATGGCCTATTTCGACGAGACGCTGCGCCTGGCCCGCCTCCTGGACCTAGTCAATACCCAACGCATCCGCGGCGAGTTCGAGCGACAGGTGGTGGCCGATACCCCCTACGAGATCGAGCGCGAGGTCCACGCCCTGATTGATTGGCTGGTGGAGAAGGACCTGCGCCAGTGGCAGGCCACCCTGGAATACCTGGAGCGGCACCGGGCCCGGGTCCGTGACCAGGAAGACCGGATCATCGGCCAGGTGGGTGGCCCCTTTGAATACAACCGCCGGGCGCTCCTCGATTCGGTGGGGCGGGCGGCCAAAGAGGTGGTGCTGACCTATGACCGCCAGGCCGAGGCCCGCAAGCTGGCCCTGGGGGTGCGCGACGCGGTGGCCGGGGTCGCCGTGCTGGAGGCGGGAGCTGTGGGGTTGGGGGCGTTGCTGGTGGCCATCCTCCACGGCGCGTTGCTCGATTTTACCGGCCTCCTGTCGGCCGGGGCGCTGGCCATTGTGGGGCTGCTGATCATCCCCGCCAAGCGGCGGCGGGCCAAGAACGAGCTGAACGAAAAACTGGAAACCCTGCGCCAGCAGTTGATGGCCGCCATGGGGGAGGAATTTGAACGGGAGCTGAACCGCAGCCTGCAAAAACTGCGCGAGGCGATCGCCCCCTACACCCGCTTTGTCCGCGCCGAGCAACAAAAACTGGCCCGGATCGAGGGGGAGTTGAGCGCCATCAGCGCCACGCTGGGGCAATTGCGGTCGCGGATTGACAACCTGTAACCCGTCGGTTCGTTGATTTGGAGGAGGGCCATCGCCGTGGAGATCGAGGCCAAATTTGGCATTCCTGACGAGCAAACCTGGCGGCGTTTGCTGGAAACGACCAGCCTGGCCCGCTTCAGCCTGGGGCCGATATCCCTGGCTGAACTCCACGACCGTTACCTGGATACGGCCGGTCGGTCCATCCTGGCCGGAGGCTATGCCTGCCGCCTGCGCCGCCAGGGCGACCGCACCCTGGCGACCCTCAAAGGCCTGGGCGGAGCAGAGGGGGCGATCCACCGCCGGGCAGAATATCAGGTCGAATTGACCGGCCCCCTCCCTCCCCAGGAGTGGCCACCCGGCGAGGCCCGCGACCTGGCTTTGCGCCTGAGCGGCGGCGAGCCGCTCCTCCCCCTCTTTGACCTGGAACAGACCCGCTATGGCCGTCTGGTGTACGACAGGGACCGCCCTGTAGCCGAACTCGCCCTGGACCGGGTCCGCATCTGCCGGGAAGGATCGGGGATCGCCACCTGCCTGGAGCTGGAGGTGGAGCTTTTGCCGGACGGCCGCCAGGAGGAGCTGGCATGTGTGGTCCAGGAACTTCGGGAGGGGTGGGGGCTGGTCCCTGAAAGCCGCTCCAAGTTTGAACGAGGGCTGGCAGCCGTGCAGGCCGGCCGCCTGACCGCCGAGGAACGGGCAGTGGTCGAGCGGCTGACCGGGGAGCGCCCGGCCATCGCCCGCCGCGCCCGCCTGTTGCTGGCCTGGGACGAGGGCCTGCCCCGGACCGAGATCTGCCGGCGTGCCGGCCTGTCGCCCCGCCGTGTCCGCTACTGGTTGAGCGCCTTCCGCCGGCAGCGGCTGGGCATCTTTCCCTCTCACCCTGTGCCGCCCCCCGGCCCCACCCCGGCCCCGACGGTCGAGCTTCTCAAACGGCCGGGCCTCACGCCAGATGACCCGATGGATGAGGCCGGGCGCAAAATCGTTCGTTTCCACTTTCAGCGGATGCTCTCCCACGAGCCGGGCACACGCCTGGGCGAAGAGATCGAGGCCCTGCACGACATGCGCGTCGCCACGCGGCGGATGCGGGCTGCCTTTCGCGTTTTTGGCAACTATTTTGACCCCCAGATCACAGCCCCACTGCTGAAAGGGCTGCGGCGGACCGGGCGGCTGCTGGGCGCAGTGCGGGACCTGGACGTGTTTCGCGCCAGGGTGCAGGCTTATCTGGCCGCACTGCCTGAAGCGGAGCGCGGCGGTCTGGATGGCTTTCTGGCCGTGCTGGAGGAACAGCGCAACGCCGCCAGGCAGGCGATGCTCGCCTACCTGGATGGCCCCAGGTATGCCCGCTTTAAGGAGCGGATGGCCGAGTTCGTCGAGACCGAGGGGTTGGGCAGCCGGCCCATCACCTCTGCTGAAGGCGAACCCCGCCCCTATCGCGTGCGCCACGTCGCCCCGATAGCGATCTACGAACGGCTGGCGGATGTCCGCGCCTACGACGAGTGGGTGAGTGTCCCCAACCCGTCCCTGACCCGGCTGCATGCGCTGCGTATCGCCGGCAAACGGCTGCGCTACACCATCGAGTTCTTCGGGGAGGTGCTGGGGCCGGAGAGCCGGATCCTCATCAGCGAGGTTGTGGCCCTCCAGGATCACCTGGGCGCACTGCAGGACGCCGTCGTCGCCAGTGGCCTGTTGCGCGATTTTCTGGTCTGGGGAAGATGGGGGGGCGATCTGACCGGGCAGCCGCCTCCCGACCGGGCAGCGCCGGTGGTGGCCCCTGGTGTGGCCGCGTACCTGGCCGTCAGACAGGCGGAGATCCAGCAGTTGCTGAGCACCTTCCCCCCGGTCTGGCAGCGGATGATGGCCCCCGAATTCAGCCGGTTGACGGCGGCGATGGTTTCCGGGTTATAGCCCAGGGAGCAGAGGCATCTTCGAGCCATTTACCGCAAAGGAAAGGGTCAACGCCATGCTCGAAAAGATCGATCTGACCCGCAAGCTGCCGAAAGAGGAGTACAAACGGCTGTTGCCTCATCTGCAACGGCGGCTGTACGACCTGGAAAAAGCCTGCTGGGACGCCAGAATCCCCACCATCATCGTCTTCGAGGGATGGGATGCTGCCGGCAAGGGCACCTCTATCAACCTGCTGACCTCACGGCTTGACCCCCGCGGCTTCAAACTCTACCCCATCCAGGCCCCCCGCACCTTCGAGACCCACCTGCCCTGGCTGTGGCGCTTTTGGCTCAAGATCCCCAACTACGGCGAGATGGCGATCTTCGACCGGAGCTGGTACGGTCGGGTGCTGGTCGAGCGGGTGGAAGGCCTGACGCCAGAGGAGGAGTGGCGCAAAGGCTACCGCGACATCGTGGATTTCGAGCGGACCCTGGCCGACGACGGCTATGTGATCATCAAGTTCTTCTTGCACATCAGCCGCCAGGAGCAGGCGCGGCGCTTCAAGATGCTGGAACAAGACCCCCTCAAGAGCTGGCACGTGCAGCCGGAAGATTGGGAACACCACCGCAAGTACGACGAATATGTGATCGCCATTGAAGAGATGCTGGAGCGGACCTACACCGAATGGGGGCCGTGGACCATCGTCGAGGCAACCGACCGGCGCTGGGCACGGGTCAAGATCTTTCAAACCATCATCGGCCGCCTGGAGGAGGCGTTGAAAGACCGGGGCCTGGAGTTGCCGCCGACGGAGGCCGATGACAAAGAAGGGGCTGACAGCGATAGCCTGGATGCGGAACTGAGCGCCGAAGCGGAAGCCCAGGCCGGCGAAGAGTAGGGAGCATCATGCTGGAAACGGTAGATCTGACCAAAAGTCTGAGCAGAGAGGAATATGTCCGCGACCTGATCCGCTACCAGTTACAACTGCGGGCATTGGCGTACCAGCTCTACGTGCACAAGCGCCCGCTGGTGATCGTCTACGAAGGCTGGGATGCCGGCGGCAAAGGGGGTAACATCAAGCGTGTCACCGAGCGGCTGGACCCACGGGGTTATGAGGTCTACCCCATCGCTGCACCCCAGGGGGAAGACAAGACCCACCACTATCTGTATCGCTTCTGGCGTCGCCTCCGCCCCCCTGACGAGAAGCAGATCCTCATCTTTGACCGGAGCTGGTACGGCCGGGTGCTGGTCGAGCGGTTGGAGGGCTTTTGCACCGAAGAGGAATGGAAGCGCGCTTACCGCGAGATCAATGAGTTTGAACGGCAACTGGTGGATTTCGGCACCATTCTGGTCAAATTCTGGATCCACATCAGCAAAGAGGAGCAGTTACGCCGCTTCCAGGAACGCCAGGAAACCCCCTACAAAGCATGGAAGCTGACCGACGAGGACTGGCGCAACCGTGCCAAATGGGACCTGTATGAAGAGGCGGTCAACGACATGTTGCTCAAGACGAGCACGCTGACTGCGCCGTGGACCGTCATCGAGGGCAACTGCAAGTGGTACGCCCGGGTGAAAGCCCTGAAGACGCTGGTGGAGGTGTTGAGCCGCGAGCTCCATTATGTCCCCCCCGATCCTGTGGCACAGGCCCAAAAGGAGGAAAAAGTGGCGAAGGAAGAGAAAGAGGAAAAGAAGAGAGGACCTGGAAAAGAGGAAAAAAAGGTCAAAAAGGATAAGAAGAAGGGCAAGAAGAAGGGCAAGTAACGCTGGCCTACCTGCCTCGCAGGAGCTCAAGCACGGCGCTGAGTTCGGCGGGCAGCGGGGTTTCGAACTCCAGGCGCTGGCCGCTGTGGGGGTGGACAAACTCCAATCGCCAGGCATGGAGGAACTGCCGGGACAGGGGCAGATGTGTCCGTCGCCGGCCATAGACCCGGTCGCCCACCACCGGGTGGCCGATGGCGGCCAGGTGGACGCGGATCTGATGGGTCCGGCCGGTCTTGGGTTCGGCCTCCACCAGGGTATAATCGCCTGCCGCCGGTCCGGAAGGATGGGCAAACTGCTCCAGCACGCGATAGTCGGTGACCGCTTCGCGGCCATCGGGCAGCACCGCGAACCGCTGCCGGTGGCGAGGATCTCGCCCCAGCGGCGCTTCGATGCGCCCCCGGACCGGTTGCAGCAGGCCATCCAGCAGGGCCAGGTAGACCTTGCGCACCTGGCGTGTCTTGAACTGCCGTTGCAGCGCCCGGCGCACCTGTTCCTCCTTGGCTACCAGCAGAAGCCCCGATGTGTCCCGGTCCAGGCGATGGACGATGCCCGGCCGCTCCTGGCCGCTGGTCGCCAGCGCCGGGCAGTGGGCCAGCAGGGCGTTGACCAGCGTCCCGGTGGTGTGCCCCGGTGCGGGATGGACCACCATGCCTGCCGGTTTGTCCACCACCAGCAACCATTCATCCTCATACACCACCGCCAGGGGGATCGCCTCGGCGGTTGGCGCCTGCGGCTCCCCGGTCGGCAGGGAAATGGCCACCACATCGCCCGGTCGAACCCTGTAGCCGGCCTTGACCGGCTCGCCGTTTACAGTGACCTGCCCTTCAGCAATCAGCCGCTGCGCCGCCGAGCGCGACAGCCCTGCTACCCGGTCGGCCAGGAATCGGTCCAGGCGGACCCTGCCTTCCTCACCATGGAGAAGGCACAAAGTACGCTCCTCCATGATGGATGACGAAGGACGAAGGACAGATCGGTCATCGGCCATCGGTCATTTTCTCTGCCCGCCAGAGCGTCCAGGCCAGGATAGCCGCCCCACTGACCACGCACATGTCGGCGACATTCCAGACCGGCCAGATCTTGATGTCGAAAAAGTCGGTCACGTAGGCGTGGGGCAGCGCCGTCCACAGGTTGCCTGTGCTCCGGGCGACAAGACAGGTGGTCCATAGCCGGTCTATGATGTTGCCCAGGTCACCGGCCAGGATGAGGGCGGCGGCCAGGCGTAGCGGCCAGGACCCGACCGGGATGCGGGGGGAATAGAGCAGGATGCCGGCCAGGACCGCCAGGTTGACCAACATGAACACCCATCCCAGCCCTGGGAACCGTCCAAAAGCCACGCCGGTATTCTGCACGTGGGTAAAGGTAAAGAGGCCGGACAGGGCAGGGATGGGAGCCCACGACTCGCCGACGGCCAGATTTTGCCGGACCAGCCATTTGCTTCCCTGGTCCACTGCCAGAAACAAGAGCGCCGGCCCGATCAGCAACGCCCAGTGGTGGAAACGGTTTGCGCGCAACTTTTCGACCTGTGCAGTCAGGTTCCAATTCACCGCAGAGCGCGCCGAGAGCGCAGAGATGTTTTCGACTTGCTCAGCGTCCTCTGCGACCTCAGCGGTGAAAATGGTGCGATGGTGCGGAGCCTCCTGGGCTAATTGCACAGGTGGCAACTTTTCTAGGGTCTAAGCCTCTGCTGGCAGTGGAGGCACAGGGTGGCATAGGGCAGGGCCTTCAGCCGCGCCGGATCGATTTCGTTTCCACACTGCACGCACAGGCCATACTCCCCCTGCCGGAACCGTTCCAGCGCATCGTTGACCTGTTTTAACAGCAACTCCGCATTCCGGTGCAGGGCCAGCTCCTTCGCCTGCTCAAACGCCTCGCTGGCATCGTCGGCCATGTGATTGCCAAGGCCCAGATTGGTCCCGCCCTCGGCATCCATCTGGGCAAGCACCGCCTCCAGCCGCGCCCGCTCACTTTCCAAAAATGCCCGGAGTCTCTCAGGTCTTCTGACTGCCATTCCCCCTCCATACCATCGTTCAAAAGCAACCCCCACCCCGGTATCCTCATATGCGTCAAGTTAAGCGACTCAAGTCGCCCCTCAGGGGCCTGCGCCCGCGCCTTAACTTGATGCCAATGGGGCGGAGCGGCGCTCCACCCCAACCGGCAAGCGGAAGGGAGTATTTTCTATTCTACTCCAAGCTCGAAAATGAGCAAGTCGCTCACCGGGTGGCAGGCTGACGGCCTCCCTACGCCCAGGCAGCGGTCAGCCCACCCTGGGCACCCTCTTGACCCCCAGCGCCAGCGGGTGGCCGTCCAGCCTGAACGATTCCTGCCGGTCCAGATCGCCGGGCAGGGGGCCGGGCTGTAGCGCCACACTCAGCGTCTCGGCCTGGATGTAATCGGCCCACTCCTCCACGACGGCCTTGAGCTCCTCATCGGTCTGGTAGCAGGTGACAATGCGGTCACTGAGTTCAAAGCCGGCCTCTTTGCGCATCGTCTGGATGCGGCGCACCAGATCGCGGGCCAGCCCCTCGCGGGCCAGCTCTGGGGTGAGGGTCACCTCTACGGCCACGACCAGGCCCTTGTCTGCGGCCACCGCGTAGCCTTCACGCCCGCGCAGGCGGACCTCCACCTCCTGCGGCAGCAGCTCCACCGCCGGACCGCCGTCCTCCAGCTCTATGATGGCGCTCAGGCCGGCCTGGAAGCGGCGGGCCAGGGCCGAAGCATCGGCAGCGGCCACAGCCCGGCGCAACAGGGGGAAGCGTTTGCCCAGCCTGGGTCCCAGCAGATTGGGCAACAGGCCGATCTCATACTGCACCAGTTCCGCCTCCCTTTCCGCAAATTCCATCTCCTTTACGTTCAGTTCGTCGGCCACCAGTTCGGACAACGGTCCCAGATCGATTCCCCTTTCGCCGGCATAGACCCGTGCCCGACGGAGCGGCTGGCGCAGCTTGATCCCTGCCGTGCTCCGCGCCGAGCGCCCCAGGGCGGCGACCTGCATCGCCAGAGCCATGCGCGCCAGCAGCCCCTCCTCCACAGCGCTCTCATCAGCGACGGGCCAGTCGCAGTGATGGACACTCTCGGCCGCCGCCTGATCCACCGAGCGGACCAGGTTCTGGTACATGGCTTCGGTCACAAAGGGCACGAACGGGGCCAGGAGCCTGCACAGTGTCACCAAAACATGGTAGAGTGTGGCGTAAGCAGCCTCTTTGTCGGCGTCCTGCTCGCTTTTCCAGAAACGGCGACGGCTGCGGCGCACATACCAGTTGGTCAGGTCGTCCAGGAACGGCTCCAGGACCAGTGTCGCCCCATACGGGTCATAGTCGTCCAACCGCTCTGTCACCGCGGCGATCACCTGATTCAAGCGAGCCACGATCCACCTATCCAACTCAGAGGGCTGACCAGCGGCCTGTGGCCTGGGTTGCCATTGATCCAGGTTGGCATAGGTGACAAAGAAGGAATAGACGTTCCACAAGGGGAGGAGGAAGCGGCGGCGGGTTTCGTCGGCCAACCCATAGCCAAAGAGCAGGTTGGTCTCCGGCTTGTGGGCGCAGTACATCCAACGCATCACATCCACACCCATTGTGTCGGCGGCATCGTTGAACTCGATGGCGTTGCCCCAGCTCTTGTGCATCGGCCGGCCATCTTCGGCCAGGAGGGTGGCGTAGGTCTGGACGGTGCGGAAGGGAGCTCGCCGCTCCATGATGGTGCTCATGGCCAGCATCGAATAGAACCAATTGCGGAACTGCCCTGGGAAGCTTTCGGTGATCAGGTCGGCCGGGAACCATTCCTGCCAGTAAGCGCGGTTGGTACGATATTGCAGGGTGGAATAGGCGACAATCCCGGCGTCGAGCCAGGGGTTGCCCACATCGGGGATGCGGCTGACCTCCGCGCCACACTGCTGGCAGCGGATCTTGACCGCGTCCACATAGGGGCGGTGAGGGGTATGGCCCTCAAACTCCTGCCAGCCGGCGATGGCCCGCGCCTTTAGCTCCGTTTCGCTGCCGATGACGTCGAACCAGCCGCACAGATGGCACTCCCAGATGGGCAACGCCAGGCCGTAGTAGCGTTTTTTCGAGATCATCCAATCATGCATGTTGCGCAGCCAGTCCATCTCGCGTTCAAAGCCAAAGTCAGGGATCCAGCGTGTGCTTTGCAGTGAATCCATGATCTGGTAGCGCAGCCGGGTCGCTTTTTCTTCGGCCGTGACCTGCTCGTAGGGCCTGTCCAGCAGGTCGCCCATGCCGATAAACCACTCATCCACCAGGCGAAAGACCAGCTCGCTCTGGCAGCGCCAGCAGACCGGGTAGCGGTGGGTGTAATCCTCCAGACGGTAGAGGAGGCCCTTTTGCGCCAGGTTGTCAAAGATGGGCCGGGCCGAACCGTAGACGTTCAGGCCGGTCAGCCACCCGAATCCGTCGAGAAAGAGGCCGTTCTCGTCCAGCGGGGCAATGGCTGGCAGGCCCAGCTCTTTGCCCAGTTGAAAGTCCTCTGCGCCGCAGCCGGGGGCGATGTGCACGATGCCGGTGCCCTCCGCCTCCCCCACCAGGTCCCACAGGATGACCCGATGCGCCGCCGCCGAACCGCTCTGCTGCTGGGCCGGCAGTTCGTCAAAGGGGCCATCATAGCTCCACCCGGCCAGGGCAACGCCCGGCTTTTCGTCTAGAAGGGTGTATGGGCCGCGCAGAGCATTGTCCAACGCTCCCTTGCTCAGCCAGAAGCGGCGCCCCTGCTGCTCTGCCAGGACATAGGGCAGGTCGGGATGGACCGCCGCTGCCACGTTGCTGGTCAGCGTCCAGGGGGTGGTCGTCCACACCAGCAGGTCTTCGCCGGGGCGGTTGCGCAGTGGAAAGCGCAAAAAGATGCTGGGGTGGGTCAATTCCTGATAGCCCTCGGTGACGATCTCGTGCTGGCTGATGCCGGTGCCACAGCGGGGGCACCAGGGCATCACGTCGGTCCCTTTGTAGATCCAGCCGTTTTCGTGGCATTTTTTCAGGGCAGCCCAGATGGTGTAGTTGTTTTCATCGCTGAAGGTAAAGTAACTGCCGCCCAACTCCGGCAGGCCCAGCCGCCCGACGATCTGTTCCACCGTGCCGGTCACCGGACCCAGGGGTCCCTCGACCGTGATCACCTGAAGCGGGTTGTGAGCCATCTTGGCTTTCAGGTCGCGGAGGAAGGCCGGGTCATTCCAGTCCATCCAGTAGCCCAGACGGATTGACTGCTCCGTCTGCACGGCCGAGAACTCGAGCACCCGCTGTTTGCACAGGTTGACAAACTCGGCCAGGCCGTAGGCTTCAATGTCCTTTTTGCTCTTGAAGCCCATGTCCCGTTCCACATTGACCTCGACCCACAGCCCCTGACAGTCAAAACCGTTCTGCCAGCGCTGGTCGTAGCCGCGCATCGCCTTGTAGCGCAGGAACAGGTCTTTGTAGGTGCGCCCCCAGGCATGGTGCACACCCATCGGATTGTTGGCGGTGATGGGGCCGTCAATAAAGGAGAATTTCTTGCGCCCTCTATTCTTTTGCTGAAGTTTATGGAAGGCGTCGCTGCGCTTCCAAAAGTCGAGCACCTGGTGCTCCAACTGGACAAAATCTACCTGATTGGGTACCGGTTCAAACATGATTCTCCCCTGTCTTGTATGGATTCCACTGCAACGCCGGTTTATTCTGCTCTCGTTCGTAAAAGGCCACCAGTTCGTTGAGCAGCGTCTCCAGGCTCAGGCTGCTGGGGGCTGGCTGGCCATCTGGCTCTACCGGCTGAAGCGCCGGCGTGGGGACTGAAAGGCCCTCAAAAGTCCACCTGGCCCCGGACCGTTCCAGCTTTTGCAGGCGTGGCAACAGGGGAGCCAGGTCAACGCGGGGCATCACCGGTCGGCTGACAAACTGCACCCACGACTCGTAGCGATAGCGCAGCAGGTAAAAGCCGCCGGGCAACGCTGTCAACACCCGCAGGCGTTGGGTGCTGTTGTAGAGCACCATGGGGTGCAACCATTCAGGGGCCTGGGCCACCGCCAGGTCCACGTGGGGGATCTCGCGCAGTTCAACCTGTCCGGTGACCATCGCCGTCTTGCTTTTGAGCATGGCCGACCACTCGGCATCCCAGTAGGGGCCATACCGTTCGGTGTCGTGGAAAAAGCCCTCCAGCAGCGGCAGCAGGGCCTGGTAGCGGGCACTGCCGGCCTGGTCCTCCCCCTGGAGTTTGCCGGCCAGCGGCGAGGTATGGGGATCGGCATAGCTGCGGATGGTGAACACCACTTTGGCCGCCTGGGGCCGGCGATAGGTGCTGAAATCGCCAGCCGTGGCCACATCTATCAGCAGGTCCCGTTGCCTGGCAGCCAGGTCGGGGTGGAGCATGGCCCATACCGCGCACAGCCCATCTTCGTCAAAGTGGTTGTTCGACACGGCACGGACGCGGGGCGCATACCGCTTCTGTGCTCCTGGCGTGGCCAGATAGTTGAGCACCATCTCGGTGCTGGTGTCGGCACGGAACTCGGCCGGGGAGTTGCTGCCCGGCCAGTGGCTCAACGTCAGGACCGTATCCGCTTGGGCCGCCCCATCCACAATGATATGGGGCAGGCCACTCAATTTGGAATAGGGCACATACTTCACGCCATTCCCTCCTCCGTGTGTCCGCCGGACGATCGTCCGGCGGCTCGACCATCGGGCGAGTGCCCCGTATTCGTGAATTCGTGAAATAAAGGGGCGCTCTCACCTCAAGGGACGAGAGCGCCGCTACCTCACTCCCGCGGTACCACCCTTCTTAGCGTTACCGCTCACTTCTCCAGGTACAGTCCTGCACCGGAGGGCGAAAAGCCGCCGCTGAAGGAGGCGTCAGTCCTTCATCCCCAGGACGATACCCGCGCCCGGCTAACGGTGGGCGGCTCCGGCCAGGCCTACTGGTCGGCCCACAGCCGACGTTCGGTTGGCGGCTCCGGGAGGATATTCGGCGGGTTTTCCGCATCCGGCTTCCACCCTGGGCCGGACTCTCTGGGCGTTCCGCCTCGCCTACTCGTTCCCTTCACAGCCTTTGGGGCGATAAAACCTCACCGGCGAAGTTGTTATACAAGTATAGCACACCCTGGCCCATCTGTCAAATGGCGTCAGTGGCCCAGAATGCGAACGCTCTCCTCACGCGGCTGGGTTTTGAGCTCCACAGATCCAAAACGCTGGAACAGGCGGAGGCAACGGTCACGTCGCTCCCTCAGACGTAGTTCTCTGGCCTTCCACCGGCCCTGCAACTGGCTGATGACCAGCATGCTATCGCCTCGCACCTCCAGGGCGAACTCCTCGGGCCGGCGTCCGGCCTTCTCGATGCGCTGGATCAGGTCCTGCAGGCCGGCGATCAGGGTGTCGTATTCAGCCTCGTTGTTGGTGTAGCCGTCCCCGAATTCCAGGCGTTCCAGGCATTGGCGGCCATCCTGCACCCGGATCATGGCATAGCTGCCGTACCCCCGGCCAGGGTTGCCCCGACTGCCCCCATCGAAGGTCAGAACATAATCCGGCGGGCGGGGGGACTGCGGCCGGGAGGGGAGCAGATCCTTTTGCTCCGGCAGGCGGGAGCCGGTCGGGCCAGGCAGTTCCCCCTGGGCAGCCAGCAAGGTCCACAACCGTTGCTTCTCCGCTGATGTCAGACGGGCGATAAGGGTGGCCATCTCCTCAACCCGGTCTTCCGGCTCCCGACTACCGGCCCTGGGCCCTTCCCTTTTCACTACAGGTCCTCTCCTTCGCCCATCATCTGGGTGTAGAGGTAATCGAGATTGGCCTGATGCAGCCGTTGCACCAGCCCGCCCAGAGGGATGCGCGATTTGCCGCACGACTCGATGTCAATCTTTTTCAATTCTGAGCGGGGCAGCCCCTTTTCGACCACAGCCCGCACCCGCTTTTTGATCGCCTGCAAATAGGCGATGCTGCTGTCCATCGTCTCGTCAATCTCCCCCCGCAGCAAGACCCCGCCGTGGCCCTGGATCACATTTTCCAGGCCCAGCCCTTTGATCTGCTTCAATGACTGGATCAGTTCGTCCGGTTCGCCACGGGCAATCAGGGGCACAGGGGTGACGACATCGCCGGCGACCAGCACCCTGTCCTCGCGGATGTGGACCATGATCCCATCGGGCGAATGCCCCGGCGCATACAGGAGATGCAGGGTCTTTTCATGCAGCCGCAGCAGCAGCTCGGTTTCAAAAACTAATTGAGGGATCCGCAACCGGACAGACGCCAGGGCCGGGTTCTGAGCCCTGGCCTGGGCCAGGCTCTCCTCGCCGACCTTGAGCAAAATCTGGCGGCACTGCCGGTGGGCGATCAATTCCGCTTCCGGGAACAGAAAACTGCCGTAGATATGGTCGGCGTGGTGATGGGTGTTCACCACATAGCGAATGCCACGGGGGCAACGGCGCAGGACAAATTCGCGGATCTGGCGGGTCTCCTGCGGGAAGGGAAGGGTATCAATCAGCACCGCGCCGGCCGGGGTGATGACCACCGTGGCGGATACCTCGGCATAGAGTGTGCTGATAAAGACATAGACATCTTCGGTGACTCGTTCGCGTAGCATCTTGACTCCCGAATCTCACAGATCGGACCCAGCATATCATAAACTCAGGCTGTTGTCAAGGGTCAGGTTGCTTTTCTTGTGATTTCAGTGCATTTAGCTCCTGTGCTTCAGCCGGCCGGAGCGTGTTGCGACTGTTCTGGGCATGCTCCCCCCGGCCATTTGGAAAAGCCCTGTTTTTGTGGTATAGTGGACGTCGCTGTGCCGGGGACGGGCACTGATCACCCTGGTTGTTCCCCCTTGCGCCAGGCACAGAGCGGACCAAGAGGTGAATTTCATGAGAAAGATTTGTGTGATTGGGGTTGGATATGTGGGCCTGGTGACCGGCACCTGCTTTGCCGACCTGGGCCATCAGGTGACCTGTGTGGATGTAGACGAGTCCAAGATCGAAAAACTGCGCGCCGGGGTCATGCCGATCTATGAACCGGGTCTGGAGGAGATGGTCCGGCGTAATGCCCAGGCCAATCGCCTTCATTTCACCACCTCCTACCCTGAAGGTCTGGCCGGGGCAGAATTTGCTTTTATCGCCGTGGGCACGCCTCAGGGCAGCGGGGGAGAAGCAGACCTGAACTATGTCCGGGCAGCGGCGCGGAGCATCGCCCTGGCGATGGACCACCCCCTGATCATTGTCAACAAGAGCACTGTGCCTATCGGCACCGGGGACTGGGTGGCCGATATAGTCCGCCGCCACCAACCTCAGCCGATCGATTTTTCCGTTGTCAGCAATCCAGAGTTCTTGCGCGAAGGGTCGGCCATCAACGATTTTATGTCCCCTGACCGCATTGTCCTCGGCTCACTGGACCCTGAGGCAGCGGCGCAGGTAGCCCAGCTCTACCTGTCGCTGCGTGCCCCGATCATGATCACCGACCTGCGCACCGCCGAGATGATCAAGTATGCCTCCAACGCCTTCCTGGCCACCCGTATCTCGTTCATCAACGAAATCGCCAGCATCTGCGAGGCGTTAGGGGCAGATGTCAAAGAGGTAGCGGTGGGTATGGGCTACGACAGGCGGATCGGCCGCTATTTCCTGGATGCGGGCCTGGGCTTTGGCGGCAGTTGCTTCCCCAAAGATGTGCAGGCTCTGGCCCACATGGCCGCCGTCCACGGCTGCCACCCTCAACTGCTGCGGGCGGTGATGGACATCAACCGCGACCAACGCCGGCAGGTGGTCCACAAACTGCGGGCGCTGCTGGGCACGCTGGATGAAGCGGTCATCGGCATCCTGGGGCTGGCCTTCAAACCAAATACAGACGACATGCGCGAAGCGCCATCGGTGGAGCTGATCCATCTGCTGCAAAGTGAGGGGGCGCGCATTCGGGCTTATGATCCGGTGGCCATGGTCAACGCCGAACGCTACCTGCATGACGTCACACTGTGCCAGGATGCCTATCAGGTGGCCGAAGGGGCCGATGCCCTGGTCATCGTCACCGAGTGGAACGAGTTCAAACACCTGTCGCTGCCCCGCCTCAAAGCAGCTATGCGCCGGCCGATCCTGGTGGATGGCCGCAATCTCTATGACCCGGAGCAGGTGAAGGCGCTGGGTTTCATTTATCGCGGTGTAGGGCGGGGGTATTAGAGATTGGGTATTAGAGATTGGAGGTTGCTCCCCTGCTCCCCTGCAACTCTGCAACCTGAGGGAAAACCATGGCGATCCTGAAACAGACGTTGGACAACGGACTGACCGTGCTGCTCAAAGAGAGCCATCATGCACCGGTGACCACCTTTTGGATCTGGTATCGGGTGGGCAGCCGCAATGAAGTGCCGGGCATCACCGGCATCGCCCACTGGGCCGAACATATGCTGTTCAAAGGCTCTGCCGCCTTTCCCAAGGGCGAAATTGACCGGCAGATCGCCCGCAACGGTGGAGTGATGAACGGCCTGACCTGGCTCGATTTCACCACCTTCTTTGAGACGCTGCCTGCCGACCGCATTGACCTGGGCCTGCGCATCGAAGCCGACCGCATGGTCAATGCCCTTTTCGACCCCCAGGAGGTGGACCTGGAGCGCACGGTGATCATCTCTGAACGGCAGGGAGCTGAAAATGACCCCGCCTTCCTGCTGAACGAGGAGGTCGTCGGCGCCGCTTTTCGCGTGCATCCCTACCACCACGAGACCATCGGCGACCTGTGTGACCTGGAGAGGATCGGCCATGCCGACCTGTGGCGTCATTACCAGACCTACTACGGCCCCAACAACGCCATTGCCGTGGCGGTGGGCGATTTCGACGCAGCGCAGATGCTGGCCTGCATCACAGAGCGGTTCGGCCCCCTCCCGGCCCGTTCCGCGCCGCCGCCGGTCAACCGCCCGGAGCCGCCGCAGCGTGGCGAGCGCCGTGTCGTTCTGGAGGGGCCAGGCATGACCGCCTACCTCCAGGCTGCCTATAAAGCGCCCCCGGCTGCCCACCCCGACTTTTTCCCGATGGCCGTGCTCAGCACGATCCTGACCGGCGCCAGCGGCATGAACCTGTTTGCCCCGCCGCCGCCCAATCGCAGCTCCCGGCTGTACCGGGCTCTGGTGGAAACCGGCCTGGCAGCCGGGGTGACCGGCTCGCTGGCCCCTATGCTCGACCCCTACCTCTACAATATTGTGGTCATCGTGCGCGCCGGGCGAAGCCTGGAAGAGGTGGAAGCCGCCCTCGATGCCGAGATGGATCGCATCCTGGCCGAACCGATCTCAGCCGATGAATTGCAGACCGCCATCAAGCAGAGCAAAGCCCAGTTTGCCTATTCCAGCGAAAGTGTCACCAACCAGGGTTTCTGGCTGGGCTTTTCCTCGGTCGTGGCCGATACCGACTGGTTCGAGTCGTTCCTGGACCGCCTGGCTGCCGTCACCGTTGAGGAGGTGTCCCGCGTGGCGAACAGCTACCTGTCGCGGCGCAACCGGACCGTGGGCCACTATGTGCCCCTGGGCCTGTAGGAGGCAGAATCATGACTGCATCGCTCCCTTCCCCCCACACCATTGCCCGCACCGAACTGCCCAACGGCATCACCCTGCTTGTCTACGAGAACCACAACAGCCCCTCGGTCGTGATCGGCGGCTCCCTGTGGGCCGGATCGCTGGCTGAAGCACCGGAGCAGGCCGGACTGGCGAACCTGACCGCCGGGATGCTGATGCGCGGCACGACGACGCGCACCTTCAGCCAGATCAACCAGACCCTGGAGTCGGTCGGGGCGCAGTTGAGCTTCCGGGCAGGGGTGCACACCGTTGGCTTTGGCGGCAAGGCCCTGGCCGAGGACCTGGACCTGCTCCTGGACATCCTGGCCGATTGTCTGCAACACCCCACCTTCCCGCCCGACGAGGCCGAGCTGCTCCAGGGCCAGATCCTCACCGACCTGCAACAGCGTGCCCACGATACGCGCCGCATGGCTCGCCTGACCTTCGACGCCCTGCTCTACCCTGACCATCCCTACGGGCGCAGCGTCCAGGGGTATGAGGAGACTGTGTCCGCCCTGGCCCGCAACGACCTGGAGGGCTACTACCGGCGCCATTACTCCCCGGAAGGGATGATCGTGGTGGTGGTCGGGGCTATAGCTGCCGGTGAGGTGCTGGAGAAGGTGCAGGCCAGGCTGGGGGGCTGGCAGGCCCCGGCGGCCACGCCGAACCGAAACATTCCCCCGGCAGTGCGGCTGAATGAGCCTCGTCGCCAGGCTGTGCTGGTGGCCGGCAAAACCCAATCCGACATCGTGCTGGGCTGGCCGGCCCTGGCCCGCACCGATCCCGACTTTATCAAGGCTAACCTGACCAACACGGTGCTGGGTGTTTTTGGCATGATGGGCCGTCTGGGTGATAGCCTCCGCGATCAGCAGGGCCTGGCCTATTATGTCTACAGCCGGCTGGAAGCCGGGCTGGGCGCCGGGCCGTGGCTGACCGTCGCCGGAGTCAATCCGGCCAACGTAGAGCGGACTATTGACGGCATCCGCCACGAGATCCGCCGCCTGCGCGACCAGCCGCTGCCGGCCGAAGAACTGGCCGACAGCCAGTCGTTCCTCACCGGTTCAATGCCCCTCCGCCTGGAGACCAATGAGGGGGTGGCTGGCGTCCTGCTGGAGATGGAACGCTATGGCCTGGGGCTCGATTACCTGGAACGTTACGCCGATCTGGTCAACGTCGTTACGGTCCGGGATGTGCAGGAGATAGCCCGGAAATATTTGGACCCCGAGGTATATGCCCTGGCCATCGCCGGACCGTAGGACCACTGCTCGCAGTTACCCTACAAATCATCATGTTCAAGGGAGGGAGTCAATGGCAAACATCACCGTGGTGGGCGTCGGCTATGTGGGTCTGGTGACCGGCGCCTGTCTGGCCGACCTGGGCAACCAGGTCATCTGCATCAACCGCAGCAAAGAGAAATCGGACAATCTGAAAAAGGGCATCCTGCCCATCTACGAACCGGGCCTGGAGGAGATCGTCCGGCGCAACACCGAGGCGGGCCGTCTGCACTTTACCACCGATTGGGACGAGGCGATGGCCGAGGCCGAGTTTGTGTTCATCGCCGTGGGCACTCCCACCGGTGTGGAGGGGGAAGCTGACCTGGCCCATGTCAACGCCACAGCGGAAGAGATCGCCCGCCGCATCCACAAGCCGGTGATCATCGTCAACAAGAGCACCGTGCCGATCGGCACCGGCGATTGGGTGGCCGACATTGTGCGCGACATCTGTGGCCGGGATGCGCCCTTCTGGGTGGTCAGCAACCCCGAATTCCTGCGCGAAGGGTCGGGCGTCTATGACTTTATGAACCCTGACCGCATCGTGCTTGGTTCCACCAGCCGCCAGGCCGCCGAGCGGGTCGCCGAGCTGTACTATCCCCTGGGGGGCGAGATCATCATCACCGACCTGCGGACGGCGGAGATGATCAAGTATGCTTCCAATGCCTTCCTGGCGACCAAGATTTCGTTCATCAACGAAATCGCCAACATCTGCGAAGCGTTGGGCGCCGATGTCAAGACGGTGGCCTATGGCATGGGCACTGACCACCGCATCTCGCCCCATTTCCTGGGGGCCGGCATCGGCTGGGGAGGCAGTTGTTTCCCCAAGGATGTCAAGGCCCTGATCCACATGGCCGAGTTATACGGCGAGAACCCCGAAATTTTGCGGGCCGTGACCCACGTCAACTATGATCAGCGCAAGCGGCTGATCCAGAAGCTGCGCCACATCCTGGGCGGCTTTCGGGGCAAGACGATCGGCCTGTGGGGCCTGGCCTTCAAACCCAACACCGACGATATGCGCGATGCGCCTTCCATCAGCCTGATCCATATGTTGCAACATGAGGGAGCCACGGTCAAAGCCTACGATCCGGAGGCCCAGGAAAATGCCCGACGGCTGCTCGAAGATGTGATCTTTTGTACCGATCCCTACCAGGTGGCCGAAGGGGCCGATGGCCTGATCCTGGTGACAGAGTGGAACGAATTCAAGCAGCTGGACATGGCCCGGGTCAAGGCATCCATGCGCCAGCCGGTGCTGGTGGATGGCCGCAACATCTACGACCCGCGGCGGATGGCCGAGATGGGGTTCATCTATCGAGGCATGGGTCGGGGCTACGATGGCGAAGGGGTCTAGCGCCGGGGAGATGCTCCCGTCGCCCCGGCTGACCGTCGGGGTGGACCTGGTCGAGGTGGAACGGCTGCGCCGGGCGGTGGAACGGTATGGCGACCGGATTCTGGCACGCATCTTTACGGCGCAAGAGATCGCCTGTTACCGCGATCGGCTGCCGGAGCTGGCCGTCCGCCTGGCAGCCAAGGAGGCTGTCTCCAAGGCGTTGGGGGTCGGGCTGAGCCACCTCAGCGTCTGGGGCATCGGCTGGCGAGAGGTGGAGGTGCTGACCGACCCATGGGGCAGGCCGCTGCTCCATCTGTCAGGCCGGGCGGCTGCCCTGGCTGAGGAACAGGGGTGGCGCCGGTGGGCCATCAGCCTGTCGCACGAACGCCAGGTTGCGGTGGCCCTGGTCGTTGCCCTGGGCTGAG
>DAOTYI010000215.1:0-11443 GCA_034434895.1 Anaerolineae bacterium
CGGGAGGGGAGTGTCGGTCGGCAGGGGCGAAGGGGTGGGGGTATGAGTGGCGGTAAACAGCGGGCGCGGTGTCTTGGTGGGTGTGGGTGTGATCCTGGCCAACCCATCCGACCCCATGGTGCAACCCAGCAACACCCCTCCCAGCAGGGCAATCGTGACGGTCAAAAAGAGCAGACGATTTCTCACGAAACCTTCCAATTTCCAATCTCCAATATCTAATATCCAATCCCCAATACCGCCGCCCCACGCACCTGGCCGCTCTTCAGCCGCTGCAACACAGTGTTGGCCTCTTCCAGAGGATAGAGCTCCACGTCGGTGCGGAGGGGGATCTCGGCGGCCAGTTGGAGCAGTTCTACAGCATCCTGACGGGTGGCGTTGGCCACGCTGCGCACCGTCCGCTCGCCGTAGAGCAGGGCGTAGGGCAGTTCGGGGATGGTGCTCATGTGAATGGCATTGATCGCCAGCGTGCCCCCTTTGCGCAGAACACGGAGCGCCTGGGGCACCAGCCAGCCGGCCGGGGCGAAGGTGATGGCACTGTCGAGGGGATGGGGCGGCGTATCCTCTGCCTGGCCGACCCAGGAGGCGCCCAGCTCCAGGGCGTGACGTTGGTGCCCGGCGCTGCGGGTAAAGACATACACCTGGCAGCCCCAGTGGCGGGCTACCTGGATCGTCACGTGGGCTGAAGCGCCAAAGCCGTACAGGCCCAACCGCCCGCCCGGACGGATGTCGCTCAGCCGCAGCGAGCGGTAGCCGATGATGCCGGCGCACAGCAGCGGGGCGGCCTGCTCGTCGGGAAAGCCGGCGGGGAGGGGATAGGCAAAATCGGCCGGGACGACCATAAACTCGGCGAAACCACCATCGGCGTGCTGACCGGTAAAGCGGGCATGGTCGCACAGGTTCTCCTGACCACGGCGGCAGTACTCGCATTGGCCACAGGCCGAGTACAACCACGGCACCCCCACCCGGTCGCCCAAGGCGAAGCGGCTCACCCCCTGCCCCAGAGCCTCCACCACACCGACGATCTGGTGGCCGGGTACGATGGGCAATCTGGGGGTGGCGATCTCCCCTTCGGCCAGGTGCAGATCGGTGTGACACACGCCACAGGCCCGTACTCGCAGCCGGACCTGGCCGGGCAACGGTTCAGGAAGCGGCAGGTCGGTCAGTTCCAGAGGGTTCTGCCCGACGGGTTTGGGCTGCCGTAGCAGCATCGCTCTCATCATTCCGCATTCCCCATTCCGCATTCCCCATTCCGCATTCCCCATTCCGCATTCCCCATTCCGCATTCCCCATTCCGCATTCCCCATTCCGCATTCCATCATATTGTACTCCACTTTGACGGGGCTGTCAACGACCTGGCATGTCGTTGGACATACCTGTTTACCGCCTCGTAACACCCTGTGACAGGAGATACGCCGTTGACCCGGCAGGCTTACCACAAAGGCACCAAGGCACGAAGAATTTGCCTTCGTGTCCTGGTGGTGAAAATGCCATCCATTGTGCAACTCTTGTCAGTGAACCACCAGGGCACAAAGGCACGGAGGAGGAGAGCAACGAACTATGCCCCGCTGTCAATCATCTGCGTCACCTCCTGTCGGGGGTAGCTGACGGCCATGGCCGTCGGCTACCCCACGTGCAATGGCAGGTTTGACGAAATCGAACTTTTCGCCTACAATATAAGCCTGGTATCTGGACGAGACAGAGCGATGTTTGAGAACCTGTCGGACAAACTGCAAGGCATATTCGGCAAGCTTTCCAACCGGGGCAGGCTCAGCGAAGCGGATGTGGATGCCGCCCTGCGTGAGGTCCGGCTGGCATTGCTGGAAGCCGATGTCAATTTCAAAGTCGTCAAGGACTTTATTGCCCGCGTCCGGGAACGGGCCATCGGCGTTGAGGTGATGAAGAGCCTGACGCCGGCCCAACAGGTGGTCAAGATCGTCCATGAAGAGCTGATGGCCACCCTGGGCCAGCCGGCCCCCCTGAACCTGTCCGGCCCGTCGCCGCACGTGATCATGCTGGTCGGCCTGCAAGGGTCGGGCAAGACGACAACGGCGGCCAAACTGGCGCTGATGCTGCGCAAGGGCGGCCAACGTCCGCTGTTGGTGGCGGCCGATACCTATCGCCCGGCGGCCATCACCCAACTTGAGGTGCTGGGCAGGCAGCTTGACATCCCGGTCCACAGCGAAGGCAACAAGGTGCCGCCGCCCCAGATCTGCGCCAACGCTCTCAAGCGTGCCCGCGAGTCGGCCTACAGTGTGGTGCTGATGGACACCGCCGGCCGGTTGCATATCAACGACGAGATGATGCGCGAGCTGGAACAGGTCAAGGCGCGCACCAACCCCCAGGAGGTGCTCCTGGTGGTGGATGCCATGACCGGCCAGGATGCGGTGCGTGTGGCCGACGAGTTCAACAGGCGGGTGGGGCTCACCGGCCTGATCCTGACCAAGGTGGATGGCGACGCCCGGGGGGGAGCCGCCATCTCGGTGCGCTCGGTGACGGGGGTGCCCATCAAGTTCCTGGGGGTGGGCGAAAAGACCGATGCCCTGGAGGTCTTTCATCCCGATCGGCTGGCGGGCCGCATCCTGGGCATGGGCGATGTGCTGACCGCCATCGAAAAGGCACAGCAGGTCATGGACCAGGAACAGGCTCTAAAGGTGAGCAAAAAGCTGGTCAAAGGCGAGTTTGACCTGGAGGATTTTCGCGATCAGCTTCAACAACTGAAAAAGATGGGACCGCTCAGCCAGTTGCTGGGTCTGATCCCCGGCATGTCCAAAATGATGCAGGATATCGCCCCCGAGGTCACCGATCAGCAGTTGAAGGTCATTGAAGCCATCATCAATTCGATGACACCTGAGGAGCGACACAATCCCCGCATCATCAACGCCAGTCGGAAGCGGCGCATTGCCCGGGGATCGGGGACAACTGTGACGGATGTGAACGACCTGCTTTCCCAGTTCCGACAGATGCAGAACATGATGAAGCAGATTACCGGCGGGGGCAGGCATGGCCGGGGTGGGATGCGCGGCTTGTTGTCCATGCTCGGCGGATTGGGTGGATAACAGGTGTCAGGCCTCTGGCATCTGGATAGATAAAATCAAGACCAGCCAGACTGGAAGGAGGTGTCTAGAGAGAAATGGTGAAAATCAGATTGCGAAGAGTAGGGGCCAAGAAACAGCCTCATTATCGCATCGTCGTGACCGATTCAAGAGCGCCCCGTGACGGCAAGTTTATCGAGACGATCGGTTCCTACAACCCGCGTACCGAACCGGTGACAATGGAGGTGGATGCCGAACGAGCGTTGTATTGGCTGGGTGTAGGCGCCCAACCCTCGGAGGCGGTCAGACGGATGCTGGACAGGCTGGGCATTCTGGCCCAGGCAGCCGCCATCAAGCGGGGCGAAGTGCCCATTTCGCGAGCCGCACCAAAGGCCAAACCGGTGGAGGTCCAGGCTGAGCTGGTGCCGGAGGTAGAAGAGGGGGCACTGTTCGAAGGGGAAGAGGAAGAATTCGAAGAGGGAGAAGAGCTCGCCGAGGCGGAAGAGGACTGGGAACCGGAGATCGCCGTGGCCGAGGAGGAAGAGCTTGAGGATGACTGGGACGTCGAAGAGGACGAGGACTTTTAACTCCAAATTCACTAGAAGGAGAGCAGAACATGAGCATGAAGGAGTTGATCGAGTACATGGCCAAGGCCCTGGTAGATGATCCAGACCAGGTCCACGTCGAGGAGATCGAAGGCACCAGTGCGACCATCTATGAGTTGCGCGTCTCGGCTGAAGATATGGGGCGCGTCATCGGCAAACAGGGGCGTGTGGCAAACGCCATGCGCACATTGCTGCGTGCAGCGGCTGCCCGCCAGGGCCGGCGGGTGACACTGGAGATCGTCTAGTGGAGCTGCACCTGGCCCGTGCCAGGCCGCTTGCTGCAGGATCGGGACAGGGCTCAGGAGGGCAACGGCGCTTTCCTGAGCCCCGTTATTTGGCTGTGGGCCAGGTCATAGCCCCGCACGGGGTGCGTGGCGAGGTCAAGGTCGAGATCCTGACCGACGATCCGCACCGCTTTGGCCGCCTGGAACGTGTCTTTGTGGGCCCCGATGGGGAGGAACCGGCTCCCTGGCCTCTGCAAAGCTATCGCCTGCATCGGGGCCGGGCCCTGCTCAAACTCGGCGGCTGTGACGATCGGGAGGCGGCGGAGAGGCTGCGGGGGATGTTGATCCAGGTGCCCCTGGAGGAGGCTCTCCTCCTGGAGGAGGGGGAATATTACGAACACCAGATCCTGGGCCTGGAAGTGTGGACGGTGGCCGGTGAACGGTTGGGTGAGGTGGTTGACATCCTCTATACCGGGGCCAACGACGTGTATGTGGTCCACGGCAGCAACCTGGCCGGCGGCGAACTCCTGATCCCGGCTATCGCCGAGGTGGTCCAGACGGTGGATCTGGAGGCCGGTCGTCTGGTGGTTGAGCTGCTGGACGGCTTGTGACGATTGGCGGTTGGCAGATGAGGGACATCCGCTATTGGGTCGGTTTCAACAAGGTGTCGGGCATCGGCGCAGCCCGCCTGCAGGCCCTGATTGACTATTTCGGCGACCTGGAGACCGCCTGGCACGCCTCCCCTCACGATCTGCAACAGGCCGGCCTGGACCGGCGCTCGCTGTCCAACCTGCTCCAGGCCCGCAGCAAGCTGGACCTGGAGGCCGAAATGGCCCGGCTGGAGCAGGCCCGAGTTCGGGTGATCGTCTGGGACGATCCCGACTATCCCCGCAACCTGCGCCAGGTTTACAACGCTCCGCCGGTCCTGTACGTTCGTGGGAGCCTGGAGGTGCGTGACGAGTGGGCCGTGGCGGTCGTCGGCACGCGCCGGGCTTCAGTCTATGGCAAAGAAGCTGCCCGCCTGATCGCCACCGGCCTGGCCCAGGCCGGCGTGACCGTGGTGAGCGGCCTGGCTCAGGGGATCGACACCGTCGCCCATCAGGCCTGCCTGGAGGCCGGCGGCCGGACCATCGCCGTGTTGGGCTGTGGGGTGGATGTGATCTATCCCTGGCCCAACACCCATCTGGCGGCCGGGATCGTGGAGCATGGTGCCCTGCTGAGCGAGTATGCCCTGGGCACCCGGCCGGAAGCAGGCAACTTTCCGCCGCGCAATCGCCTCATCAGCGGACTGACGCTGGGCACGGTGGTCGTCGAGGCGGACCTGGGCAGTGGGGCGCTCATCACCGCCGATTTCGCCGCCGAGCAGGGGCGCGAGGTGTTTGCCGTGCCGGGGAGCATCTTTGCCCGCACCAGCCGGGGCACCAATCGCCTGATTCAGCAAGGGGCCAAGATGGTGTGTACCGTGACCGACATCCTGGAAGAACTCAACCTGACCATGGTCAGCCAACAGGCCCAGGCACGGGCAGTCATCCCCGATAATGAGACCGAAGCGCTGTTGTTGGCCCATCTTTCCGCCGAACCGATGCATGTGGACGAGTTGGGCCGGGTGGTACAACTGCCCATCGCCCAGGTAAGCAGCACCCTGGCGTTGATGGAACTCAAAGGGATGGTCCGTCAGGTGGGCGGTATGAACTATGTCCTGGCGCGGGAAGCGGGCGTCAAGTACGTGATCGAGTAGCCGGTCATTTCTACTCCAAAATCTTCGTTTCAGGCAATTCCAAGTGTCTGACACCTTCCTGGGAGATCTCTGTGAATGACCATCTCTATGCCGTCGTGATGGCCGGCGGCGTCGGCACACGGCTGTGGCCTCGCAGCCGGATCGCCACCCCCAAACAGTTCCTCGACCTGCTGGGACCGCGCACCCTGCTCCAGGAGACGGTAGACCGGATCGAACCGTTGATCCCGTTCCAGCGGGTGTTGGTGGTAGCGGGCACCGGATACACCGCCGAGGTCCAGGCCCAGATGCCCGACCTGCCGGCCGAAAATATCATCGCCGAGCCAGGGCCGCGCGGCACGGCCCCCTGTATCGGCCTGGCGGCGATGATCCTGGGGCAGCGCGATCCGGCAGCCTTGATGGCGGCCTTTCCTGCCGACCACCGGATCGCCGATGCAGCCGGCTTTCGACAGGCCATTGCGGCTGCCGCCCAGATCGCCCAGGAGGGCTATCTGGTGACCCTGGGCATCACCCCTCGCCAGCCGCATACCGGGTACGGCTATATCCAACGCGGCGCGGCCTTGGGGCAAAAGGGGGGGCTGCCTGCCTTTGAGGTGCGGCGCTTTGTCGAGAAGCCGGACGAGGCTACAGCCCGGCAGTTCGTCGCCAGTGGGGAGTATTACTGGAATGCCGGCATCTTTATCTGGCAGGTGAAACGGATCCTGGCCGAAATAGAGCGCCTGCTGCCCCAGCTCCATGCCGGGTTGCAGGCGATAGGCCAGGCCTGGCACTCACCCCGGCGGCTGGCTGTGTTGGAAAAGAGCTGGGAACAGATGCCCCAGACCACCATTGACTATGGGATCATGGAGAGGACAACAGGGGTGGCCGTGTTGCCGGTGGAGATCGGCTGGGACGATGTGGGCAATTGGGCCACTCTGTCGGCGCTGTTGGAGGCCGACGAGGCGGGCAATGTGGTGTGTGGCAGCGGCCATCCCCTGTTGCTGGATACAGCCGGCACCTACCTCTACACCTCGGCCGGGCGGCTGGTGGCGGCCATCGGCCTGAAAGATTTTGTGGTGGTGGACACGCCCGATGCCCTGCTCATCTGCCCCAAAGAACGAGCGCAGGCGGTGCGCCAGGTGGTGGAGCGGCTGCAAGAGGAAGGGTTGCAGGAGCATTTATAGGCCAGGCAGGTTGCAGGTTTTTGACTTGCTGAGGACCCAGGAGACGGGAGAGATGTGTGCCCTGAAGGCTGTCCCGTTGAGTGCGAAAGAACGAAGGGCAGTGGATGAGTTCGTTGCCCGGATCTGCAAGCAGTATGGCCGGGCGATCCAATTGATCCGCCTGTTTGGGTCAAAAGCCAGGGGGAGCTCAGACGCTGAATCGGATGTTGATCTATTGGTCGTGGTAGATCGCCGGGACCGCCAGTTGTGGGATGGCATCGTTGCTCTGGAAACTGAGCTGATGCTCAAATATGACATAGTGATCTCTTCTCTAATCATGGATTACCAGGAATATCGCTGGCACCAGGAGCACCATGCCCCCTTGTATCGCCGCATTGAACGAGAAGGGGTCAGTCTATGGATGAGCACACCCGCATTTTGATCCAGGTACGCCTGGAGAAAGCGCAGGAAGATCTGGCAACTGCCCACGAGCTGGCCTCCCTTGGTCGCTTTCGAGCGGCTGTGAATCGGGCTTATTACGCCATCTATCATCTGGCTACGGCGGTATTGCTTACGAAGGAGATCGAACGCAGCAAACATGCGGGTGTGCAGGCGGCTTTTGGACATCACTTCATCAAGCCCGGCCTGATCGAACCGGAATATGGCCGTATCCTGGTCAGTGCGCGCAAGGCGCGGGAGACCTGCGACTATGCTGACCGGATCGAGTTGGATACGGAAGTGACCATGGCCATCATTGCTGATGCTGACCGGTTTGTCGTCAGGATGAAAAGCTACCTGGAAGGCTGCGGAGCCCTGGATCATGAACCTGTCTGATCAACCGATCCTGGCCTACTGCGTCAGGTGCAAAGAGAAACGCCCCATCGTCTCCCCTCAGGCGGTCTTTGTGGGGGAGCAGGCCCGCCCGGCGACTCAGGGTACCTGCCCGGTGTGTGGCACCCGGCTGGTGCGCCTGGGGCGCACCCCGGCCCACGACACCCTGGACCCGGCTCAACACGCTGCCGCCTCCAGGCCGGTCGAGGAGCGCCGGGCTGCGGGCCGCCGGCTGGTCATCGTCGAATCGCCGGCCAAGGCGCGGACCGTGGGCCGTTTTCTGGGCAAGGGCTATACTGTGGAAGCATCGGTCGGCCATATTCGTGACCTGCCGGCCAACCGCCTGGGCGTGGACATCGAGCACGATTTCGCGCCCCGCTATGTCATCCCGGAGAGCAAAAAGGAGGTGGTGAAAAAGCTCCAGGCTCAGGCCGAAAAGGCGGCGGAGGTCTATCTCGCCACCGACCCCGATCGCGAAGGGGAAGCCATCGCCTGGCACCTGACGGCAGCGTTGGACCGCCAGCTACGTGGCATCCCTGTCCACCGGGTCGAGTTCCATGAGATCACCCAGGAGGCGATCCAGCAGGCTTTTGCCCATCCCCGACAGATTGACCAGTTGCGGGTGGACTCGCAGCAGGCCCGGCGCATCCTGGACCGGGTGGTGGGCTACACCCTCAGCCCTTTGCTGCGCGACAAGGTGGGGCGCAAGAACCTGTCCGCCGGGCGGGTGCAGTCGGTGGCGTTGCGGCTGGTCTGCGAACGGGAGCGGGAGATCCAGGCTTTTGTGCCGGTGGAATATTGGAGCATCGAAGCGGAGCTGTGCAAGAGGCAGGAAGCAGGAGGCAGGGGGCAGGAGGGGAGTTTCATCGCCAGGCTGGTCAGGGTACAGGGGAAAGAACCGGAGCTGAAGAACCAGGCGGAGGCCCAGGCGATTGTGGATGCCCTGGCGGGTGCGGTGTATGTGGTGGCCGACGTGGCCCAACGGGAGGTCCGCCGCTATCCTTCTCCCCCATTTATGACCAGCAGTTTGCAACAGGAAGCCAGCCGCCGGCTGGGGTTTACCGCCAAACGGACGATGGCCATCGCCCAGGCATTGTATGAGGGCAAGGAGATCGGCGGCGGAGAGCGGGTGGGCCTCATCACCTACATGCGCACCGACTCGCTCCAGGTGGCCGAATCGGCCCAGGCCGAAGCCCGCCAGGTGATCCTGGAGCGGTTCGGCCAGAGCTACCTGCCTGCCCGGCCCCCGCACTACAAGACACGGGCCAAAGCGGCGCAGGAAGCCCATGAAGCGATCCGTCCTACCAGCGTGCGGCGCAGCCCGGAGTCGCTCAAAGCCTACCTGACGCGGGATGAGCTGCGATTGTACACGCTCATCTGGCAGCGCTTCGTGGCCAGCCAGATGGCCCCGGCAATCCTGGATCAGACCACGGTGGAGGTGCTGGCCGGGCCGGCTGTCGGTGAGAAACCCTACCTGTTCCGGGCCACCGGCTCGGTCGTCAGGTTCCCCGGCTTTCTGAAGGTGTACCAGGAAAGCCGTGAGGCAGAGGAAAAGCCGGAGGAAGGGGAAGGGGTGCAGTTGCCGCCGTTGGACAGAGGGGAGGAGTTGGACCTGGTACGGCTGTTGCCGAAACAACACTTTACCCAACCCCCACCCCGCTACAGCGATGCAACCCTCATCCGCGCCCTGGAGGAGTATGGCATCGGCCGGCCCAGCACCTACGCGCCGATCCTGGCCACCCTCCAGGATCGGGATTATGTGCAGCGTGTGGAGAAGAAACTGGTCCCCACCGAGTTGGGCTTCCTGGTCAACGACCTGCTGGTCGAGTATTTTGCCGAGGTGGTGAACGTCGGGTTTACCGCCGCCATGGAGGAGAAACTGGACGAGATCGCCGTCGGTCGGCAGGCGTGGGTGCCGATGCTGCGCGAGTTCTATGACCCTTTTGCCCGGACGGTGGAAGCGGCCAGGCAGAAGATGCCCCGTGTCGAGCTCAAGCCACAGCCCACCGGCGATCTGTGCCCCGAGTGCGGCCAGCCGCTCCTGTTCAAACGGGGCCGCTTTGGGTCGTTCATCGGCTGCAGCGGCTGGCCCCGATGCCGCTACACCGCGCCGATCCCCCTGCCGGGCGTGACCTGTCCCCAGTGTGGCGGGGCGGTCGTCGAAAAGCGGACGAAGAAAGGGCGGCGGTTCTACAGTTGCGCCAACTACCGGCCAGATGACGAGACAGGCTGCCGGTGGACCTCCTGGCAACGGCCCAGGCCAGGCCAGAGCTGACCGGGGCAGGGCCAGAGGCCTGCCCTCCATGTCGGCTGGTAAACCTGATAAAGTGTGCTATAATAGAACCTGGCAGCAGGGGTTTCGAGCCTTCGGGCGGGCCATATCTTGTGGCCATGACCGGCTAAAGCCTCTATTCCTTGTGGTGAAAGTGTGGTCTATGAGTGCCAATCGTCAAGAAGCTGATCTCTGGCTGACCCGGGCGCAGTGTGGCCTGCGGGCGGCCGGGCCTGACCAACGCCAGGGGGCTCCCAGAGGGGGTTTATGCGCATCCTGGTGACCGGCGGCGCCGGCTACATCGGCTCCCATCTGGTGGATGCCCTGATGGCCGAGGGCCATGAGGTTTTTGTGGTGGATAACCTGTCCACCGGTCGGATCGGCAATATCCAGCACCTGTTGGGACAGGAGCGGTTCCATTTCGTCAACGACACCATCCTGAACGAAGCGTTGATGGACCGGATGATCGCCCAGGTGGATCAGGTATATCACCTGGCTGCTGTAGTCGGGGTCAAATATGTCGTTGAAGATCCCCTGCACGGCATCTATACCAACGTGAAAGGAACCGAGGTGGTGCTGGAAAAGGCGTACAAATACTGGAAACGGACGGTCATCGCCTCCAGCTCCGAGGTCTATGGCAAGAGCACCGAGGTGCCGTTGCGGGAAGATAGTGACCGCATTCTGGGGCCGACCACGGTGGCCCGTTGGTCCTACTCGATCGCCAAGGCGGTTGACGAGCATTTCGCCTTTGCCTATGCTGATAAGGGGCTGCCGGTTTCGATTGTGCGCTACTTTAACTCCTACGGGCCACGCCTGGACCCCAGAGGGTATGGCAGCGTCATCGCCAGGTTCATCACCCAGGCCCGGTTGGGCCAGCCTCTCACCATCTTTGACGATGGGCGGCAGACCCGCTGTTTCACCTACATCACCGATACGGTGCGGGGCACGATCCTGACCGGCACCCTCCCCCAGGCGGTGGGGCAGGTGTTCAACATCGGCTCCGACCGGGAGACCAGTGTCGAAGAGCTGGCCCGCCTGATCTGCGAACTGACCGGCTCCCGGTCTGAAATTGTGCATCTTCCTTATCGCAATGTCTTTGGTGAAAATTTTGAGGAGACACGCCGTCGTGTGCCGGACGTGCGCCGGGCAGCGGAGGTGCTGGGCTTTCGCGCCACGACCCCTCTGGAAGAAGGGTTGCGTCTGACCATCACCTGGTTCCGCCAGGCCTGGCCCCGTGAGAGGCTCAGGCCGGGGCGCACCGACCTGGCCGGGTTCTTTGAGCCGGGAGAGTAGCTCGACATTGTTAGATTCGACCTCACCCCTACCTCCTGGCCCCCTTCCCCTCTCCGCGGCGGAGAGGGGAAGGGGGTTGGGGGATGGGGTGAGGTCCACCCTGTTCGCCTCGACCAGAAGTTTGGCCTTTTTCAGAGTGGGGCGGGAAAGTCTCCAGAACCCGCCTCCGGCGAGGCCAAAAGAACAAAAAGAAAAATAGACATTATAGAGATTTAGTTTTGACAAATTTGTCATTGATACCTATACTTGCGACCCTGCCTAATCAATTGATGCAGGGAGCAAGTTGCAATGGTCAGTTACAATGAATTA
>DAOTYI010000216.1:0-6460 GCA_034434895.1 Anaerolineae bacterium
TCTCGCGGAAGGGCCGCTCGACCACAGTCACATCAGGGTAGAGGATGTGGAAGGTCTGGACGACATACAGCCGTTCGCCGATGCGGGCCTGATAGCGGGGCCGTAGCTCCGGCTGAAGGGCATCCGCGATGTAGGTGATCAGCCGCTGGTGGACACCCGGCCACAGAGCCGGGTCTTCCAGGTAAGGGTCCATGCCGGGAAAAGGACTGGGCATCATTCACCTCCCCTGCCTATGTGCTCGCGCGAGGTCTGCGACCCCGCACCTGACAGCAGACAGATCCACCAAAGCCTGCCCTGGGCGACCGCAAGGGACGCCCCTACCTGAATGGCCGGACCTCCACAACCACCAGCCTGTGGTCCGAGGCCAGCGAGTCGAGTACCCGGGCGGCCAGCGGCTCCAGGCCGCGCAGCCAGACGAAATCAATGCGTTTCTCCGGGTTGACCACCGGGTCGGTGGGTGGCGAGTCGAGGCCCAGGGCGACGAACGGGTCCACGAACCCGGCATCGCGGATGCGGGCATAGACCGGCGAGTCGGGCGTGGAGTTGAAATCGCCACCCCAGACGGCCGGGCCGGGGTGGGCGGCGAGGAAGGGCAGCGCCGCGTCAAGCTGGCGGGCGCGCTCCTCCGGCTCCAGACCCAGCCAGACGGCAAAGGCGTTGATGGAGGTACCGCTCACATCCAGTTCAGCCCCGATGATGCCGGTCTGTTCCAGCTCGCTGGGCAGCAGCAGCGTGTCTGAGCGGAGGATGGGGTAGCGGGTCAGCAGGGCGATGCCGGTCAGGTGCTCGATCGTCGGCAGGTAGACCGCCTCCATGCCCAGGCGGTGGGCCAGCCACAGCGCGTCGTCAATCATGTAGCTGGTCGGCCGGCCGGTGTCCACCTCCTGGAGCATGACCACAGCGGCGCCGGAGGTTTCGATGGTTTCGGCCTGTTCCTCCAGGCTGAGGTGCCAGTCGCTGTCATAGCCGTAGTGGATGTTGTAAGTGGCGATGGCCAGGGTATCTCCCTGGGGCGGCGATTGCAGCCGACGGGTCGGTGTCAAAGCAACGACCCCCATCGTCAGCGCAGCCGCAGCCCCGATCAACGCCAGGCGCACAGCAGGGCGCCAGGGAGCCGGGCGGGCCGGTGTCGGACTGGCCAGAGAAGCCAGCCCCAGCAGGAACCCTGCCCCCAGCATGACAGGCAGCCCCATGCCTCTGAACAGATCCAGGGTGTAGGGATAGGTAAAAGCAAAGGCGTTTGCAAAGCTCAAGAACAGGAAGAGAACACCCCCCCACGCCAGAGGGGATCGTCGCATCGACTTCGGCTCGCCGGCGGTTGCCAGGAAACAGACTGCCAGAGCCCTCAGAGCGATAAGCCGGGCCACCACCAGGCCCACCAGGGCGATGGGGCCGGTCAGGAGGAAGCCCAGAGTCAATCCGGCCAGGAGCGCCACCAGCCCCACTCCTGCGCCGGCCCGTCCCCAGGAGATCAGCCACATCCCATCATCCAGCCAGGGGAGCAGCGTCACCACAGGCCAGAGCGCGGCCATGCTGAGATAGGGCATTCCGCTCCAGCGAGCCAGAGCATGGGGAAAGTTCAACAGCGAGGTTTCCAGAAAGAGCCAGCTTCCCCAGGCCAGCCCACCCAGGAATCCCAACCGCACGCCGGTCGTCTCCTCCTCGGAAAGGCGCTGCCAGAACAACCAGCCGGTCAGCAGACACAGCCCCAGCGACACGGCCACCTGCCCCCCCAGCCAACCATCCCGCAAGGTCACATCCCAGGTGTGACCGGCAGCGCGCAGCAGTTGGTCGGCGACCAGGGCCAGGATCAGGGCACGGACCACATGGCGTGGGGCCTGGCGCAGGCGACAGGCCAGGTACACGCCTGTCCCGGCGACGATCAGGAGCGAGGCTACCAGCCGGCCCTGTGGATCGTCTGGCGTCAGGGGGATGCGTGCCACGAAGACGAGGAGGGCACTGACCAGCAACCCGATGCGGCGGTGAGCAGGCTGCCGGGGGATGACCAGGGGCGACAACAAGGCCAGCACGACCAGGCCCAGCACCAGGCCCACGGTGGTCATGGAGGCCCTCCCGGCAAACAGCGCGTCGTACATCAGGCCAAAGAGGACCGAAAAGAGGACCCGCAAGGCCTGGTAGAAAAACAGGAACAGGGCCGTTGCCTCGACCAGGCCGGCCGCCTGAGCGATCCATCTGCTCCGTGCATTCATCCTCGTCCTCCCGTCAACCTGCTCATGCTGCCCGTTCGCTCCGCTCGTCCTGCCTATCCGCCGTTATGATCCATGCCAAGTGGGTCAACAACAGCATCTGAAAGAGGTGCCCCAGGAGGACAGCTTTTTGCGAGGCAGGCACGTCGCGGTCGTAGGCCGGTGCCAGCAGTGATTCGATGGCCTTCCACCGCCTCTCGGCGGGCAGATCGGGCTGCATCTCGGCGGAGGTGCGCCACAAGGCCCCGGCCAGATACCAGGCTGCCCGGCTGTGGACCACTCCCGTCTCGGCCTCCCAGGCTTTGATATACTGGCGGCTGGCGGCGACCATCAGTGTCTCCCCCAGCCCACCCAGGAGCAACCGCTGCCAGAACTGCTCCTTCTCCGTGGCGACAATATTCTCCAGCGCGACGGTCCCCACCGCGCCGATATCCAGCCGCGAGGCCAGCTCACTGTAATCCCTGGCCGTGATCTTGCTCTGCAGCTCACACAGATAGCCGTGAAAGTGTCCGGCTATCTCCAGGGCATGGTCCACCCCCTCCCCCTGCCGGCCGGATAGCAACAGAGCGCCTTGCAACGCCACCAGAGCCTCCGGCGTCGGCCCAGTCAGAACGGCCCTCAACGCATCATGCAGATCGGTCATGCTCCCTCCTTCCGGTCTATGCCCGGCAGGAAGATTATACCATACCCCGGACCCAGGCGCAACGCGAAATTGGGACAGTTTTTCGAAGCAGAACGCCAGTGGGGGACGCAAGGCCGGTGCGTTTGTAGGGCAACTGCTCGCAGTTGCCCTACAGTGGGGGGGCCGCCGGGTCACAGACCTGGCGGGAGCAGGGTGGGCGGGGTGTTCCATTCTTCTACTACGAACACCCGGGACAGTTTTCAGGCTAAACGGCTCTCACCTGCCCCTGGAAGGCTGCTGAAAAGGTTCCGGTTTGCACCGCCGAGGCCGCAGAGTCCACCGAGTTTTTATGATTCCACATCCCCCCGGCCCCCTTCCCTTTCCGAATTCGGAGGGGAGGAGAAGGGGGAGAAAAGGGAGGGTTTTGAAGTGGGCGGCGCAGCCGCCCACCTCAAAACCCCAATTCCTCCCCCTCTCCGCGCCGCGAAGCGGCAGCGGGGAGGGGGGTAGGGGCAATCCGATCGCAAGCCCCAAAGGGTTCGGGAAAATCAAGTTGCGCATGGCGCAGATTATTTTTCATCGCCGAGGCGCAGCCTCCGCAATGAAAAATTTTCTTTTGGCCTCGCCGGAGGCGGGTTTTGGAGATTTTCCCGCCCCGTTCTGAAAAAGGCCAAACTTCAGGGAGGCATCCACACCGGTAGATGCCTGGCCGCAGGCCCTTGAGGTGCGATCTGAGTCGCTTGACTTGATGCGTATGGTCAGCAGCCCCCAAGCCACGTGCTCCCACCAGGCCCGGCCACCGAACAACAGTCCCAGGCAGAACAACGCCAGGCTCAGATCGAGCGACAACTGGAAGCCAGTCTGGCTCAGCTTGCGCCTCGTCGTGCGCCACTCCCAGGACCGCCAGTCCCAGGGCCAGCCCCACGATCCACAAGGCGTTGTGGCCGGGCGTCCACCAGTCTGTCATGTTCCCTCCGGCTCTGGATGGCCCGCAGGTTGGGCCAGGTCCCGAGTCCTGTCCCACAGAGCGGCGACCAGGGCGAGCAATATCCAGAAGGCGAGGCCTGGCCTGGCCCCGAGGGCGATCGCATCGGTCAGGCCATAGACGTGAAACGCGACGAGCGCGCCGACGATGCCCAGGCCCAACCACCTGGAGCTGCAATCGGTGCTTCGAGCAACCTGCCAGCCGATCCAGAGCGCTGTTCCCGTCAGGCCCAGATAGGCGACCAGCCCTGGCAGCCCCAGGTCCAGCGCGACCTGCAGAAAGATGTTGTGCGCGTGGCCCAGGTCGAAATTGGGGCTGATGAGAAATGGCGGATAGAGCACCCAAATTACCCGGCGAAAGGTGCCCAGGCCGCAGCCGGTGAAAGCGAAATCCTGGATGGCGTACAAAGCCCGATTCCAGATTTCCATCCGCCCCTCAAGAGTGACTGTGCTCACCATCTGTCCCTCGCTGCCTGTTGCCGCCGGGAAAAGAGCGGCCAAAGCCGAGCGGGGACCTGCATACCACAGACCCAGCCCCGACAGCAGGGCAGCGATGACCATGAGCCATCGCAGCCGGGGCCAGCGGATCCAGGCCATCGCTCCCAAGCCGGCCACGGTGCCGATCCAGGCGCTGCGCGATTGGGATAGAACGAGAAGCGCGCCGAAAAACGGGATACTGGACAGGATGACCAGGCGCAAGAGCGTGTCTGGCCAGCCCTGGCGGCTGCCCCGTATGCCAGGCCAGACCAGTGCTATGGGCAGGAACAAAAGCAATGCGCCGGCCAGTTCGTTGGGATTGATTCCCGCCTCGGCTCCGGGCAGGCCCACAAGCAGGTGGGGGATTCGTCCCAGGAGCGGGTCCAACAGCGGCCACTTGCGCGGCCAGGTGACGCTCAGCAGGCCCACTGCCGCCATCGTCAGTCCCAGCGCCAGGTAAAGGGCTGCCGCGACCGTGAGGTGCTGGGTCTTGCGGACCGTGTGCACTGTGGCGCGAAATGCCGCCACACCCAGCACGAGCCCTGTGAGCTTGGGCAGCGTCAACTCGGGCAGCGCCGATACCCACACGGCGACGGGCACCATCGCCAGCAGCAGCAGGAGGGAGATGTTCAGAGGTGTGACGGTGACCGGATGGCCAGTAGCGGCCCAGCGCGCCAGCCAGACCAGGAGCAGAGCCACCAGCGCAGCGGCTGTCCAGGCCGGCCGAATGGTGGGGAAAAGCAGCAGCGGGGAAGCCAGGATCACAACACCCACTTCCAGGCCGCCCAGGTAGCCGGCGATGCTTTCGCGGCGCTGACGTGCACAAAGCCGGTCCGTCACGTGAAGGCGATCAGGATCGTCTTTCATCAGGAGGTCATCCCACAGTAGTTTTGCAGATTTGTAACTGCTCACCCATTTCCGCTATCTGTGCCAGGGCACGGATTCATACCGACCACGAAGGACACAAAGAACACGAAGAAAGGAGACTATCGCGACCCTGGATCATCCTTTGTGTCCTTCGTGTCCTTTGTGGTGAGAGAAGGGACTGGCCTGAGCAGATACGCGGATTTTACCATCTCGCCGGGAACAACCGCTGTCAACGGATTATCGGAACGGATTGAACAGACATGCTTGCTCACTGCGGCCCGGCTCATGTCCCCTGAAAACTCAGCATGACCAGGATGGTCTTGGCCGCGATCAGCAGGTCCAGATAGATAGAGCGTCGCTTGATATAGTAGAGGTCATACTGGAGTTTGACCAGCGCGTCCTCTACAGAATTCCCATAGTGGTACTTTACCTGTGCCCAACCCGTGATGCCCGGTCTGACGGCGTGCCGCGCGCGATAGAAGGGGATCCGCTCAGACAGCTCAGCCACGAATTGCGGACGCTCCGGCCGCGGGCCGATGAGGCTCATCTCACCCTTCAGGACATTCACCAGTTGGGGAATCTCGTCCAGGCGCGTGCGACGCAGGAACCTGCCCACGCGGGTGATCCGCGCATCGTTCGCCGTGGCCCACACCGCCTGACCGTTTTGCTCGGCGCCGTCTATCATAGACCGCAGCTTGAGCAACTTGAATATCCGTCCGCCCTGCCCCACGCGCTCCTGCGCGTAAAACACCGGCCCCCGGCTATCCAGCCTGGTCGCCACGATGATGAACGGCAGAAAAGCCGCAAATACCGCCAGTCCGAGGGCCGCAATGACCACGTCGAAGAACCGTTTCAGCACCTCGTAGATGCGCTGCGTAGGCGAAAGGTACACCGGCAGGATCAGGTGGAAACGCCGGCCCAGGTGCTCCACTGCCACGCGCCCGGAGACGCTTTCGTACACGTCCGGCATGGTCGCTATGCGGATGCCCTGCTCGTGGCAGTCCATCACTGCCTGAAACAACGGCTCACCCATTGTGTGGACGTGCGTAACCGCAAGGATGACCTCGTCTATCCTCTCGCGCCGGGCAATGGATAACAGGTCCTGGCTGGTTCCCAAGACTGGCAGACCTTCAACCACGGTGGCCTGTTTTGCCGGATCGTCGTCAATAAAGCCGCACACCTGGTAATCACTGCTCATCTCTGTCTGCAAGGCGCGAACGAGCGCGATCCCGGCCTGGCCGGCGCCCACGACGAGCGCCCAGCGCTGAAACACCGGCTGGACGAACACAGAAGCATAAAAGAT
>DAOTYI010000217.1:0-8889 GCA_034434895.1 Anaerolineae bacterium
TGGTCGCCCGCCACCCCGGTCAGACCGTGGCCCTGGTGGGCCATCAGATGGTCAACAAGGTCCTGGCCTGCACCCTCCTGGGCCTGGACCTGGATCAGATCTGGCGGGTCCGGCAAGACACAGCCGGTCTGAGCGTCTTTCAGCGGGGAGGCGACGTCTGGCACACCCTCAGCCTGAACGATACCTGCCATCTGGCGATGTCGGTTGTCTGAGAACCACAACTGCCTGCCGGCAGTCGCTTTGTGGCAGGCTTTTCAGACCGGCTCCGAGGCACACAGGACCTCAAGGCTGCGGAGCCGGGCATTTGAGCGTGCGCCCCAAAAGGTCCATGTAAGGGGCTAACAACGACTTGAGCCGGGCGGTGATCGGCCCCAGGTCGGTCTCTTGGAGCGGGATGGAAACCGGCACATCCATCTCGACCGGCAGGTATTGGTCCACCGGCACCGTCATCTGCATGTGGACCGGCAGATCCTGGCCTTTGGGCAGCACCAGGGTGACCGAACCCCGGATCTGCCCCCCTCCGCCAGGCAGGACAAAGGTGGCGGGCCGGTTCAGCAGCACCCCCTCGGTGAGCTCCACGGTCAGCGACTGATCCAGCTCCAGGTCGAAATTCACGGGAATCGTCTGCTCGATGTGAATGGTGCGGGTGATGACCGCATTGTTCAGGTCATCTACCAGGGCATTGATGTCGGCGATCATCGGGCAGGCCACCTCCGCGCGGAGCGCCTGCAGGCCGGGCAGTGCTCGCCAGACAGCCAGGCCCACCACCAGCAAGGCCATCACCATGACAAAGGCCACGGCAAAGGAGAAAAAGAGGGCGAATTTTTCAAAGGCCAGCCAGAGCACCTCGAGTCGTTTCATGATTCTTTTCCTTTCTGCGGCCAGGCTCGTCAATTCAATTATAACCTATAACCCGTGATCTGTCAATGGCATGACGGCCATTGCGGATTGTTCTCCACCCGGTTTTGTGTTATACTGAGCCGGTAGCCAATCGGCGGGAGGCAGGTTGATGGAGGATCACAGGCAGAATTCGGGGCACAGGCCGCTTCGCATTGAAACAGTGCGGGGCGAACCCTATCAGGTTGGCGGGCGCAGGTTGACACCTGTGGCCCGGATCGTGTCGTGGGGCAAAGCCGGCGCGACCGTGGGCACCCGCCAGGTCGCCGGTGGGGGGGGTGCGGTGGTCCGCGTCACCCCGCTGGCCGTCGTGGAAGAGACCCCTACCGGCGAGCGCCTGATCCCCATCCCCGACGCCACGGCAGCAGTGGTGCGCAAGATGTTGGGCGCAGCCCTGGCTATCCTGTTGCTCCTGGCCATCGTCCGCCGCCTGGCCCGCAATACGCAATACAGAAAGGGGAACCCATGTCACTAAACCGCCTGTTTGAAGCTGTGGAACAGGCCAGGGAGACGGCCCAATGGCGGGCTGCGTTTGGCGAACCACAGGTGGTCGAGGGCAAGACCCTCATCCCCGTGGCCCAGGTGAGCTATGGCTTTGGCCTGGGCTTTGGCAGTGCCGGAGCCCAACCGGAGACGGAAGGAGCAGCGGTGCCGGAGGGGGGCGGCGGGGGTGGCGGGGCGATGACCAGGCCGTTGGGTGTCCTGGTGGTCACGCCGGAACGGGTGTACTTTGAGGAGACGGTGGATGCCAACCGGGTTATCCTGGCCGGCATCGGGTTGGCAGCGTTGCTTGTCTTGCAGCTCGCCAGGACAGTGCGGGCTATCCTGGGCCGCTAAGAGCCGGTCTGAAAACCACTGAGGACACAAAGGACACCAGGGGCACCATGCGGTTTTTTTATTCGTTTCCTTCCTGTTCCTTTGTGGCCTTTGTGGTAAGCTTTTCAGGCTGGCTCTAAGAGCCAGATGAAATGTAAAGTCACCGGTGGGATAGCACCCTTGCCTGTGAAAGGGTCCTCTGCTCTGGTGTTGATGCCGCTTCTCCTGCTGGCGGTCGGCGGCCTGCTGCTGGCAGGGGCTGTGTCCTGGGCAGTTCAGGCTGCGCCCTCGCCCCCCTGCCGGCCGGTGACTGACGTGGCGTTGAGCTATACGCCCACCCTGATCTATCCCGAAACGCCGGTCCTGTTCACCGCCGGGGTGCTCAGCGGCAGCCTGCCCCTCACCTACACCTGGCGCTTTGGCGATGCGGCTGCCCCGGTCAGCGGCAGGACGATGTCGCCGACCTTCACCGTCACCCATGCCTACACGGCCACCGGTCCCTACACCCTCACCCTGACGGCGTGGAACAGTTGCACCCTGCCGCCCCTGACGAGCACACTCCGCATCACTGTGGCGGCCTGGCCCTGCCTGCCGCCCGCCGGCCTGACGTTGACCTACACCCCTGCCCAGGTCTATACCTTCACCGCCGTCCTGTTCACCGGCCGGGTCGCCAGCGGCAGCCTGCCCCTGACCTACACCCTGGTCTTTGGCGATGGTACGCTGCCGATCACCGGCACGGCTGCCGGCCCGGTCTTGACCGCAACCCACACCTTCACGGCGGCCGGGGTCTACAGCCCGTCGCTGACGGCCTGGAACTCCTGTACCCCCACACCGACTCACCAGGTTGTCAGCCTGACGGTGATGGCCTGCGAGAGGGTAGCCGGCGTGGCGGTGAACTACCGGCCGGCCGCTCCCCAGGTTGGGGAAGCGATCACCTTCACCGCCAGCGTCACCGCCGGGACACCCCCCTGGGACTTTCGCTGGGCCTTCGGCGATGGGGGAACGGCCAGCGGGCCGGCGGTGACCCACACCTACACCGCACCGCTGACCTGGACGGTGACCCTGACCGCCGGAAATCGGTGCAGCCGCCGGATCGTCACGGCCGAAGTGGCTGTTGCTCCGCCACCCCACCATCTGTTCATGCCGTTGCTGCTCCGCCACTTCGAGCCACCACCCTGGCCGGCCCATCTGGGCTATGGGGCCGTCGTCGCCTCGGCCGACCATGTCATCAGCCTGACGGTCATGGGCTTTGATTGGGCCAAGGGGCTGATCTCGTGGGGGAGCGCCAGGCCCCCTTACGATTGGGCCGATGTGGACAACCAGCTCCGCGAGTTTGTGCCCCGCGTGCGTCATGTGCTGCTGACGGTCATTGGACCGCCGCCGGAGGGGGTGGGCAATCCCCCACTCTCGCCGGAGGACCTGGCGGCCTTTTACACCTTCACCCTGGCCCTGGCCGCTCACGTGTCGGATACCTGGCGTGCGCAGGGGCTGGAGACGGTGGCCTATGAAATCTGGAACGAACCGAACCTGGGGTCTGAGTGGGGTGGGATGCCCGACGCAGCGCAGTACACCGCGCTGCTCCAGCATGGCTACCGGGGCATCAAAGCCGGCGACCCGCAGGCCCTGGTAATCAGCGCCGGGCTGGCCACCGCCGGCGGTTCGGCAGCCGGGCTGGCCTGGGCGCGGCAGTTCTATGGCACGCCGGAGGTGATCGGCGACCTGGCCTTCCTGCGGGGGATGTACGACCACGGGGCCAGGGGCTACTTTGACGCCCTGGGCAGCCATCCCTACGGCGGCTCCTATCCTCCCGACACGCCCCCCGACCAGGTTGTCATCCCCATCTATTTCCGCCGCGCCGAGGAGCAGCACCAGGTGATGCTGGACTATGGCGACGGTTCAGCCATATGGGCCACGGAGTTTGGCTGGGTGCTGGAAACCGCCTGTGACCTGGGGGAGCATGAATGGATGGAGGTCAGCGAGGCGCAACAGGCCGAATATCTGACCACGGCTTACCTCTATGCCGATGAACAGTGGCCATGGATGGGGCCCATGTTCCTTTTTAACCTGGACCACGCCACCGTGTACTGGTACGAGATGTGTGACCCGGTGCGCTGGTATTCAATCACCTATCGGCAGGATCCCTACTCCCCCGGCCCGATCCTGCCCCGGCAGGCCTTTTCCCGCCTGCGGGAGATGCCCAAACATTCGGCGTGGTAGAACAGGGGCGTTGTCACACGTCAACCGGAAGGAATTCGATGTTGGTGCAACTGATCCACAACGGCGTCGTCGTGCCTGAACCTCCGCCGCCGCGGGGGCTGGTGCTCACCGTGCGGGGGGAGCCGGTGGCGCTGACCCCTCAACAGGAAGAGATGGCCCTGGCCTGGGCCAGAAAACAGGGCACGCCCTACGTCCAGGACCCGGTCTTTGTCCAGAACTTTATGGCCGATTTCAGCCGGGCGCTGGGGCTGGATGAAGCTCTGACGGCCGATGAGGTAGATTTTCGCCCGGCCATTCAGATCGTCGAGGCCGAACGGCAGGCCAGGGAGCGGCTGACGCCGGAGGAACGCAAGGCACTGGCCGCCAGCCGCAAGGCACAGCGCCAGGCACTCCGCGAGCGGTATGGCCAGGCCATTGTGAACGGCGAGCGGGTGGAGCTGGCCAACTATATCGTCGAGCCGGGCGGCATCTTTATGGGGCGGGGGCAGCACCCCCTGCGCGGGCGGTGGAAGGAGGGGGCACGCCAGCAAGAGATCACCCTCAACCTCAGCCCCGACGCCCCCCGCCCGCCCGGCGAGTGGGCCGAGATCGTCTGGCAACCGGAGTCGCTGTGGGTGGCCCGCTGGGAAGATAAGCTGTCGGGCAAGCTCAAATATGTCTGGCTGGGCGACACCGCCGCCATCAAACAGGAGCGGGAGGCGCACAAGTTCGACAAGGCTCACGCCCTCCACGCCCAACTGGATGCGGTCCGGGCCCAGATCGAGCGCGATCTGTCGCACCCCGACCCCAAACGGCGCAAAATCGCCACCGTCTGCTATCTGATTGACGCCCTCTGCCTGCGGGTGGGGGATGAAAAAGACCCTGATGAGGCCGATACGGTCGGGGCCACCACCCTCCGCCCGGAACATGTCACCCTCCACCCCGGTGGCCTGGCCGAGTTCAGGTTCCTGGGCAAAGATTCGGTCCTGTGGCACAAGACACTGGAGCTGCCGCCGGCGGTGCAGCGCAATCTGGAGGAGTTGATCGAAAACGCCCGTCCGCCCAACTCAGGCGGCAATGACGATCGCAGCCACCCGACGCGGGACCTGCCCCAACTCTTCCCTGACATCAGTAGCCGACAGGTCAACGCCTATCTTTCGGAGACGCTGGGCGTGCCCGGACTGACGGCCAAGGTGTTCCGCACCCATCATGCCACCCTGGCCGTGCGTGAGAGCCTGGAGGCTTCGGGGGTCAGCGCGGGCGATCCCGAATACAAAAAGTGGGAAGCGGCCAGCCTGGCCAACCTGAAAGCGGCGGTGCTGTGCAATCATACCCGCCAGGCACCGGCCGGCTGGCCCCGCAGCCAGCAACGCTTTCAAGAACGGCAGAAAAAAGCTGAAGAACGGGTGGTCAGGTGCAGAAAACAGGTGAGGGTGTGCAGCGAAGCGGTAGAAGCCCTGCGCCAGGAGGCGGCAGACAGGGAGGGCGTTGCGCCGCCGGCCGGTCGGGAGAAGGCGCAGGCTCGATCTGCCCGGCGAATTGCCGCCGCCGAACGTCGCCTGGAGAAGGCCCGGCAACAGTTGGCGCAGGCTGAACTCGCCCTGGGCAAAATCCAGGCCCAGGCTTCCATGGCCGCCCAGAAGCGCACCTGGAACCTGAGTACCAGTTTAAAATCCTACATTGACCCCCGCGTTTATCAGCAGTGGGGCCAACAGGTGGGGTACGATGTGCTGGAGAAATATTACCCTACCGCTTTGCGGCGAAAATTCGCCTGGGTCAAAAATAGTCAGCAGTCCCAAACTCAGCAAGGAGGCTGAAAGTGACAACTCGATTCAAACTGATGATCCCGGGGCCGGTGGATGTCGAGGAGGAGGTCCTGGCAGCCATGGCCGGGCCGGTCCTGCCCCATTACGGCCAGGAGTGGTTGAACCTCTATCACGAGGCGGTGGCTTGCCTGAAACAGATCTTTGGCACCGGCAACGACCTGTTCCTGATGGCCGGGCCGGGCACGGCCGGGTTGGACGCGGCCCTGGGGAGCCTGACGCGGACGGGTGAAAAGGTGCTGGTGCCGGCCAACGGCTTTTTCGGGCGGCGGCTGGCGGCCATTGCCCGTAGTTATGGCCTGGAGGTGCGGACGGTGGAAGCACCGGCCGGCCAGGCCCTCGACCCGGAAGCTGTCCGTCGCTGCCTCCTGGCCGAACGGGAGATCCAGGCCCTGGCGGTGGTGCATCTGGAAACCTCCACCGGCGTCCTCAACCCGGTACGGGAGATCGCCGCCGTGGCCGATGAATTCGGTGTGCCGACCATCGTGGATGCTGTGTCCTCGTTGGGAGGGGTCCCCCTGCCGGTGGATGAGTGGCACATTGACATATGCGTCACGGTGGCCAACAAGTGCCTGGCCTGTCCGCCGGGAGTGGCGCCTGTCTCGGTCAGCCAACGCGCCTGGGAGCAAATAGACCGCAAGGGGGACCGCGCCCACGGCTGGTACCTGAACCTGCGCACCTGGAAGAACTATGCCCTCGATTGGGCCTCGTGGCATCCCTACCCCACCACCCTGCCCACCAACAACATCGTTGCTCTGCTGGTCAGCCTGCGGCGCATCCTCGACGGCGGCCTGGAGGCCTACTATCAGCGCCATGTCCAGGCCGCCCAGACGGTCCGGGCCCGGCTGAAACAACTTGGCTTTCGGATGCTCACCGACGAGGCCCATACTTCACCGTTGCTCACGGCCATGTACGGCCTGCCGGGCATGGATATTGCCGACTTTTGCCGTTATCTGGTGGATGAATGGCAGATCATGATCTCCGGCGGCCTCGACGAACTGCGCGGCCAGATCTTCCGGGTGGGGCACATCGGCAAGGCTGCCTCGGCTGACTATACCAACCGGTTCCTGACCGGCGTGGAGGCTTACCTGCGCCTGCGGGGCTATGATCTGCCGTGAGAGGCTGCTGAAAAAGTCCCGGTTTGCACCGCAGAGACGCAGAGGCTTTGATGATTCCTCTGCGTTCTCTGCGTGCTCTGCGGTGAGAGGGGACATCAGTTGTGGCAGGTGCGCATAACGCCTGAACGTCAGCTTCCCCACGAAAGAGATTGTGGTCCATTCCTCGAGGCGGAACAAGAAGTTGCATCGCACCCTGCCCTGTGGTATACTTGGCTGCTGGTGCTGGAGTAGAGGCTTCAGTCGGGATTTCTAACTGCCTACCCTCCCGCAGGTCAGGCCCAAACCTGCGGGAGGGTAGCGGGTAAAGGGCTGTCCTACATCTGGAAAGTTGCAAGCCATGCCTGACGATCAGAAATCGCCCATCCAATGGGCCGCCGAACGGCTGGAAGCGGCCGTGGCCGATCTGTTCACCGTCCACAACGTGACGTTGGGGGTCCCTGGCCAGCCGGAAGCGGTCCGGCTGCGCGGCTACCTGCTGGCCCCCTCCGAGCGGGCCTACCCGCAGATTGCCGCCCGGCTGAGGGAGCTGAACTATACCGCTGTCCTGCGCCACGACGCGGAGCAAGACCTGGACGAACTGTTGGCCCTCCCCGGCGTGCTGCCCCAGGTGGAACGCCCCCGGCTGTGGGTGCACCTCCTGCTGTTCGGCGCGACCGTGCTGACGACGTTGTATGTGGGGGCCGGGATGTCGGAAGCGCGACCGGCTGATGACCTGTGGTGGCCTCTGTTCCACCTGTGGCAGGGCTGGCCCTTTGCCTTGAGCCTGCTTTCGATCCTGCTGGCCCACGAACTGGGGCACTATTTCACCGGCCGCCATTACCGGGTGCCGGTCAGCCTGCCCTACTTTATTCCATTGCCTGTGCCCGACTTTTTGGGCAACATCCTGGGCACAATGGGGGCCGTGATCCGGATGAAGGCCCCGGTCACCAACCGCCGGGCGATGCTGGACATCGGCGCCGCCGGTCCGCTGATCGGGTTGCTGGTGGCCCTGCCGGTGCTGGTGGTGGGTCTATTGCTGTCCCAGGTCGAACCGCTGCCGCTGGACCAGGGCTACATGATGGAGGGCAACTCGTTGCTCTATGCCTTGATCAAGTACCTCATCTTCGGGCGCTGGCTGCCGGGCGATGGGCTGGATGTGTTCATCCATCCCGTGGCCTTTGCCGGCTGGGCCGGATTGCTGGTCACCAGCCTGAACCTGATCCCGGCCGGACAGCTCGACGGCGGCCATGTGCTCTACAGCCTGCTGGGTGACCGGGCGCGGCGCTTCACCTGGCCGATTATCGGCGCCCTGTTGCTCCTGGGCCTGCTGGCCTGGCCAGGCTGGTTCCTGTGGGCCGGGCTGGTCTTTCTGTTCGGTCAGGGACACCCTGGCCCACTGGATAACATCACCCGCCTGGATACCCGGCGCAAAATCGTGGCCGTGGCCGTGTTGCTGGTCTTTGTCCTGACCTTTACCCCCGTGCCGATCACCCTCGTGTTCCCCAGGACAGGGGAAGACGCGGTCATGAATCCTCTGCTGCTGCTGGTCCCGGCGTTGACCGCCCTGGGCTGGTTGGGCCGCCACCTGACGACAGAGCGCCATCGTGGCTGAGTGGGGGAAGCGCCTCTTGTTCGGCTCGCTGCTGGGCGCGGCCCTGGGCGTGCTGGTGGGGCTGGGGCTGGCCCGCCTCCTCTGGCTCCCGACCTCACCCTCTCCGAGCCCCGTCCGGCAAGAACCCACGCCCCCTGTGCGTTCGGTCGAGCCCACGCTGAGGCCTGCACCCCCGGCGCAGGCGACGCCGGCCGCCATGGTCGAAGAAGCGCTCCTGCTCATCAGCGCCCTGTACGCCCTCGACGGGGACCTGGCGCGGGCGCGGCAGCGCCTGGCCGCCCTGGATGTGAACGACCCAGCAGAGAGGGTGGCCGAACTGGCGTTGCGCCATGCCGAGGTCGGCAACGAGCAACTGGCCACCGACCTGGCGACCCTGGCCTCGGCCCTGGGTTCCCGGCGCGGTGAACTGCTGGCTTACGTCGCCACGGCCACCCCTACACACACTGTC
>DAOTYI010000218.1:0-2378 GCA_034434895.1 Anaerolineae bacterium
CCGGACCAGGGCGGCCAGCAACGCCGCCTGATCGGCCGCCGCATCCGACAGGGCATCCACGGCTGCCTGGTAGCGATCCAGGGCTGCCGACCAACTTTCCTCGACCATCTTCCCCCTTAGGTGAATTGTGAAACAAGCTCTCAGGTGCCAGGTGCCTGTGGCCGGCCTCTACGCCCGCTGGCGATACAGGGCCGGGTCCACCACAGCCGCCATCCGCTCCACATCCAGCCAGCCACCCAGAAAACGGTTGATCTCCGCGGCCTGGCGATAGGGATCGGCCAGGACCTGGTCGTAGTGGACGTGCAACAGTTCGATATTCGGCTGTTGGGCCAGCCAGGCTTTGACCCGCTCCAGGTGCCGGGCGAACAGCTCGGCCATCTGTTCATCGCTGATGCGGTCGGTTGGCTCCCCCCGGCGGCGGAGCATCTGCTTCTGCGAGGCCAGCACCTCCTGCATGCGACGTTGCATCAAGATCACCTTGTAGGAGTAGCCGGCCGGCAGATGTTTGAGCAGGGCGGCGACCATCTTGACCGCCTTGCCCTGGGCTGCGGGCAACCAGGTTTTATCGGTTTCGATCTGCTTGACCGGCTCGAACTCGTAGTAGCCCTGGGGGTTGTCCTCGTCGGCGACGCGGATCTGGTCGGTCAGCACCTCCATGCCCCCGGCTTCCAGCATCTTCATCATCATCGAAGTGCCGGAACGGGGCAGGCCAGAAACGATGGTGATCGCCTTTTGATCCATCCGCTCCTCTCTATCTCGTCTACGCCACTCCAAAAATCTGCCGGGCTTTGTGCAACGCCTCCACCAGCCTGTCCACCTCCTCGGCGGTGTTGTACAGGTAGAAGCTGGCCCGCGCCGTAGCCGGCACCCCATAATGCTCGGTCAGTGGCTGAGCACAGTGATGCCCGGCCCGGATGGCAATCCCCTCCTGGTCCAGGATGCTGGCCAGGTCATGGGGATGGATGAGCAGTTCGCCCTGGCGCAGCAGGTTAAAGCTGACCACGCCGCCCCGTTCGGCGGCAGGGGGGCCATAGATGTGCAGGTCGGGCACGGTCGCCAGCCGTTCCAGGGCATAGGCGACCAGTGCCTGCTCGTGGGCGTGGACATTGTCCATTCCCAGCCTGGTCAGATACTCCACGGCCACGCCCAGGCCGATGCTGTGAGCCACATTGGGCGTGCCCGCCTCGAATTTGTGGGGGATGTCGTCCCACTCACTTGCGCGCAGGCGCACACTCTTGATCATGTCGCCCCCGCCCAGGAAGGGGGGCATGGCCCGCAAGATCTCTTGCCGTGCCCACAAGACGCCGATGCCGGTCGGTCCCAACATTTTGTGTCCTGAAAAGGCCAGGAAATCGCAGCCCAGAGCCTGCACATCCACCGCCAGGTGAGGCACCCGCTGCGCCCCATCCACCAGGCACAGTGCCCCGACCCGGTGCGCCCGTGCTGCCACCTCGGCCACGGGGTTGATCGTGCCCAGCACATTGGACATGCCGCTGACGGCCACCAGCCTGACCCGCTCGCCGAACCGGTCCAACAGCCGATCCAGATCGTCCAGGAGCAGCCGCCCCGCCGCGTCCAGGCCGATAAATTCCAGCCGGGCCCCGGTCGCCTGGGCCAGCAGTTGCCAGGGCACCAGGTTGGAGTGGTGCTCCATCAGGGTCAAAATGAGCAGGTCACCCGCGCCGACATTGGCCCGTCCCCAGCTCATCGCCACCAGGTTGATCGCCTCGGTGGTGTTGCGCACAAAAACGACCTCACGGGGGCTGGGGGCGTTGAGAAAGCGCGCCACCTTGCGCCGCGCCTGTTCGTACGCCTCGGTCGCCTCCTCGGCCAGGGTGTGCACCCCGCGGTGGACATTGGCGTTGTAGCGCCGGTAATAGTCGTCCATCGCCCGCAGGACCGCCTCTGGCTTTTGCGACGTGGCAGCGTTATCCAGGTAAACCAGCGGCCTGCCATGGATCTGACGGGTCAGGATCGGAAAATCGGCGCGGATTCGGTCGGGTTCGAGCATGATTCCTCCCCTCAAGGCAGGCTCTTATCCTGCCCCTTTCCAGCCAGCCTCAGCATATCACAGGCCGGGCAGTTTTGTCAAAAAACAGTTTCCGCCTCCCCGCCCACCTCTTTTGCCTTTTGGGAGCAGCGATGATACAATCGGGTCCGTACGGCCGGCGTTGAAACCACCAGGGGCACGAAAGACAAACTTTAACTATTTAACCACAAAGGACACAAAGGACACGAAGAATACAAGAGAAAACCTTGGTGTCCTTAGTGGTAAAAAGAGCTATGGCTGAGTAGCTCGACAATGTTAGATTTGACCTCACCCCTACCCCCTGGCCCCCTTCCCCTCTCCGCGGCGGAGAGGGGAAGGGGGTTGGGGT
>DAOTYI010000219.1:0-2644 GCA_034434895.1 Anaerolineae bacterium
TGTTGATTGGCCTGGTCCACCAGCCGACCGGCTGCTTCCTGGGCCGTCCTGCTGCGGCTGATAGTGGCGGCAATCTGCAGGTCATCCACCTCGTTGGGCAGTCCATCGGAGCAGAGCAAAATCGCGTCACCGGCCTGCAACTGCTCGCGGAAAAGGTCGGGTTGCACGTCCGGTCCCCCCCCCAGGACGCGGGTGATGACGCCGCGATAGGGGTGTTTCTCCACCTGATCGGGGGTCACGATCCCCTGCTTGAGTCCCTGGGCGATGAACGAGTGGTCTTCGGTCAACTGCCGGGCCAGGCCATTCCGCACCAGGTAGGTGCGGCTGTCGCCCACGTTGGCCACCAACAGCTCACGGCCGCGCACCACCGCTGCGGTGACGGTGGAACCCATCTTTTGCAATTCCGGGCTGCGCTGCGCCTCCTGGTAGATTTGAGCGTTGGCCAGGCGGATGGCGCGGGCCAGGCTGTGCTCCAGGTCAGGGGAGGTGTCCTGGTAGTATTCTTGCATGATGCGCTGCACGGCCATCTGGCTGGCCTGTTGCCCTCCCTGGTAGCCGCCCATGCCGTCGGCGACCAGGTAGAGGTAGCCCCTGGCGGCCAGCGTCTCCTGACTCAGGTTGGGGGGCGGCAGGCCAAAGCTATCCTCGTTGCGCTGCCGCACCTGGCCAGGGTGGGTCTGGCAGCCGATATCAAGCCTCAGGTTTGTGCTCATGGTCCCTCCTCAATGTGATAGCGCCCGTCTTTCTCCAGGACAAACAGGTCCTTACTCTTCCACTTGAATCGGGCAGCGGTCTCGATCTGCCATGTGCCTCGTAGCAATACCGATTGGCCTGTCCATCTCTCATCTGGCGGGGGAACCAGGTAGTCGTTGAAGACGGTGTAGAGCCACACCGGCGAGCCATCATCGCCATTGTACCAGGTGCGCCACTCCCCCTTGTCCACATCTACCAGTTTCACCCGCCACAAACCCGCTTCCCACCGCTCAAAGACGAGGACGTGGTCCCCTTTCTTCGGAGCGGCGTCGGAGATCAGCTTCAACCCCTGGAGGTCGAAAGGGCAGGGCACCGACCGGTGTTCTGACCGATTGGCCACGTCGAGCACCCAGCCATCCCCATTTTCTTTCAGACCGGTCACCAGGCCGTAGAAGAGGCGGCCCCGCCTGCCGGGCATGATCGTCAGTTTCTGATCGGGATATAGATCGGCCGGGATCGTCTCCGTCTCTGTTAGAAAATAGGTCGTAATCGTTTCACGGCTGTCGCCCTCCCGAACCTGCCAGGTCACCGGCGCGATCGGGGCAGAAGGCACGGAGGGAAGCGGCTGGAAGAACAGAAAGGCAATCAGAGCGAGGATCCCTGCCAGCAACAGAAGCGCAGCCGCCGCCCAGATGAACGGTCGCCCCGGGCGTGACAGGGTCAGAAAAGCCGGTTCCTCGATCCCTTTCGGGCCTGAAGCGCGGAGGGGTCGGATGACGAGGGCGGTGATGTTGTCCGGGCCGCCGCGCCGGTTGGCCAGGTCCACGAGATGTTGAGCGGCCTCCTGAGGCGGATAGGCCTGGATCACCTTCTGCATCTCCCGCGCCTCTACGGTCTCCCACAGCCCATCGCTGCACAGCAACACCGTTTCGCCGGGGTGCAGGGGCACCTGGCCCACCTCGACGGTCACCTGCGGTTCATGTCCGAGGGAGCGGGTGAGGAGATGGCGCTGGGCATGCTCACGCGCCTGTTCCGGGGTCAGGACTCTATTGCGCACCTGCTCGGCCACCCAGGTGTGGTCCTGGGTCAAAAGCCGAATGCCGCTACGCCGAATCAGATAAGCCCGACTGTCACCCACATGGGCCACCGTCAGGTCACGGCCGCGCACCAGGGCGGCCACGAGCGTGGTCCCCATCCGGCCATGGGCCGGGTCCCGGGCCAGGCGGTGGATTTCGGCATTGGCTGCCTGGATGGCCTGGACCAGAGACTGCCGCACGTCGGGGGAGGGGTCGGCGTAGTAGCGGTGCATCACCAGCCGGGTGGCCAGATCGCTGGCTGCGTTGCCCGCCTGATAGCCCCCGATCCCGTCGGCCACCAGGTACAGGAACCCCTTGTCGGCCAGGAGTTGCGGTGGCAGGTCGGCCGGCGGCAGGGCCAGGCTGTCCTCGTTGACCGGCCGATGCCGGCCAGCGTCGGTGGCGGCTCCGGCCTCAATCGGTAGAGGTTGTTCCATGTCTGTTCTCTTCCTGTGACAGTTCGGGCCGACTCGCTAAGGGAGCCAGAATTCGCCAGAGGACGCGATCGATCCCGGTTCAGAGTTGCCCGAATTGCCAGACCGGTTCCCTCGACTCACCCTCTGTGGAAGATCAGGATGGACTGGCCGATCTGAATCTCGTCCCCATCCTGCAGGGTCTGCCGTTCAATCCTTTGCCTGTTGACGAGCGTGCCGTTGCGGCTCTGTAAATCGTAGATCGTGTATCCGCTGGCTTCCAGCCTGATCTCGGCGTGATGGCGCGAGACCCTGCTATCGGCCAGCACGATGTCGCAGGAGGGATCGCGCCCCAGGGCTGTGACCGGCCCCTTCAGCCTCAGTCGCGTCCCGGCGTGTGGGCCGCTTTTCGCCGACAGATAGGCTTCGCCCGCCATCGGCGCAACGGATGGTGCGGGTCTG
>DAOTYI010000220.1:0-1978 GCA_034434895.1 Anaerolineae bacterium
TGGCCTTTGCCTCTACCGATATCCATCTGCTCCACATGATAACCGGCCAGATCGCAACGGCGATAGAGAACGCCCACCGCTACTGGGAACTTTGGAATTCGCGCGATTATTTCCGTACCGTGCTGGACAGCCTGCACGATGAGGTCATCGTCCTCAACCGTGAGCACCTCATCACCGACGTCAACGCGACCTTCCTGCGCAACACCGGTCTGAAGCGAGAGGAGGCCATCGGCCGCCCCTGTCAGCAGGTATATCACCGGCATACTGCGCTTTGTGACGATCCGGCCCACCCCTGCCCGGTGACCGAAGTAGAACGCACCGGTCAACCGGTCCAATGCCTGCACCTCCACTATGACGAGACGGGAAAGGTGTGTTATGTTGATATTGCTGCTTCCCCCCTCCGCAATAGACAGGGAGAGATTGTCGGCGTCGTCGAGGCGCTGCGCGATGTGACGGCCGAATGGCAGTTGGAAAGCAGCCTGGCGGCAGTGCGCGCCCTGGGGCAGGAGCTGCTCCTGTCGCGGGACGAGATGGAAATCGCCCGTCTGGTGGTAAACGCAGCCGAAAAGATCATCGGTTCCGACCGGTGTGGCCTGTGGCGGCTAGACGAGGGAGAGGGGGTCTTGCGGCTGCTGGCCACCACAGCCCCATCCCAGGCAACAGCCCTCTCACCCCTGCCTTTGGATGGCCAGGGTGGCATCACCGTAGCCGTGGCCCGCAGCGGACAGCCCATCTACCTGCCCGATGTTCGCCAGGACCCACGGTACCTGGGCGAGATAGGCCCGATCCGCTCCGAACTGTGTGTGCCCCTCAAGGTCAAAGGCCGGGTTCTGGGGGTGCTCCATGCTGAAAGCCCCAGGGCAGCCGCCTTTGAAGAAGCCGACCGTCGGCTCTTTGCCACCCTGGCCGACCAGGCCGCCCTGGCGCTGGAAAATGCTCACCTCTATCAGATCGTCGCCCAGGCCGAGCGGGAATGGGCCGAAACATTCGACGCTATCACCGATGGCATCTCCATCCACGACACCGATTTTCGCATTGTGCGCGCCAACCGCGCCCTGGCTGAGAAACTGGGCGTCACACCACAAGCGCTGATCGGCCGCCCTTGCTACAAACTATTCCACTGCAGCGATGCCCCGATGGAGAGCTGCCCCCATGTCCGGACGTTGCAGAGCGGCCAGCCTGAGACGACAGAGGTGGAGTTGCCCGATCTGGAAGGCGTTTTTCTGGTCTCTACCTACCCGGTGCTGGATGAACAGGGAGAGGTCAAGGCCTCGATACACGTGCTCAAGGACATCACCGAGCAGAAGCAGACGCAGGCCCAACTGATTCAGACAGAAAAGATGGCGGCCCTGGGGCGGCTGGCAGCCTCTCTGGCCCACGAGATCAATAACCCCTTGCAGGCCCTGCACAGCGGCCTGTCCCTGCTGAGGGGCCGACAACTAGGCGAGGAGAAACGCCAACGCTACCTGGAGGTCGCCAGCCGGGAGGTAGAACGGCTGATCACCATTGTGGAACGGATGTTGAACTTCTGTCGCCCCTCCGCCGAGCAGCGAGAGCGCACCGATGTCAATGCCCTGCTGGAGGAAACGCTGGCCCTGGTTGGCAAACAACTGCAACACGGTCGCGTGACCGTGCGGCGTCGCCTGGCTCCAAGACTGCCCCCGGTAGAGGCCGTGGCCAGCCAGATCAAACAGGTCTTCCTCAACATCATCCTCAATGCCCTGGACGCCATGCCGGACGGCGGGGAATTGACCGTGACCACCGGCCGGGATCGCGATCGGCAGGCTGTGTGGATTGCGTTTACCGACAATGGTGTGGGCATCTCAGCGGGAGATATACCCCATATCTTTGAGCCGTTCTTCACACGCAAGTTCAAGGGCACCGGCCTGGGCCTGACCATCAGCTACGGCATCGTCGAGCAGCACGGCGGGCGCATCGAGGTGGAGAGCCAGATCGGGCAGGGGAGCAAGTTCACCGT
>DAOTYI010000221.1:0-4274 GCA_034434895.1 Anaerolineae bacterium
TCAAAACCCCAATTCCTCCCCTTCCCCGCGCCGCGCAGCGGCAGCGGGGAGGGGGCAGGGGGGAGGGGCAGGCCAGTGTCATGTCCAGAAGGCTCCAAATGCCTCTGGGAAAAAGGTTGCACATGGCGTCATAAGTCTTGTTCGATCATCTGTGTTCATCCGTGAAATCGGTGTCATCCCTGTCCCAAAAGTGGGTCCCCGGCGGTTTTCAGGCCGGCGTGAACAGGCCGCTGAGCCAGGTCCACAGGCGCTGGCCCGGCGTCGGTTGGAGGTCATCGTGGACGGTCAGGTCATACTCGTTGGCAGTCAACACCTGGCCGCCACGGCTGAGCCGGCAGGTCACCCGCCAGCCGCCACCCGGCGGGAGGAGCCAGCCCACCCGACCGACGATTGTCGCCGAATCGGCAGCCACGTCCAGGATGCAGGTGAAACGCTCCGCCACCTGTCCCCGTCCATCCCACAACAGGACCTCCACCAGGCAACCGTCCAGCGCCTCATGCCGGTCGTTCAGCAGCCACACATCAGCGCACAGCTCATCACCGCCCTTGTACTGTTGCAGGGGATAATCAAGGCTGACCAGCAGGGGATTGAACAGCCGTTTGACGGTCTCGTAGGCGGGCTTGGGCCGCCGGTAGAAATCGAGGAGCGCCCAGGAGATGGCCGGCCACGGCTCGTTGAGCTGCCAGACCAGCGCGCCGCCACAGCCCTGAGCTTTGCGCCGCCGATAATGCTCGATGGCGATCTGCAGGCCGTGGGCCTGAGCGCGCTGGCTGGCCCAGACAAACTCTTCGCAGGACACCGGCCTGCCGGCCAGGAAGGGACGGGCGTAGCGCCACAGCTTATTCAGACCGGCGCCGTGACAGGTCCACGCCGGCCCCGGCGGCCAGAGTTCCTCCGCCGGGATGAAACGGCGCAGGCTCTCCACCTCGGGCGGGGCCTGCAGGCCAAACTCGCTGGCAAAGAGGGCGGTGTCCCGGCGATAAGCCGCCGGTGGCTGAAAGTGGTGCCAGACCAGCCAGTTGTGGCGGTCGCCATCGGCCGGCGAGGCAGGCAGGAAGGGGCGCGTCGGATCCTCGGCGGCCACCACCCGTTGCAGGGTGGCCACCAACGGGGCGTTGCGCCGGGGGCTGAACTCGTTACCACCACACCACAGGGCCAGACAGGGATGATGGCGCAGATCGCGGACGATGGCCCGCGCCTCCGCCTCGACCAGGCGCAGATACTCCCTGGAGCGTGGATAGGGGGCGATAAAGGCGCAGGCAAAAGGGAACTCTTGCCAGACGAGGATGCCGAGCCGGTCGCACAGGTCATAGAAGGCGGCTTTTTCGCGCAGGCCACCGCCCCACACCCGCAACAGGTTCATATTCGCCTGGCGGGCCAGGGTAAGCAGGGCATGATAATCGTCCCGGTTCACCAGGCCGGGCAGGATGTTGGCCGGCACCCAATTGGCCCCGCGGGCATAGATGCGCCGGCCGTTGACCGACAGCCTGCCGCTCTCCCACCCGACCTGCCGCAGGCCGACCGTGTGCGTCACCCTGTCCAGGAGCCGGCCGCCCCCCTCAACCTCGACGGTCAGCCGGTAGAGATCAGGCTGGCCATGGTCCCAGGGCCACCACAGGCGCGGCCGGTGGATCGCCAGTTCGACAGGGCAACGGTTGCCGCCGGGGAGCAACTCCGCCGGTCGCTCCGTGACCACCGGCTCTGCTTCAAACGTCTCGCCAGCCAGGAGGCAGCGGACGCGGACCTGAGCGGCCTGCCGGGCATCCATCTCCACCACAACGGCCAGCCTTACCTCCTCCTCATCTCCTCGTTGCCGCACGACCAGATCGCGGATGAACGGGTCACCACCGATCACCAGGAACAGGTCGTCCCAGAGGCCCATCGTGCGCAGCGGCGGGGCAAAATCCCAGCCGAACCCCATCTGGCACTTGAGGGTATCACGCCGGTCGGGAAAGCGGTCGGGCAGGCCGACGAGCCGGCCTTCAATCCGGTTCAGCAGCTTCCCCCAGGCGGTGCTGCGGTCGGCCGGCAGCCAGCGCGAGCCGACGATGCGCACCGCCAGGCGGTTGTCGGCCTGCGCACGCCGGGTTGAGCTTGCCGAAACCAGGTCGGTCACCTCATGGACCTGCGGCGAGAACATGCCTTCATGTCGGCCCAGGTGGTGGCCGTTGAGGAATAGATCGCTGAGGTAATCCACGCCGCGCAGCACCAGATGCACCCGCCGGTCAGGGGTGAGGTCCAGCGAAAAGTCACGGCTGAGCCACCAGCAGTGATCGTCCACCCATTGGGCAGCCTCAACCTGCCGGCCAGGGTGCAGATCGGGCAGGCGACCGGCACGCACCAGGTCGGCGCGGATGTTGCCGGGCACGGTGGCCGGCAGCCACTCATCCACCTGCTCCAACTCCTGCCAGGTGGCGCGACGGGGGTCCGCAGTGGGTGGCGACCGGCCTAACTGCCAGTCATCGCCGCCCAGGTCTATGATCTGGCGGGCCATCTTTCCTCCTCTCTATTTGTTTCCCGCAGAGACCCAGAGGGCGCAGAGCTCTCTCCTCGCAAGTATCTGTTTACCGCCTCGTAACGCTCAGCGACAGGGGTTACGCCGTTGACCCGGCAGGCTTACCACAAAGGCACCAGGACACAAAGAATGACCATGAAATCTTGGTGTCTTCGTGTCTTTGTGGTGAACATGTCATCCATTGCACAAGTCCTGTTCGATCATCTGTGTTCATCCGTGAAATCGGTGTCATTCGTGTCCTGTAAAATTCTGCCCGTGTGAAAAGTGTCAACCAATTTTTTGCCGATACTTGAACCATCCCACCGATTTCCCCAGAAAATTGAACCATCCCCAAAAACGCAAGCCCTGTCAAATGAAAACCACCGGATCGGATCCGATCCGGTGGCGATGGAGAGCATAGCCCCGCTGTGCCGTGTGCCTTGTTGGTATTGAACCTGCACAAACAGGTGGGAGTCTACCCATCGGTTACTGCCTTGCCATCGGCCAGGCTATCGCATCCCCTCTGGTGCCCGACCCCCTTTTTTCGGGTGTTGGCTCAAACCTCTCTACAGGCATCACGCACACAGCAGGGTTCTATCGGCGCTCATTATACTACAAAAGCGGAAAAGGTGCAAATCCAGGGCAGCCAGGTTTTCACCCCTGGCAGCCTGTCGGCGTGGAGGCTTTTGCCGGTGAAAACAGGTTCATATCTGGCTAAAACCGACTAAAGCCTTGACTCCCGATTGCTCGCCGACAGGTTGCCAGGAGAGTACCGTCACTCAACTTGTGCTGAGTCTGTCGAAGTAACCAGGCGGATATGCAGGTCACGGAGTTGCTGCTCGGTGACAGGGGATGGTGCGTCCAGCATCAGGTCGGCGGCGTTCTGGCTCTTGGGGAAGGCCATCACCTCACGGATATTGGGTTCGCCGGCCAGCAGCATCACCAGGCGGTCTATGCCGGGAGCGATGCCGCCGTGGGGCGGCGTGCCATACTCGAACGCCTCCAGCATGTGGCCGAACTTTTGCCTGGCCTCCTCCATGTCCAGGCCGATGAGGCGAAAGACCTTTTCCTGGATCTGGCGCTGATGAATGCGGATGCTGCCGCCGCCGATCTCATAGTTGTTACACACCAGGTCATACTGCTGGCCCCGCACCGCGCCGGGGTTGGTATCCAGCAGCGGGATGTCCTCGGGCACCGGTGCGGTAAAGAGATGATGGCTGGGGTCCCAACGCCCTTCCTCTTCGTTCCAGTGAAAGAGCGGAAAGTCCACAATCCAGGCCATGGCCAGCACATTGTCATCACGCAGCCCCAGCCGGTCGGCCAGTTCGACGCGCAGCCAGGCCAGGGCCTCGGCGACGACGGCCGGCCTGTCGGCGACAAACAGCAGCAGGTCACCAGGTCGGCCCTCCAGACGGGCGATCAGGGCCTGTACGGTCCCTTCGCTCAAAAATCTGGCAAAAGAGGAGCGGATCCCATCCTGCCCCAGGGCCAGCCAGGCCAGCCCGCCGGCCCCGTGGGCCTTGGCCAGATCGGTCAGCTCGTCAATCTGTTTGCGGCTGTAGCCGGCCAGCCCTTCGGCGCGGAGTCCCTTCACCTGCCCCCCCCGGGCCACCGTATCGCGGAACAGGCCAAAGTCACAGCCGGCCACCACAGGAGTCACATCTACCAACTCCATGCCAAAGCGCAGGTCAGGATTATCCTTGCCAAAACGGGCCACCGCTTCCTGGTAGGTCAGGCGGGGGAAAGGCTTGAACAGCAGCTTCTTGTCGCTGATCTCCTC
>DAOTYI010000222.1:0-19029 GCA_034434895.1 Anaerolineae bacterium
AAAGCCGCTCCAGTCCTCGGCCACCCCGGCCAGGGGAGGCTGATAGAGGGCCAGGTTGAAGCTCCGCACCCCCAACCTCTCGACAAAGGTGCGCAACAGGCGGTAGACAGCCCCCTTCAGCTCCTCATCGAGGCGGGGGGCGATGATCCAGCTCTCCTTTTCTTTGAACGGGGTGAGGGAGGGGAAGATGGTGGCCGTGCCCTGATCCACAGCCAGCCCCAGGGCGCGATACACGGCCACCAAATCGTCGAAATAGTTTGCCCCGTGCGACATCCGATAGCGCAGGGCCGCCTGCCGCCAGGCTTCGATCCGGGCATAGTGCATCCCCCGGGTCAGGGTCATTTGCGCGTGGCCGTGGAGGATCGAAGCGCCGCTGCGCCACAGACAGTTCCACAGAAAAAAAGGATAGCAGGCCTCCGGGTCGTGCTGGTGCGCCATCCGCGCCCACTCCTGAGCGGTATCCAGGGCATCGGCCACCTGGTCGGCGGTGAGGCGCAGGGGGTGATGTTCGTCCAGGATGATCACGGCGTGCTGGCCGTCATATTTGGCCACATTGGCGGCGGTGAGGCTGTGTCGCCCCCGGATGCGGCCAAAAGGGTCGGCCGGGGTGCGTTCCAGGGGCCGGCAAAAGTCACACCCGGCACGGGGGTCGAGGAGTTGCGCCAGCTCTTCGCTGCCCGGCGGCGCTTCCAGGGGACGCCAGGCCCGCAGGGTGTTGAACAGGGCCCCTTCCAAGGTGACCCGGTTGGTGATTTTGACGATCTGTTGCCGGCAGACCGCCTCCACCGCGCCGAAATGGGCCACAAGCCAGGGGTGCATCGCCTGCGGCGGAACGGCCTCCCCCTCCGTCACGACGACGTGAAAGATGCGCTCGAAGCGGGCCCGGTCATCGGCAGGCAGGGCCTCGATCAGTTGAGGCAGGCGGCTGATGGTAGGGAGATTCACGCTCATATTTTCGTGAAGCGTGTCAGTCGGTACCGTGGACGGTAAACCGGCTGCCATCGCTGCGGCCAAACACCTCCGGGAAGTACATTTCGTAGGCGGTGGTGGGGATGACCAGGAACTGGCCCGGCACACCGGCGCGCATCAGATAGGTGTACTCGTAGGTGCCGCGCGGCAGATATTGGGCGAACAGCACCACCTTTTCGTCGCGCATCTCCGAATAGGAGAACCACCACCAGCCCCAGCCATACCAGTGAACCCAGCGATCCTCTTCTTCGGCGGAGAGGTTGCGCAGCTCCGGCTGCTGGCCCACAACGCTGCTGGTCTTCAGGCTGAGGTCCACCCCCTCACAGCCGGCCGGCAGCGGATCCTCGACCACCACATAGTACAGGTCGGTGGGGGCGACAATGGTCAGTTTGACCCTGATCACCTCCCCCACCTTCGCTGAATCCACATACCGCCTGGGTTCATCCACCGGGCTGTACTGCCGGGCCACGAGGATGCCCCGGTCCAGCGCCTGGACCTGGTCGGCGGGCAGGTAGTAGCGCAGGGCAGCGGAGTAGTAGAGCTGGCCTTTGCCGCTCTGCCCGGCTGTGGCGGCGTGGCGCTCCACGACCAGGCGGTTGCCCTCTTCGACCAGCAGCCGGGCGATCTCCACCTGGAGCTGGCGGCTCTGGTCAATGGTCTCCTGGGTCACCTGGCCGCTGGCCCACTCCTGGCCGTTGAGGTACACCGTCCAGCTAAAGTCGCCCTGGAGTTCACCACTGGCCCGCATATACTCCACCAGCCCCAGGAGCGACCAGGCGGTGTTCTGGGTCGTCTCCCAGTGACCCTCTTTGCGCACGGCCATCAGCCAGCGCACGGCGTTGGGCAACAGGCTGTTCTTCGGCTCCAGGCGCGACATGGCCCAGATGACGATGGCGGTGGTGCGGATGTCGGTGTTCATGTTCCAGTAGTCAGGCTCCGCCTCCTCCCAGTGGGTGCCGGTGGCGCTGACCACCGCTGCGCCGGCCAGATCGCTCAGGAGCGTCTTGACCCGCTGCGGCTCTTGGGGCTCCAGCAGGCCCAAGGCCATGGCCAGCGTCGCCTGGCCGTAGCGGCTGAGCAGGTGCCGTTTCTCAAAGAGGCGCACAGCAACGCCCAACTCGCCGCTGCTCCGCTGGTCAAAGGTCGCGCCGTATTCGGCCAGGATGTAGAGCTGATAGGCCAGGCGGTTGGCCTCCCACCGGGCCTTCACCCCACCCACCGAGGGCAAATGGCTGCGCAGGAACGACACCGCCCGGCCCATGACCTCCCTGTCCACGGTGAACCCGGCGCGGTGGGCCTCCAGCAGGCCGTGCAACACATAGGCCGTCAGGTAGGGGTTGCTCTCGTCGGCCACCCACCAGCCCCAGCCCCCATCATAGTGTTGCCGGGCGTACAGTCGTTGCAAGGCAACGCCGACCATCTGGGCCAACTGCTGCCGCAGTTCTGGCCGCTCCAGGCCCATCTCATCCAGCGCCCGCCAGGTGACGACGTTGGGCAGGAAGCGGCTGACAGTCTGCTCCACACACTCGTAGGGATAGTGCTCCAGGTAACTCAGGGCATCCCGCGTGGCCGCCGTGAGCGAGCCGTCGAGCTGCACCGTCAGTTCACCCTGGGTCGGGTCAAAGAGGGAGGGCAGTTGGATGATCTCCTGGCGCAGTCCCGGCTCCGGCAACTGCCCGGCGGTGGCCACCACCTCCGGCGTGGAGTAGCGGTAGACCGGTAGCGTGTCCTCGCGGCCGTCATACAGGTCGCCGGCCCTGGCCCACATGCGCACCCTGACCTGTTCACCCGGCAGGGCCTTGACCGGCCAGACCACGCGGGCCTTGTCGCCGGCCTTGACGCTGACCGTCTGGCTGGTGCTCCCTTCCAGGGTCAGCCCTTCGGCGCTGAGGTTGACCTGGACTTGCAACGGCGTCTGGGTGTTGTTGTGGACCACGGTGGCGATCTCGGCCCGGTCGCCGACGACAAAAAAGCGGGGCAACACCGGCCGGAGCAGCAGATCGAGGGTGCTGAGCACATCTACCTCGGCCTGGCCCACTCTGGTATCGGCGGTGACGCCTCGCGCCTGCATCCGCCAGGTGGTCAGGTTGTCGGGCAGTTGCACCTGCACCTGGGCCTTACCATCCCTGCCGGTGCGCACCACCGGGTCCCAGAAGGCGGTGTCGGCAAAACGGGTGCGGACCAGCCCTTCTTCGCCGCCGCCTCCCCCCTTGGCCTGGGGCTTGATCTCGCGGTTCAAAGCTTCCAGGGCCACCACCAACCCGGTGCTGGTCCTGACCCCCAACCCCCGGTTGCGCCAGAAGGTCTCCAGCAGCGTCGGGCCAGGTTCATCGGCCAGGGCCAGCACCGCCAGGTCGGCCAGGCGCAGCGACAGCTCGGCCTCCACCGGATTGCCGTTGTGATCGGTGACCAGGATGTCATAGGTCGCCGTCTGGCGCGGGCCATAGTGCTCGCCGGCGGCCATCTCTTTGTCGGGGGTCAGGGTGATCCGGAGTTCTTTGGAGGCCACCGACACCGGCAGGCGGACGACCCCCATTTTGAAAGAGGCCAGCCCGTCGGGGGCCTGCGCCGAGCCCTGGACGATCACGACCGAGACAAAGACATTGGGCACATCCTCGTCGGTGAGGGGCAGGCGCAGCACCTCGCTGTTGCTCTGGAGCTGGCGGACCTCGGTGCGCATGAGATGGCCGCGCTCGACCGTCACCAGCGCCTGGACCGTGCCGGTGTAGGGCGAGGGGATCAGGATCTCGGCCACATCGCCGACCTGATACTCCTGTTTGTCGGCGATCAGCTCGATGCGGTTGTTGCTTTCCTGGCGCCAGCTCACAAACTCTTCGCCGCCCCATACCCAGAAGTAGGCTGCGCTGCGGATTTCGTTCTCGTGACGGTCGTGGCCGATGGCCCGCACCTTGTAACTGCCCGCTTTCCTGGGCGTAAAGGTTGCCGTGGCCGTCCCATCAGCGGCGGTGGTCACGGTGGTGGTATAGACCGGGATGTCCTGGGCAGTCCAGTCCCAGTAAAAGCCACCATCTTCAGCCTGACGCCTGACGCTGTACCAGCGGTGCTCCATGAACACCACCGTCAGCTCCACGTTGGGGGCCGGCCGGCTGTCCCAGCCCACGGTCAGCAGGTCCACCGCCTTTTCCTGGCCGGCCTGGGCCAGATAGCCGCGCGGTGCGACGCCGACATAGAACTCGCCCTTGTGGACGATGGCGGCGGTGCGGCTGCTGACCTGCTGGCCGTTGATGTCGGTCACGCTGGCTTCGATGGTGAACAACTGGCTCTGCTTCTGCTGGCTGATGTCGGCCGGCACCTGAAAGATCGCCCGGCCCTGGCCATCGGTCTGGGTGTCGCCCTCGGCGATGAGGCGGCCATAGCTGCCATAGTAGCGCTCGTTCTCGTAGCGACCCCATTCATAGTCGGACCAGCTATACCAGGGGCAGCTCTGACCCGGCGGGCATTGATAGCTGAACCAGTAGTCGTTGCTCAGCACACTCCAGTGGACGGCGGCGTCGGCCACCGGCCCGCCAAAGTAGTAGGTCGCCTCGGCGGCGACGTTGAGGGCATCGCCGCTCAGGCAGGCATCCCGGTCGGAAACGACCGATACCTGGAATTCAGGGGCTTTGTACTCGGCCACCAGGAAGCTGGTGCCGACGTAAAAGTCCTGAGCCGGATCGGTCATCTCCAGGTAGTAGCTGCCCAGCGCCGCTTCCTGGCCCAACACCAACTGGTCGTGGAGGGTGCCCATGTCGTTGAGGGAGAGCTTTTCGTTGTATAGCTCCCTGCCCTGCGGGTCCTGGACGCGCACCTGGAGGGCTTTCAGGTTGGCAGGCAGGCGGTAGTGGGCGTCGTCGTCGGCCCGGACGATCCCCTTGAAGTAAACGGTCTGGCCAGGGCGGTAGATCGGCCGGTCGGTGTAGAGGGCCCCCTGGTACTGGCTGCCCCAGAACTCCGAATCCACGTCAAAGTTCCAGGGGCTGATGCCGTCGTCCCAGCCGTTGTAGGCGATGCCGAACTCATCGCTGCCCGGCTGGCCGCTGACCGCAAAGAAGGGTTCCCACAGGTCCTGGAGTTTGAGCCCCTGGGCCAGGAACAGGCCGTCGGCGGAGGTGGTGCCGGAACTGCCCACCTGGCCGGCCCTGGTGTAGAGGCTGATCGGCAGTCCGGCGACCGGCTGGCCGCTGGACAGATCGGTGGCCCAGATCAAAGCCTCGCTGCGGGTCTGCTTCAAGGTCAGATTGAGCCGCGATTTGACGAACATGTAGCGCGAGGGCCGGTAATTGGGTCCCTTCTTGACTTCAGGCGCACTCAGTTGCAGGTAATAGAGGCCGGGCGGCAACGGCCTGCCCTTTTCATCCGCCAGGTCAAAGCGGAACAGGCGGGCCTGGTTGCGCGGGGCGGTGACCTTCTGGCTCCAACTGCGCACCCGATCGTCTTCGCGGGGTGTGAACTGGTCCCAGGCGTCCCACTGGCTGTTCAGGAGGACAAAGTCGGACGGGCTGAGGCGGTAGAGGCCCAGGTCCAGACGGGAGACGTTGCGGTAGGTGGCATAGACGACCGTGTCGGTATAGGCGCTGAAGGTGCCCAGCCGCCCACCGGTGCTCAGCTCGGCGTAAGGCTCCAGGTCGCCCGTGGTGAAACGGACCAGGGCTGCCTTGCCCAGCGGCGCCCCATATTTGTCAGGCGTGTCCGCGTCCAGGGCGACGCTGTAGGAGGAGGCCGGGTTGCGCTTGAAGTAGAGCTCCACCTGAGTATCATACTCGGACCAGTAGGTGTAGACCGGGGTCACTTCAGGGCGGATGGTCAGGTGGTCCAGGAAGCCGTGGCGCTGCATGGGGCTGGCGAAGGCGATGGTCAGACTGCCGTGGGGGTCCACCTCCCTGGCACCATCGCCGGGCCAGGTCTGGACGATGCCGGGGTTTCTGGCGGTGGAAAAGCTCCACACCCTGTCCCGTTCCAGGGTCAGCTCCCCCACCCTGGCCCGCGCACCGGCGGCGATCCGGGCCTTGAACGTTGTGTCGCGGGGCAGGGGGGCGTTGGGCACAAAGAGCATCGTCTCCGGGGCGGTCGCCTTTTCACCGCCGAGCCAGCGGAAGGTGCCTTCCACCGGCTGGGCGCCGGCCTGGAGCGAGAAGCTGGCCTGGACCGAGGCGTGGTCCATCGGCTGGTTGAAGGTCACGCTGATCGGGTCGGTCGGGCCGACATAGCGAAAGGCATCGTCGGGGCGCAGGCTCAGGATGGCCGGGGCGACGGTGGTAAACTCCCAGGTATAGTCCTCGGCCAGGAGGCCGCCGGTGGTGTCGGTCAGGCCGGCAGCGACGCGGGCTTTGTAGTGGGTGGCCGGCAGGAAACCCTGCTCAGGGCGAAAGAGGTAGATGGCGGTGTTGAGCCACTCTCCCGTCCCCCGTACCGGCGGAGTGAAGGTCAGCGGCTGGGGCAACCCGGCCTGCTGGCTGAGGGCTGTCAAGGGCACCACCGGGCGGTTAAAGACGACGGTCACTACGGTGTCGGGGTCCAGTTCGTCGCTGCCGGGGGCGGGCATCACCTGGCTGACCTCCAGGTAGCCCACCGCGCTCAAGTCGAAGGTGATCGGCTCCGCCAGCGGCGTGCCTTCGAGATTCTTGGCGGTTTCGGCAACGGTCACCCGGTAGCGCACCCCCCGCCCCAGGCCACCGCTGGCTGCAAAAGCCAGTGTGCGCTCGTCGGTCCAGGTGAACGTTCCGTCCACCGTCGGCGAGATGGTGAACGCAGCCTCGACGCTGGCCCGGTCCATCGGCTGGTCGAAGGTCAGCACGATGGGCGCATCGAGGGGCAGCTCCTCGCCGGGGGCCGGGCTGCGGGAGAGCAGGCGCGGCGCGGGCAGGGGCAGAGGGGTGGCCGTCGGCGGCGGGGTTGGCGGCAATGTGGCCGCCGGTTGGCCGGCAATGGGCGTCGCAGCCGGTGTAGGCGAGACGCAGGCGCTCAGCAACAGCGCCAGGAGAGAGAGCAGGGACAAAAGGCGACAGGTGATTTGTGCGCGCACAGGTTTTACCTCCATTCTTGGACCTCTCTGGCGGTCTGCGACCGCCGGAAACATGTTTGTTTACCGCAGAGACACAGAGGGCGCAGAGATTTTCCTAAGCTCCCATGACAGGGCTTGTAATTCTTCGTGTCTTGGTGCCTTTGTGGTCAGCTTGCCGGGTCAACCGCGTAACGCCTGCCCCATGAGCCTCAGGCAAACAAATGGGAGTGGAGCCTTCAGGCGGAAAAGGCCGGCTGAAGCCTCGACTCCAGCCTGTCCCCCACAGAGACCTGGAATCACTTTTCCCGATCATACACACCCAGTTCCACATAATGCCAGGCTCCATTCTTGAGGGCGTAGAACCAGACCATCTGGTCGTTTCCGCCGACGTTAAAGGCGGCCGGCTCGCAACACATGCCGTGGTACACATAGTCGTAGCTCACCGGCAGCCTCTCCCCGCCGTACGACAGGTAGGTCTGGCCGTCCTGGACGAAAAAGTAAAAGGGCCGGCCGTTCAGCTCCTGACAGCCGAAAATCTCGTCATAGCCCCATTCCTGGTTGACGATCTGGCCGCCAACGACCAACATGCCGTTCACTTCCATCACCCACTGCCCGTCCCAGTTGCCAAGGTAGAAAAGGGGAAACGTGGCAGCGTGTGCTGAGGAGAGGTGGTAACGATAGATCTCCTGACCGTCGCGCTGAACCGAGACAGGGATGGAGTAGATGACGCCGCCGGGCACCGGGACCCCGCCATCGTCGGCATAGGTGACGGTGATCGGCTTGCCATCTATTTCGATGGGATCGAGGCGGTTGCGGGCGGGCCGCTTGAGCCGCCATTCACGGCGCCTGTTCAGCACGGCGGCCGGGATGCGCCCGGAGAACTCGAAACATCCAGGCGCATCCACCCTGGCGTCAATGACGGTGTAATCCTCCAGGATCAGATCGCCAAAGGCGGTAGTTTCCAGTGGCAGGTTGTCGGGCACCTCCTCTGGAGAGAGGGTCCGGCCATAGGAACTGCCGGACAGGGTCGGCTCAGGTGTCACTTGCAGCCGGTCATCGAGCGAGGAGACCACCCCCAGAAAATGGTCACGATCCACAGACAGGAGCAGGAAGGGTGTCTCACCGCTCGCCGGCCTGGGGTTGGGCAGGAGGATGGCCGATTGGGCGTCGGCGCTGTGGATCAGGCAGGGCTGCCCCCTGGCGTCAACCACATTGTCCCGCGACAGGCTGGTCAGGCCCGGCGCCAGGCCATATCGCTCGCGGTGGGAATTGGCCTCCCACTCGCAAGCCTGGTCCACCGACACCCCTGGGCCGCTGAACGGCTCCAGGTGGGCAAAGCCATCCTGGCCCTCCAGGTGATCCGGTTCTACCTCCTGCCAGGTGGCAGGGACCGCAAAGGACACGGGCCACCGGTTGCTGGTGTGCATCCGCCAGCCCTCCGGCGCGTGGGCAAGTTCGCCAACCGTCGGAGAGGTGGCCCCGATTGGCGCTGCCGTTTCCGTAGGCGTGGCGGCGGTGGCTGAAGGCTGCGGTGTCATCTCAGATGTGGACGAGGCACAGGCGTTCGGCAACAGGGTGAACAGCAAGAAAAGAGACAGCCATCGGTTAAGCATCTGATGTCTGTTCCTCAATCCAGCCTCCTGGTAGGGTCCTGTCAAAGCCAACGAAATCTCCTCACCGAAATAGCCTCTCTCCGCCGACTACTCCCGCACCTCCACCCATACCGGGTCGCCTGTCACCCGCTCGCCGCTGACCGTCACTCCCTCCGCCGAGAAGGCGTGCCGCCCCGGCTCCAGCCGCCATAAGGCCTTGTAGGGCGGCGCGACAAATTCGGCCAGCGGCCGGCCGTCCACCAGCAACGTCACTTCGAGCAGCGGGACTCCTGCCCGCGCCTCGACCTCGATCCGTTGCGCCTCGCGAGGGAGCGCCGGGTCCAGCCGGTACACCGCGCCTGCATCTGGCAAATTCATCATCAACAGATTTTGGATTTTCGATTTTCGATTTTCCATTGGAACTGCTGCATCGGCAACCTGCAGTCCAGACTCGGAAATCGGAAATCGGAAATCGGAAATCGGCAGGTGCAGGGTGCAGGTCTGGGTCGGCTGGGTGCCTTCCAGAAACAGCTCCGTCACCCGGTGCGGGCAGTCCGGCCCTGGCAGTTGACCCGACAGAGCGCAAACCTCCACCTCAACCAGCCCGTCGGGACGTTGAAACTCGTGGACCGGGGTACCCTTGAGCGCCGCTTCCATGAAATCGTGCCAGATGGGCGCTGCGCCGCTGACCCCCGAAATCTCGCGCATCGGTTCGTTGTCAGCATTGCCCACCCACACCCCGACGACCAGGTCGGGTGTATAGCCCACCGTCCAGTTGTCGCGAAAGTCGGTGGTGGTGCCGGTCTTGACCGCGGCCGGGCGGCTCAGCTTCAGCGGGCTTTCTTCGCCAAAACCGGGGATGCGGGCCACGTTGTCGCTCAGGATATTGGATATTAGATAGGCAACGCGCTCATCGAGAACCTGGTTGCCCATGCCAGGAGTTTGCGACCAAAGCAGATGTCCATCGGCGTCTTCGACGCGGAGCACGGCCACAGGCCGGACCGTGTATCCGCCGTTGGCAAAGGCGGCATAGGCGGCCGTCTCCTCCAGCAGGCGAACCTCGCCGCCGCCCAGGGTCACCGCCAGCCCCAACCGGTCGGGATCGTCGAAGGTGGTGATGCCCAGCCTCCGCGCCAGGCCGGTCATCGCCTCCACGCCAATGGTGTCCAGCACCTTGACGGCGACAAGGTTGTATGACGAAGCCAGCGCCTCGCGCAACAACACCGGGCCATGCCATTGCAGGTCATAGTTGAGCGGCACATAAGGCGTTCCTTCCCTGGTGACAAACGACGTGCGCACATCGAGCATCATCGTCGCCGGGGTGAGTCGGCGGCTCTCAAAGGCGGCAGCATAGGTGATCGGTTTGATGGATGAACCGGGCTGGCGCAGAGCGGTCGTGCCGTTGACCGCGCCATCAATGCGGGCCGAAAAATAGTCGGGGCTGCCCAGCATGGCCAGGATCTCGCCCGTCTGCGGGTCGAGGGCCACCAGCGCCGCGTTGCGCACATTGTGGCCGCCGGGCGGACAGTTAGTCCGCTGGCCGTGGCACCCGGCCAGGCGGGCCAGCCGATAGCGGACCAGGTCGCGGGCCGTCTCGTTCAGGTCCAGGTCGAGGGTGGTGTAGATGCTCAGGCCCCCCTCTTCCAGGGTTTCCTGCCCCAATTCCTGTTCCAGCAGGCTGCGCACATACATCACAAAATGGGGCGCACGGATTTCAAACGGGGTCGGTGCGAAATAGAGCTTTTCCTCCTTTGCCTGGCGGGCCTGTTCCTGGCTGATGTAGCCCTGCTCGACCATCAGACGCAGGACCACAGCCTGCCGCTCTTTGGCTGCTTCCAGGTGCTCGAACGGATTATATAGCGGCGGCGATTGGGGCAGCCCGGCCAGCAGCGCGCACTCGGCCAGGTCCAGGTCGCGGACATGTTTGCCAAAATAGGTTTGGGCCGCTGCTTCGACGCCGTAAGCCAGGTTGCCGAAATAGATCTCATTGAGATACAGTTCCAGGATCTCGTCCTTGGAATACCGGTCTGTGATCCGCCAGGCCAGGATTGCTTCGCGCAGTTTGCGGCTATAGCTCTGCTCATAGCGTTCGTCAGGGCTTAGCAGCAGATTGCGGGCCAACTGCTGGGTGATGGTGCTGGCTCCCGAAATGATGTGGCCGCTGCGCAGGTTCCACCAGGCCGAGCGGAGGATGGCTTTGAAATCTATGCCGGGGTTCTGGTAAAAGCGAGCATCTTCGGTGGCGACGATTGCCTGGCGCAGCGCCTCGGGCACCTCGCTCAGGGCAACAGGGGTGTGGAAGCCACCATAGGGCGGCGGCATCTCATAGAGCAGCCGTCCGTACCGGTCGTAGACCTTGCTGCTGAGCGCGCCGCTGTAGCGATGGAGATCGTCCAACGGCGGCAGGTCGGCCAGCAACCAGCCGTAGACCCCCCATCCGGCGGCCAATATCAGGCCGATACAGATGGCCATCGCCACGAGCAGGCGGCGGCAGCGGGCATGGGCAGGCATCGGGTTCCTCATTGTGCGTCTTATGTACCGGTATTATACATCGGCGGGCCGGTCGGTGCGTGATGGTCGGGGCACAGGTAGCCCACGGTCGGCCCACGCCTGCCCGACGTGGTGGTGGAGCCTGTCCGACCGGTCCAGTTGCTCCCATCGGCCCCCCCGGTCCGGCGACGGGTTGGGGTCCAATGGGAGGGTTTTCAATTCAGTATACCACACGTTGCGACGCATGTCGAGCTTCAGACCGGCCTCTACAGGGCCCCTGCCCTGGCCCCCCTGTTCAATTGACAAAGAGCCGGTTTCCTGCTAGAATCCCTGCGGCATGAACCAGGCTGTGTCATGCGGTTCATGCTTTTGTTTTGGGCCTTACGGCCCGGCATGGGACGGCGGGAACGGGATCCCGCTCTAAGAGCTTGTCTGAAAAGTCTACCACAAAGGCGCACAGGACAAAGAAATGAGAGGAAATTGACACAAATTCTTTGTGTCCTTCGTGTCCTTGGTGGTTTTCAGACTGGCTCTAAAAGAAACGACTTTCAGGAGTAACCTTATGGCCAGAGTTGCAGGCACGATTCCGCCCCACGGCGGGCAACTGGTCAACCGCGTTTTGCGCGGCGAACTGCGCCAGGCGGCCCTGGAGCGGGCCGCTTTCTTTCCTCAGGTCCAACTGACCCGCATGGCCGTTTCCGACCTGGAACTGATCGCCGTTGGCGCTCTCAGTCCGCTGACCGGATTCATGACCCAGGCCGATTATGACAGCGTGATTGACACCATGCACCTGACCAGCGGCCTGGCCTGGAGCCTGCCCGTCACCCTGCCGGTGGATGACGAGACGGCCGCCGGATTGAAGGAAGGGCAGGAGGTTGCCCTCATGGATGGCGATCACCTGATGGGCGTGATGACCATCGCCGAAAAATTCCCCGCCGACAAGGAGCGGGAGGCCCGCGAGGTGTACAAAACCACCGACCTGGCCCATCCCGGCGTGGCCCGGCTGTACCGACAGGGGGATTGGCTGTTGGGCGGCGAGGTGTATATGCTCAACAGTCCACGAGAGGTCGAATTTCCCGAACTGCGCCACGAACCGGCCCAGACCCGCCGCATGTTTGCCGCGCGTGGTTGGCGGCGGATCGTCGCCTTTCAGACGCGCAACCCGATCCACCGCGCTCACGAATATATCCAAAAGACGGCGCTGGAGATCGTGGACGGATTATTCCTCCACCCGCTGGTGGGCGAGACCAAGCCGGACGACATCCCCGCCGATGTGCGCATCGAGAGCTATCGGGCTATCCTGCGCGACTACTACCCGGCGGAGCGGGTGCTGTTGGGCGTCTTCCCGGCAGCCATGCGCTATGCCGGCCCCCGCGAGGCGATCTTTCACGCCATTGCCCGCAAGAATTACGGCTGCACCCACTTTATCGTCGGCCGCGACCATGCCGGCGTGGGAAAATATTATGGTACCTACGACGCCCACTATATCTTTGACGAGTTCGAGCCGAACGAAATCGGCATCATCCCCCTCTTTTTCGACTATACCTTCTACTGCAAAAAGTGCGGGGCGGTGGTCAGCGCCAAGACCTGCCCTCACAGCCAGGAGGACTGGGTTAACCTGAGTGGTACCCAGGTGCGCGAAATGCTGGAGCGCGGCGAGATGCTGCCGGAAGAATTCACCCGCCCCGAAGTCTCCCGCGTGCTGATGGAAGGCATCCAGGCGAAAAAGAAAGTTCAATGACGAAGGACGAAAGACAAAGGACCAATGATCGTCTTTCGTCCCTGATAACCTGAGAGGAGATTCCCTTGAGCAAAGTATTTGTCATCGGCCTGGACTGCGCTGAACCGACTCTGGTGTTTGACCGCTGGCGCGAGCACCTGCCCAACCTGCGCCGCCTGATGGAGGCCGGCACCTACGGCGAGTTGACCAGCACCATCCCGGCCATCACCGTCCCGGCCTGGGCCTCGATGCTCAGCAGCCGCGACCCCGGTCAGCTCGGCTTTTACGGGTTCCGCAACCGGGCCGACTATAGCTACGAACGGATGACCATCGCCACCGGCAGCGCCGTCAAGGCCGACCGGGTGTGGGATATCCTGTCGCGCCTGGGCCGGCAGGTGGTGGTGGTCGCCGTGCCCCAGACCTACCCGGTCAGGCCGGTCAACGGCTGCCTGATCTCCTGCTTTCTGACCCCCAGCACCCACAGCCAGTACACCTACCCACCGGAACTGCGCTGGGAGATCCAGGAACTGATCGCCGGCGAGTATATGGTGGATGTGCCTCAGTTTCGCACCGAAAACAAAGAGTTCCTGTTGCAACAGATCTACGACATGGCTGACCAGCAGCACGCTGTGGTCAGGCACCTGCTGAAAACCAAAGCATGGGACTTTTTTATGCACGTGGACATGGGTGTGGACCGCATCCACCACGGCTTCTGGAAATATTTCGACGAGCGCCATCCCCTGCACGAACCGGGCAACCCCTATCAGAACGCCATCCGCGACTATTACATCCACCTGGACAGGCAGATCGGCGAGTGGCTGACGTTGCTGGACGACGACACGGCTGTGCTGGTCGTCTCGGACCACGGCGGCCAGCCGATGATGGGTGGCATCGCTTTCAACGAGTGGCTGAAGCAAGAGGGCTATCTGGTGCTGGATTACCAGCCGGAGGGGATCGTGCCCCTGGAAAAGTGCGAAGTAAACTGGGCGCAGACCCGTGCCTGGGGGTCGGGCGGCTACTATGCCCGCCTGTTCCTGAATGTCAAGGGCCGCGAGCCGGAGGGGGCCATCGAACCGGCCGACTATGAACGGGTGCGCGACGAGCTGATCGCGCGCATCGCGGCCATCCCCGATCCGCAGGGCCGCCCTCTCGGCTCGGTGGCCTACAAACCGGAAGAGATCTACCGTCAGGTGAACAACATCCCACCTGACCTGATCGTCTACTTTGGCAACCTGGGCTGGCGATCGGTGGGCAGCCTGGGGCTGAACCGTATCTATACCTTTGAAAACGACACCGGCCCTGACGACGCCAATCACGCTCAGGAAGGGCTGTACATCTACTACGACCCGAAGCGCCGGGGCCAGGGGCATGGCCCTACCCGGCATCTGATGGATGTGGCCCCCACCATCCTGGAACTGATGGACGTGCCGGTCCCCGACGACATGCAGGGCCGATCATTTGTCTGAACGCAATACCCAATACCCAATACCCAATACCCAATACCCACTATCCAATACCCAATACGCAACCAGGAGAACGCATCATGGAACAAAAAGGTGTCACCGTCTGGTTTACCGGCCTGTCCGGTTCGGGCAAGACCGCCCTGGCCCTGCGGCTGGAGGAGGAGTTGCGGCGGCGCGGCCTCAAGGTCGAACGGTTGGATGGCGACATTGTGCGCCAGGGGCTGACCCGCGACCTGGGCTTTTCCAGAGAGGACCGCGACAAGAATATCGAACGGGTGACCTTTGTGGCCAAACTGTTGACCCGCAACGGGGTGGCTGTGCTCTGCTCTTTTATCTCCCCTTATCGTGAGGTGCGGGCCAGGTCTCGCCGGGAGATCGGCCATTTTGTCGAGGTCTACTGCTACGCCCCGCTGGAGACCCTGATCGAGCGTGATGTCAAGGGGCTGTACAAAAAGGCCATTGCCGGTGAGATCCCCAACTTTACCGGCATCTCTGACCCTTACGAACCGCCGGAAAACCCGGAAGTGACCATTGACTCCAGCCGGGAAACGATCGAAGAGAGCCTGGGCAAAGTTCTGCGCAAGCTGGAGGAGTTGGGCTATGTCCCCCCCGTCGCCAGAGAGGAAACCCCCTACACCGCCGACGAGGAGGCGCAGGTCGAAGCGCGGCTGGCGGCGCTGGGGTATCTGTAGGACAAGCTGAAGCTTGTCCTACACCGCCGGATTTGTGTTCTCTGCGTGCTCGGCGGTGAAAAAAGAAGGGACCGAACAGCTATGGGCTTTTTTGATAAACTCCGCCACAGGGAAAAGCCTCGCCGCGTCGTCTTTATCGGGCTGGACGGCACCCCCTACACCTTTATGCAGCGCCTGATCGCCGAGGGGCGCGCGCCCAACGCCGCCCGCCTGGTCCAGCAGGGTAGCCTGCTGCGCATGGACTCGGTGTGGCCCTGGGTGTCGTCGGTGGCCTGGAGCACGATGATGACCGGCGTCAATCCGGCCAGACATGGCATCTTTGGCTTTATTGACCGCGATCCGGCCAGCGGCAGACAATTCATCCCCACCGCCCGCAACATGAAGGCCCCCACCCTGTGGGAGGTGCTGAGTGCGGCCGGCAAACGGGTGATCGTCGTCAATGTGCCGGTCACCTACCCCCCCCGCCCGGTCAACGGCATCCTGGTCGGTTGCTTCCTCAGCCCCAGCCTGGAAAAGGCCGTCTATCCCGAATCGTTCCTGCCCACCCTCAAATCGCTGGGCTATATCGTGGATGCCGACCCGTGGAAAGCCCGCCGGTCGAAAGAGCTGGCCCTGCAAGAGGTCAACGCCGTCCTGGAAGCCCGCATCCGCACCCTGTTTCATCTGGTTGACAACGAAGAGTGGGACTATCTGCACCTCCACATCATGGAGACCGACCGGCTGCACCACTTTTTGTGGCAGCAGATGGAGGAGGGGCACCCCACCTACGCGCCGGCCTTTTACGATTTCTACCGGCGCATTGACGACATGCTGGGCCAACTCGCCGCCAAACTCGACGACCGCACGACGCTGATGTGGATGGCCGACCACGGCTTTTGTACGGTCAAAAAAGAGGTCTATGTCAACCGCTGGCTGATGGACAACGGCTGGCTCAAGCTGCGGACCATCCCGCCCGACCGGCAGAAGGGGCTGGATGAGGTTGACCCTGCTTCCGTCGCCTACAGCCTGGACCCGGGGCGGGTATTCCTCCGCGTGCGGGGACGGGAAAAGGATGGCTGCGTGGCTCCTGGTGCCGAATACGAAGCTCTGCGTGCCGAGATTGCCGCCGCCGCCCTGGAACTGCGCGACCCCGATGATGGCGCGCCGGTCTTTCAGGCCGCTTTCCGGCGCGAGGAACTGTATCATGGCCCCTATCTGGAGCAGGCGGCCGACCTGATCCTGGCCCCCTACGACGGCTACGACCCCAAGGGGCCGCTCTATAAAGAAACTCTCACCTACAAAGGCGATGAACTGGTGGGGATGCACACTTACGACGATGCCATGCTCTACATTGGCGGGCAGACCATCCCCCAGACCCGTTTTTCGGTGCTCAACGTCATGCCCACCATCCTGAGCCTGATGGGTGTGCCCCCGCCGCCTGGCCTGGATGGAACCTCGCTGGTATAAACAGGAGGCCGCCGGTGGATGGAACCGGCGGCCTTTTTTCTCCCCGACCGGTACCGAATTCCCACTCGCCGCCGATTCCCTGGTACCAAATTCCCATTGCTAACCCAGGCCGGAAAGGGTAAAATAAGGTTGCAATGGGCCGTGCCATATTTCTTTGATGTCCTGGATGACAGGAGGCAGATCTGATGAGAAAAGCCAGAACGGGGGCGATCATCCTCTTGTGTGTGACTCTGGTCGGGCTGACGGGCCAGGCAGCTCTGTCGGACGGGCCTGTTCCTCACACCCAGAGCGGCCAGAATGTAGGGCAACTGCTCGCAGTTGCCCTACAACACACCCAGAGCGGCCGGCCAGATTCCGCGATTGCACCCCACGCGGAGGCCGGGTCGGGCCTGCCGGCCAGTGCCTATGCTGACGAGGTCGTGCGCCTGATCAACCTGGAACGGCGCAAGGCAGGGTTGGCCCCGTACAAGGTCAACCCGGTCCTGACCGCCATCGCCGAGGCGCACAGCGCCCTCATGCGCGATCGGGGTTGCTTCGCTCATCAGTGCCCCGGCGAGGCCTCTCCGGCCGACCGGGCCTGTGCTGCCGGCTACACCCCCTATTGCTGGGGGGCCTGTTTCATCGGGGAGACAATCGGCGCTGGCTTTAACACCCCTGCCTCCCTGGTCGCCGCCTGGATGGCCAGCCCGGGCCATCACGACATCCTGCTCAACGGCAAGCTGCGCGAGATCGGGGTGGGGTATGTGACGGGCGGCTTCTACGGCACCTACTGGACCGCCGACTTTGGCAGCCAGCCTGACGTCCTGCCGGTATTCGTCAACTATGATGACACCCAGACCAGCACTCAGGCGGTGACCGTAACCCTGACCAACGAACAGGTCTCCGGTTGCAGCGGCATTGACTATGCCGACCAGGTGATGCTCAGCAACGATCCGGGCTTCGGGGGAGCGGTGTGGGAAGCCTATGCCCTGCACAAAGCCTGGACCCTGACCGCCGGCAACGGTCAGAAGAGGGTCTACGTCCGGTACCGGGATTCCACCGGCTACCAGGTGACCTCCAGCGACGACATCCTGCTCCTCATCCCAGAGCAGGCCCACCGGGTGTTCCTGCCGGCCATAACCCGCTCAGGCCCCTGAGCGCGCCGCCGGGTGTACAACCCCATTGGCATCAAGGCGCGAGCGATTAGCAATCGCACCGGATAGCCGAAGGCAATGCCTTCGGCTACCCGGCCGTCTGCCTGCGCGGACGGAGGGGTCCACGCCGGTGGATGCCTGGCCGCAGGCCCCTGAGGTGCGACTTGAGTCGCTTAACTTGATGGTAACTACTCAGCCATAGCTCTTTTTACCACTAAGGACACTAAGGTTTTCTCTTTATTCTTCGTGTTCTTTGTGTCCTTTGTGGTTAAGGTGTACAACCCTCTATCGGCCTGGGCCGTATGGCGTCAACCTGGCTGCTGCCTGACGGCCCTTCTCCGTCAAGGCCCACAGGCAGCCTGTTCCCGCCACACAACTGCTCAGCGGGCAGCCTGCACACTGTCCCTGGCAGCCGCCACTTACTGCCTGCAGATAGCCCAACCGCGACAGATCGGCCAGCATCGCCTCCAGCAACGGTTGGGGAACCGATAGCCGCTTCGTCAGCTCCTCGTAGCTGTGTGCCCCCCCCTCAGCCACGATCTGCAACAGCTTTTCTAACATCTTCCCATCAATGGAAAATCTGGTAGGCTGCCACCCCGCCGACCAGTGACAAGAGGAGGAGCAACCCTACGCTGAAGGCCGTCCAGCCCCAACTTCGGGTCTCCTGGCGGATGGCTGCCAGCGTCGCCGCGCAGGGCACAAAGAGCATCTGCACCACCAGGAAGGCCAGCGCCGCTGCCGGGGTCAGCTCCCCCGCCAGGACGGCTGCCAGGCCGGCCATCTGGTCGCCGGTGCTGAACAATACCCCCAGGGTGGCCACCGAGTTCTCTTTGGCCACAAAGCTGGTCAACAGCGCCACCAGCATCCGCCAGTCGAGGCCCATTAGCGCCCCGACCGGGGCCAGCGCCCGCCCCACGGTCGCCAGGTAGCTGCTTTCGATTTCGCCGTAGGGCAGCGCCGCCAGCGCCCAGACGACAACCGACATGACCAGGATGAGCGTCCCTGCCTTCTTGAGGAACTCGAGGCTGTTGTGCCACACCTGCAGGCCGATGGTCCGGGCATTGGGGCGGTGGTAGAGGGGCAATTCCATAATGAACGCCGCCCGTTCCCCCTTAAGCACCCACCTGTTAAGCAGCACCCCGACCAGGGCCAGGGCAACCAGGTTCACGACAACAAGCCCCCAGGCCACCAGCGTCGCCTTCTGGCCGAAGAAGAGAGGGGTGAGAAAGGCGATGATGGCCATCCGCCCGGCACAGGGCACCAGCGGTGCCAGCAGGATGGTCAACAGCCGTGCCCGTGGGGAGTCTATGATCCGCGCACCCATGACCGCCGGCACATTGCAGCCAAAGCCCAGAAAGAGGGGCAGGAAGCTTCGGCCGTGCAGGCCCACCAGGTGCATAAAACGGTCCATGACATAGGCGGCGCGGGCCATGTAACCCACATCCTCCAACAGGGCCAGCACAGCAAAGAAGATGGCCAGGATCGGCAAAAAGGTGAGCACCGTCCCGGCCCCACCGAGGACC